>JBBTEL010000001.1:0-7564 GCA_038042325.1 Candidatus Methylomirabilota bacterium
GTCATGGAGCGGAGGGCGGGCTCGAAGTTGAGCATCTCAGCCATCGGGGCCTGAGCCCGCACCACCGCGGTCTCCCCGGCGGGCTCCATGCCGACGATGCGCCCGCGCCGCCCGTTCAGGTCGCCGATCACGTCGCCCGTCTGGTCGGTCCGGAGCGTGACCTCCACGTTCATGATCGGCTCGAGGAGGATCGGGCGCGCCTCCTGGACGCCCTTCTGGAACGCCATGGACCCGGCGATCTGGAAGGCCATGTCCGAGGAGTCCACCTGGTGGTAGGAGCCGTCGTAGAACGTGACCCGCACGTCCACCACCGGGTAGCCTGAGATCACCCCCCGCTTCATGGCCTCGCGGACGCCCTTCTCGACCGAGGGGATATAGTTGCGCGGGACGGCGCCGCCGAAGATGTCGTCCACGAACTCGAAGCCGGCGCCGCGCTGGAGCGGCTCGATCTTGAGCCACACATCGCCGTACTGGCCGCGCCCGCCGGTCTGCTTCTTGTACTTCCCCTGGACCTCCGCCCGCCCTTTGACGGTCTCCTTGTAGGGGATCCGCGGCGGCAGCAGAGTCACGTCCACGTTGTACTTCCGCTTCATCCGCTCGACGACCACCTCGACGTGGAGCTGGCCCACGCCGGAGACCAAGAGCTGCTTGGTCTCTGGATCGAAGTGGTAGCGGATCGTGGGATCCTCCTCCGCGATCCGGGCCAGCGCGTTCGAGATCTTGTCCTCGTCCCCCCGGGTCTTGGGCTGGATCGCGTAGGAGATGGCGGGCTCGGGGAAGACGACGCGCGGTAGGAGAATCGCGTGGGCCTCGTCGGTGAGGGTGTCCCCCGCCAGCGTCTCCTTCAGCTTGGCGACCACGCCGATCTCGCCCGGGCCGAGGGCTTCCACCGCCTTCTGGGTCTTCCCCTGAAGCCACGCCACCTGCCCCACCCGCTCCCGAGCCTCCTTGGAGGCGTTGTAGACCTGGGAATCGGACTTGAAGGTGCCGGAATACACGCGGAAGATGGAGAGCTTGCCGACATGGGGATCGCTCACCGTCTTGAAGACCAACGCTGCCAATGGGGCCTTTGGATCCGGGAGACGCCGGCCCGCAGCCTTGGACTTGAGCTCGATCCCCTCCACCTCGCCGCGGTCGGCCGGCGAGGGGAAGGCCTCGATGAGGAGGTCGAGGAGCGGGTGGCTTCCGATGCTCTTCGTCGCCGCCGCGGCAAGGACGGGGATCACCTTGCCCGACGCGACCGCCGCGCGGAGCGCCTTCAGCATTGGAGCCTCGCCGATGGAGCCCTCCTCCAGATACTTCGCCAGCAGCTCGTCGTCGCTCTCGGCCGCCGACTCGCTGAGCTTGTCGCGGTACTCCTTCGCCTGGTCGGCGAGATCACCCGGTATCGCGGCCTCCTGAGGCTTGCCGTCGGCGTACAGGATCGCCTTCATCTTGACGAGGTCCACGACGCCCTTGAAGCCGGACTCAGCCCCCACCGGGATCTGGAGCGGCACAAGCCTCGCCTTGAGACGCTTTGTCAGCGACTCCAGGGTCCGCCAGAAGTCGGCCCGCTCGCGATCCATGCGGTTCACGACGACCACCCGGGGGAGGTTGTACTCGTTGGCGAACTTCCAGACCTTCTCGGTCTGCACCTGGACGCCGGCCACCGCGTCCACCACGACCACCGCGGCCTCCACCGCCCGGAGACCGGCCCGTGCGTCGGAGATGAAGTCGCCGTACCCGGGCGTGTCCACGAAGTTCAGCCGGTGCCCCTTCCAGTCGCAGTAGGCCACCGCGGTGTTGAGGGAGATCTTGCGCTTGACCTCGTCGGGGTCGAAGTCGGTGGTCGTGGAGCCGTCGTCCACCTTGCCGAGGCGGGTCGTCGCGCCGGCTGAGAAGAGCAGGGCCTCCACGAGGGACGTTTTCCCCACTCCTCCATGACCGACGAAGCCGACGTTGCGAATCTTGCCGATCTCGATGGCCATCGGTGCCTCCTCAGAACCTCGGTGCGGAAGATGCTAGCACAGAACGGGGGTCAGCGGGCAAGCGCCCCTTGACAGTCCGTCCCGCCCCGCGTAGATTCACGCCAAGTCCCGGTAAGGACAACGGAGGGTAGTCCAGTGAGCGCACCCCATTTCCTCGTGCACAATAAGAAGGATACGGTCGGCGTGGTCGTCGTGGAGGGCGTCCAGGCCGGCATGCCTCTCGCGGGCTGGGTCATGGACACCGACGCGACGATCTCGGTGGCAGCGCGCGATCCCATCCCCCTCGGCCACAAGATCGCGCTGAGGGAAATCAAGAAGGGCGAGGCGATCATCAAGTACGGCCATGATGTGGGCCAGGCCAGCGCCGATGTCGGCGAGGGCCGCCACGTGCATGTCCACAACGTGAAGACGAAGAGGTGGTAGCCATGGACCGGCTGAGATTCTGGGGCTATCGGAGGGAGAACGGGCGGGTCGGCATCCGCAATCACGTCGTGATCCTTCCCCTGGACGATCTCTCGAACGCGGCGTGCGAGGCGGTCGCCAACAACATCAAGGGCTGTCTGGCCCTGCCTCACCCCTACGGGCGCCTGCAGTTCGGCGAGGATCTGGAGCTCCACTTCCGCACGCTGATCGGCACAGGTTGCAACCCAAACGTGGCGGCGGTCGTGGTCATCGGGATCGAGCCGGGCTGGACCGGCCGGGTGGTCGAGGGAATTGCAAAGACCGGCAAGCCGGTGGAGGGCTTCGCGATCGAAGGCAACGGCGACCTCCGGACGATCGAGAAGGCGTCCCGGAAGGCGAAGGAGTTCATCCAATCGGCATCCGAGCGGCGACGCGAGGAGTGCGACATCCGGGATCTCTGGATCTCGGTCAAGTGTGGGGAGTCGGACACGACCTCGGGGCTCGCGTCGAATCCGACGGTCGGCAACCTGATCGACAAGCTCGACCCCTTGGGCGTCACGAGCTGCTTCGGCGAGACGTCGGAGATCACCGGGGCCGAGCAGGTGTGCGCCTCGCGCGGCGAGACGCCCGAGGTGGGGAGGAAGTTTCTCGCCGCCTGGAGCGCATACAACGACGTCATCGAGCAGTTCAAGACGAACGACCTCTCCGAGAGCCAGCCGACCAAGGGGAACATCGCGGGTGGCCTCACCACGATCGAGGAGAAGGCGTTCGGGAACCTCGAGAAGATCGGGAGGAAGACGAAGTACATCGACGTCCTGAAGCCGGCGGAGACGCCCTCCAAGGGCCCGGGGCTCTACTTCATGGATACCTCGTCGGCCGCGGCGGAGTGCGTGACCCTCCAGGCGGCCGCCGGCTTCGCCGTCCACCTCTTCCCGACTGGCCAGGGCAACGTCATTGGCAACCCGATCGAGCCGGTGATCAAGCTGACCGCCAACCCGCGCACGGCGCGGGAGATGGCCGAGCACATCGACCTGGACGTGTCCGGCATCCTGCAACGGGAGATGACCCTCGACGAGGCCGGCGACCGGCTGATCGAGATCACGCTCAGGACGTGCAATGGCCGCCTCACCGCCGCGGAAACCCTGGGCCACCGCGAATTCGTGCTGACAAGGCTCTACCGCAGCGCGTGAGCCTGCGTAGTCTCACGACTCACGGAAGAAAAAGAAAAGGCGGCGTTGCCGCCGCCTCCTGAATTGGGGGCCCGCTTCAGCGCTCCTGGGTGGCCGCGGCGACGCGGGGCGGGAGCGCTTTCCCCGTGTCCCGCGCGATCTCTTCCAGTTCCCGGGGGAGCCCGAAGCGTACGTCTTCGTCCACCACGTGGACTTCCTGGACCTGGACGGACTGGTGCCGCCTGAGCGCTTCGACTGCCTCGGTCACCAGGTACTCCGGGGTGGAGGCGCCGGCGGTGATCCCCACGCGGGCGGCCCCGTCGAGCCACTCGGGCTTGATCTCGCGGATATCGTTGATCAGGTAGGCGCGCGTCCCGATCGCCTCGGACACCTCGCGGAGGCGGTTGGCGTTGGAGCTGTTGGCCGCGCCGATCACCAGGACCGCGTCCACCGCGCCGGCCACCGCCTTGACCGCCGCCTGGCGGTTCTGCGTGGCGTAGCAGATGTCGTTCCGCGATGGCCCCACGATCCGGGGGAAGCGCCGGCGCAGCGCCTCGATGACTTCCCGGGTGTCGTCCACGGAGAGCGTCGTCTGGGTCAGGTAGGCGACCTTGTTCGGGTCCGGCAGATCCAGCGTGTCCACCTCGTCCGGGTGGGAGACGACGTGGATCCGTTCCGGGGCCTCCCCGGTGGTCCCGATGACCTCGTCGTGGTCTTCGTGCCCCACGAGGATGATCGAGTAGCCCTCCCGGGCGTAGCGGATCGCCTCCAGGTGCACCTTCGTGACCAGCGGGCAGGTCGCGTCGATGACCCGCAGCCCGCGGCGCTCGGCCTCCTCCCGCACGGCGGGCGAGATGCCGTGGGCGCTGAAGATCACCGTGGCCCCGTCGGGCACCTCGTCCAGCTCGTCCACGAAGAGCGCGCCCTTGCGGCGGAGCGCGTCCACGACGTCGCGGTTGTGGACGATCTCCTTCCTCACGTACACGGGCGGCGGACAAACTTGGAGAGCCAGCTCAACAATGTCAATCGCCCGCTCGACGCCCGCGCAGAAGCCGCGGGGGCCGGCCAGGACAATCTCCTTCAGCGTTTCCCTGCTCATGGTGACCCCTCAGTGGAAGAAGAACGACACGCCCACGACTCCGGCGTCCGAGTTGAACCCCCGGTTGGGCGACTCGACGTTGCCGTTGGAGATGTGCTGGAAACGATACCCCGCAGTCAGCTGCACGCCGTCGATCAGGAAGTAGCCCAGCCCGATGCCGGCCTCCAGGACGAACGTGAAGTCCGACCGCTTCTCCGGGACATTGAGGCTGGTCCCGCCGGCCCCCGCCGTCACCTCCACGTACGGAAAGATCGGGGAGGCGCCGAGGAAGTGGTAGCGCAGGGCCACCTTCAGCCCCTCGGCGGTCGCGGTGCTGGGCTCCAGATAGTACTGGAGCCACGGCTCGAGACCGGTCTCCAGCGACCCCTTGAAAAACCCGCTGCCGATCGGCTCCAGCGGGAGCACCGAGAAGCGCGGCGCCAGGTTCACGAAGGAGATCTCGGAGATCGTCCGGTGTCCCTCGAGGTTGTTCTGGACCCCGCCCCCGAACTGGAGAGAGAAAATCTTCGTTCCGTGCTTGAACTCCTCCGCCGGATCGGCCGCCGCCGCGACTCCCGCCCAGCAGAGGAGCGCGACCAGCGCGGCGGAGAGCCGGAGGATCCTCATTGCCACGCGCTAGTTCGAGCGCGGGCTTTGCCCGCGCAAGCCTTGGGGGGAGGTGTCGGAAGGGGGGCGGTAGCCCCCCTCCGAGGAGATCAACACCTTCAGCGCCGCGCCCCGGGCCATGAGGTCGAGCGCCCGCGGAACCTCCGCGAGGCTCATGCGGTGGGTGATGAGGCCGTCGGGCATCAGCGCCTCCGATTCCAGGAGCTCCACGGCGCGCCGGATCAGCTCCGGCGTGTGATGAAACGCCCCGGTCAGCGTCAGCTCTTCGTAATGCGCCCGCCGCGTGTCGAGCCGCACCGTGGTCCCGGGAGCGCACCCTCCGAAGAATACCACAGTCCCCCCCCGGGCCACCGCATCGATGGCCTGCTCCCACACCTCCAGACGGCCCGTGGCGTCCACCGCCACGTCCACGCCCCTGCCAGCGGTGAGATCCCGCAGGGCGGCCACCACGTCCGGGGTCTCGCCGGCGTCGAGGCACTCGCCCAGCCCGAGGCTCCGGACGCGGGTGAGGCGCCAGCCCGACTTTCCGACGAGGAGGACGCGGGCCTTCCGCGCCGTCGCGGCCATCGCCAGGAGACACCCCAGCGGTCCCGCGCCGAACACGGCGACGGTCTGGCCGGCCTCCACCCGGCCCCGCTCGATTCCGCCCAGGGCGCAGGCCAGCGGCTCGGCGAAGGCCGCCCGGGCCGCGGGAAGATTCGGCGACAGGCGAACCACATTGCGCTCCGTCAGCCGCGCGGGCAGCGCGATGTATTCGCCGTACGCGCCGTTGACGAACAGGAGATCCTCGCAGAGGTTGGCGCGTCCCCCCCGGCACGGTGGGCACTGCCCGCACGGAGCCGAGTTGGCCGCGACCACGCGGTCGCCTTCCCTGACGGTCTTCACCCCGCGGCCGACTGCCACGACACTGCCGGCAAGCTCGTGCCCGAAGACGGTGGGAACCCGAGGAATCATCACGGGATGCCCGCGACGGAGAGTTTTCACGTCGGTGCCGCAGGTCAGCGCGGCCTCGATCTTGACCAGCGCCTCTCCGGGGCCCGGAGCCGGCACGGGGATCTCCTCGTACCTGAGATCGCCGGGACCGTAGAAGACCATGGCCTTCATCGGGGCTCCCCCGTCACGAAGACCTTAACGGCCTCGCGCTCGACGGTGAGGGCGACGCCTTCGGCGAGACGCGAGAGGGGCAGGCGGTGGGTGATGAGCCCGTCCACCTGGATCTGTCCCTGAACCAGGAGCTCGAAGGCCTCCGCCAGCTCGGCCGGCGACGACGAGTAGGTGGCTGTGAGCGTCAGCTCCCGATGATAGAGGGCGTCCAGGGAAAGCGGGAGCTCCTCGCCTTCGCCCCCCGCGAAGCAGTGGATGGCCCCGCCGTCTCTCACGCCCGCCGCCGCCGGCCGGAGCACGGGGGCGCCTCCCGCCGTCACGAGCACGAGGTCCACGCCCCGTCCGTCGGTCAGCTCCCGCGCCCGCTCTCCGAGGGCCTCGAGAGTCTGAAATGCCTCGGCTCCGAACTTCTGACCGAGGGCCACCCGCGCCGCCAGCGGATCGGAGCCGAGGACGCGCGCGCCGGCCCGGTGCAGCAGCTGGACGAAGAGGCACCCCACCGATCCCAGCCCGATCACCCAGGCCACGTCGCCGCTGAGGACGCCGGCCCGCTTGACCGCCCGGAGGCAGCACGCGAGTGGCTCGGTGAAGGATGCCGCTTCGTCGGAGAGCGTCTTCGGCACCTTAAACGCGGCGTGCCTCACGTTCGGCGCCGGGACCCGCACAAACTCGGCGAACCCTCCGGGGTCCAGGTTCGCCGTCTTGAAGCTGCGGCACATGGAGGGGCTCCCCCGGCGGCAGTAGTGGCAGGCGAAGCACGGCACGTGGTGGGCGACCACCAGGCGATCGCCGACCTCGAACCCGCCCGCGCCCCCTCCGACAGCGACCACGTCGCCGACTACCTCGTGGCCGAAGACCGCGGGCGGCGTCACGCGCCCCGAGCGGATCTTGACGACGTCCGACCCGCAGAGCCCGCAGCCGCGGACCTTGAGCAAGAGCTCGCCCGCGCCGATAACCGGCATCGGCCACTCACCGAGCGCCACGACGCCCGGGGCCATGTACACGGCGGCGTTCATACCTCGGAGGGGGGCTCCGCCCCCCTTCCGACTCCTCCCCCCCTAGGCTGCGCCGGCGAAGCCGGCGCTCGAACAAGCGCGCGGCCGCGCGGTGGCTGGGTGACGGTTGACACGGGGTCTCTCACGCGACCTCCCGCCGGCCGGCTCCCGCCCCGAGCCGCGCCCCCGCCCAGCACCTGAGCGCGATGGCGAGCTTCGTCG
>JBBTEL010000002.1:0-5195 GCA_038042325.1 Candidatus Methylomirabilota bacterium
GCCTGGCCGCCGTTGGTGATGATCCCGTGGATCCTGACATCGGGGCGCACCTGCTGGCGCAGCGCGCTGATCGCGTTGAAGGTTTGGATCACGGCGTCCAGGGCGTTCACCCCCTGCCACGGGTCGGCCGATGCGTGGGCGGCCTTGCCCGTGAAGTCGAAGTTCACGCGCACGATCCCCAACAGGTCTGCGTGGAGGATGGTGCGGTCAAGGCCGTGGATCATCATGGCGCAGTCCACGTCCTTGAAGACTCCGCCCTCGATGAGTTTCATCTTGCCCCCGCCGCCCTCTTCGGCGGGCGTGCCGATGACCTGGATGCGCCCCTTGGGGAGCTGCCCCCGGACCGCGGCCAGCGCCGCGCCCGCGCCGGCGCCCGAGGTGGCGATCACGTTGTGGCCGCAGGCGTGCCCGAGCCCCGGCAGCGCGTCGTACTCGCAGAGGATCGCGATGGTCGGCCCCTCGCCGGTCTCGATGGTGGCCCGGTAGGCGGTCTCGACGCCCGCCACGCCCTTCTCCACCTTGAAGCCCTTGGAAGCGAGGAAGTCCGAGAGCCAGCCGGCGGCCTTCACCTCCTGGTAGCCGAGCTCGGGGTTGGCGTGGATCCGGTGGGAGAGGGATTCCAGCTCGTCGGCCAGGCCGTCCACGGCGCGGTCGATCGCATCTTTCAGCGCGCTCATTATGGTGTGCCTCCTTGAACGGCGAGAGCCTACCACAGAAGTAGGAGCGGGCTCAACCGCCCCCCCGCCGCGGTTATCCACATTTCCACACTTATCCACAATCCATGAAATCGACGGCGGGATGCGCTTTCACGGGGACCACCCTCGGAATTCCCGCTTCAGGTCAACACGCGAAAGGCGTGGGTGAAGAATCTTCCCATCTCATGCGGCCATGAGACCCCTCATGCGCGAAAGATCGCATCCCAAGCGGCGAAACAGGCTCTTGACGCGGTTGGGGCGGCCTCTCTAAGGTGGCGTGTTGTGAGAATTCTGGTCATCGACGATCACCTCGAGGTGGCGCTCATTGTGGCCGAGGCTCTCGAGAGCGAAGGCCACGAGGCCGTCGTCGCCGGCAGCGGCGAAGAAGGTCTTCAGGCGATCGACCAGAGCCCGCCCGACGCGGTGTTCCTGGACGTCGTCATGCCCGGGATCGACGGCATCGAAGTCCTGCGGCGGATACGAGCCAAGCGCCCGCATCTGCCCGTCATCCTCGTTTCGGGCACGGTGAGCGCGACCCAGATCGAGACCGCGCGGGAACTGGGCGTCACCGACGTGCTCAGGAAGCCGGCCCCGCTCAATCACTTCGCCGAGGCCCTCGCCCGCGTTCGCCCCGCCTGAACACTCAGCAGATCCCCTACGTCTTGTAGCGCTCCCCCAGGGCCATCTGTTCGGTCACGCCGATCAGCTCGTTGAACTCCGCGAAGGGGACGTAGCGGTCGGCGAAGGCCAGGACATCGTCCCGCTCCTTCACGCCCGCCAAAAAGCCCTGGATCGCCTTCACCGCGACGAAGAGCGTGTCCACCGGCAGGAGGATGATGGCGTACTCGAGCTCGCGGAGGCGCTTGAAGGGCAGGAGCGGGGACCGGCCGCCGGGAGCGTAGTTGAAGAGGAGCGGCGTGTCGAAGGTCCTGGCCACGGTCTCGATCTGCTGCTCCGACGTCGGCGCCTCGACGAAGAGGATGTCGGCGCCCGCCTGGATGGCCGCCTCGCCCCGGCGGAGGGCGTCGTCGAACCCTGTCACGCCAATAGCATCAGTCCGGGCGATGATGAGGAGGTCGGGATCGGTGCGGACCTCCACGGCCGCCATGATCTTCTGGGCGAACTCCTCCAGGGGCACAACCTGCTTTCCGGCCAGGTGGCCGCAGCGCTTGGGGAGCACCTGATCCTCGAGGTGGAGAGCGGCGACTCCGGCGGCCTCGTACATGCGGACGGTGCGGCGCACGTTCAGGGCGTTGCCGTAGCCCGTGTCGGCGTCGGCGATCAGCGGGATTGAGACTGCGCTGGCCATATTTCTTGCGTGATCGGCCATCTCGGCGAGGCCGGCGAAGCCCAGGTCGGGGAGGCCGAGGCGAGAGGCCGAGGTGCCGTACCCCGTCATGTACACGGCCTGGAAGCCGGCGCGCTCGACCAGCCTGGCCGACACGCAGTCGTAGGCGCCCGGCACGACCAGCCCCTGCCTTCGTTCCACCAGCTCGTGAAGCCTTCGTCGCGGATTCATGCCGTGAGCCTCCTGGCCATCTCGATGCGGCGGTCGATGGAGGGGTGAGAGTAGAGGAGGAACTCCTTCAGGCGGTTGGGCCGGCGCTCGGCGAGGTTCAGTTTCGCGAGCCGCTCCATGGCGCCGATGAACGCTCCCGGGTTCCCCGTGGTCGTGAGGGCGAAGGCGTCGGCCTGGCGCTCCACCCGGCGCGAGAAGCCGTTGGCGAGCGGGGCCGCGACCAGCCCCAGCAGAAGCAGGATCAGGGCGAGGAGGGGAAGCCCTGACGGATCCGCCGGCCCCTGGAAGCCGAACCAGGCGCTCCCGAGGCGGAGCAGATGGTTCGCCGCCCAGAGGGTCGCCAGCAGAACGGCACCCTGGACGAGAAGCCCTCGCCGCACATCGCCGTGGACGTGGTGGCCGAGCTCGTGGGCCAGCACCGACTCGATCTCGTCGGCGGTGAACTCGGCGATCAGCGTGTCGAAGAGAAGGATCCGTCGGGTCCTGCCGAGGCCCGTCAGGGCCGCGTTTGCCGTGCGGCTCTTCCTGGACTGGTCTGCCACCCACACGCCGACCACTGCGACGCCGACGCGCTTGGCCAGCGCCAGCAGCCGCTCCTTGAGCGCCGCGTCCTCCAGCGGGACCAGCCGGTAGAAGAGCGGGACGATCCAGACCGGGACCACCACCGTCAGGAGGAGCGAGCCGGCGAAGAGGATCAAAGCGGCCCAGAGCCACCACCACGCGGAGACCCGGAGAAACCCATAGATGATCTCGAGGGCGACCAGGGCCAGCGCGCCGCCGATCAGACCGGCCTTCAGCCGGTCCCAGAACCAGCGGCCAAAGGGCTGGTGGAGGAGGCCGAAGCGTTTCGGCAGCCAATAGCCCCGCGCCCAGTCCAGCGGCAAGGTCAGGAGCCTCACGCCGGCGCCGAGCGCGACGGCGAGCCCCGCCACGTGGAGCCACCAGGGAAGAGGCGCGGCCGGAGCCCGCCGCGTGAGCCCTCCCAGCAGGACCGCCGCGAGGCCGGCGATCGTGAGGAGGAGGCTCGCCAGGGAAAGCCGGAACTGCCAGCGGTGATAGACCGCGGCCTCGTCGTCGCTCGGCCTCAAGTGCGGGCCTTCACCATCTTCTCGAGGCGGATGTAATCGGCGTAGGAGAGCGCGGCGAAGGCGAAGGAGTGTCCCTGGGCATCCCTCCGGACCACGGAGGCGCGCGCCGCGATGATCGGACCGCCGTCGGGCGGCGAGAAGATGAGCGTGACCTGGGTGCCGGGCTGGAGGTCGCCGGCGAACCTGACCTTGACGCCACCGGGGCTCAGGTCCACGGTCTCCCCCTCCCACTGGGTCCCGGCCTCATCCTCCACCGAGACCTTCCACACGGTGACGTCCCAGTAGACGTGGGCCCGGGGGTGCTTCCGCTTCTCTTCCATGGAGCCCGCCTCCCCTTGCCACAATACCCGGAAAGGCGGCTTCCCATCAAGCGTTGTCGGGTAGGATCAAACGCCGTGTGGTAAAATGAACGGCAATTCATCGGGCGAGGAGCCGACATGTTCACATCCGTTGAGGACGTCCAGCAGCGTTTCCGGGAGGCCAGCTACATCGCGAACCGCCGGATCGCGACGGTCGTGTACCTGGCCGAGCGGATGGGCCGCCCCGTCCTGATCGAGGGGCCGGCCGGGGTGGGGAAGACGGAGATGGCCAAGGTGCTCGCCGAAGCCACCGGCCGCCGGCTGATCCGCCTTCAGTGCTACGAAGGGCTCGACGAGGGCAAGGCGCTCTACGAGTGGAAGTACGCCAAGCAGCTCCTCTACACCCAGCTCCTCAAGGAGCGGATCGGCGAGCTGATCGAGGACACCCATTCGCTCCCCGAGGCAGTGGCCAAGATCGCCGGCCAGGACGATGCCTTCTTCTCCTACCAGTTCCTGTCGCCGCGCCCGCTCCTCTCGGCTATCCAGGCCGACGACCCGGTCGTCCTCCTGGTGGACGAGATCGACAAGGCCGAGCCGGAGTTCGAGGCCTTCCTCCTGGAGGTGCTCTCCGATTTCCAGGTCTCGGTCCCCGAGCTGGGCACGATCGTGGCCAAGCACATCCCGCTGGTGGTCCTGACCTCGAACAACGCCCGCGAGCTGTCGGACGGGCTCAAGCGGCGGTGCCTGCACCTGTTCATCGACTTTCCAGCGCCGCGGGAGGAGCTCGAGATCCTCCGGCTCAAGGTCCCCGAGATCTCGGAGCGACTCGCCCAGGCCGTGGTGACGGCCGTCCAGCGGATCCGCGCCATGGAGCTCAGGAAGCCGCCGTCGGTATCGGAAAGCCTGGACTGGGCCCGCTCGCTCGTGATCCTGAACGCAGAGACGCTCGATCCGGCAGTGATGGAGTCCACCCTCACGATGCTGGTGAAGTACGAGAAGGACATGGAGCGCGTCAAGGGCGCGCTCGACAAGGTCCTGGCGGACCTGAATTGACCGACTGGAGGACCCTCAGCGAGTTCAGGGAGCTCTGGTTTCCGTGCCCGCGCATCCGGCTGCCCGAGCTGGCGCCCGCGGGGCCGGTCTTCATCGAGGGCGGGCGCTGCATCTCCGGCCTCATCGGCGAGTACACCAAGATCTGGCTCTCGGCCGCCGGGCGCTGGCACTTCTACTACGTCCATCCGCTGCCGCGCGACTTCTTCCTGGTCACCATGCCCGAAGCGGTGCCGCACCTGCTGAATCCCGACGAGCTGACCGTGGAGACCCTCCGCCAGGGGACCTCCTACAAGGTGGTGCTGGGGCTCCGCGCCATCGAGGGGCCCGTCCGCGTGCTCCATCTGGTGGGCGACGTTCGCGACGTGACGACGTGCGTGGAGCGGGAGGAAGCGATCCCCGCCGGGCCGCTCGGGTGGAAGCTCTCGATGACCCACATCGTCGGCCAGGGCTCCTTCCACGGCCTGATCCGGCTCGAGGACGGGCGCCTCTGCCCGATCAGCCGGGAGAAGGCCGAGGACGTCTTCAAGGCCTCCTGGGTGAC
>JBBTEL010000003.1:0-1162 GCA_038042325.1 Candidatus Methylomirabilota bacterium
TCCTGGCCCTCCTTCTTGGAGTGCCCGCGTCGGGGGCGGATTCGCTGGATGCCCGGCGCCAGGTGCTGGCCAACGGCGCGGTGCTCCTGGTGGCCGAGCGGCCCGGGATTCCCATCGTGGTGCTCCGCGTGTACCTTCCCGCGGGCTCGGCCTTCGATCCTCCCGACGCGCCGGGGCTCGCCAACCTCACCGCGGAGCTCCTCACCCGGGGGACCGCCCGGCGGAGCGGGCCCGCGCTCGACGAGGCCATCGAGTTCGTGGGAGGGAGCCTGGAGGCCTCCGCGGGCCGGGACGGCGTGACGGTGTCGCTGTCGGTCCTCAAGAAAGATCTGGGGCTCGGGCTCGACCTCCTGGCCGAGGTGCTGACCCAGCCCGCGTTCCCGGGGGACGAGCTCGCGCGAAAAGCGAAGGAGATCCAGGCTGCGATCCGCCGGTCGGAGGAGAGTCCGGAGAGCGTCGCTGCCCGCGCCCTAGGGGAGATGCTGTACCCGGGGCATCCCTACGGGCATCCGGTGCCGGGGACGGTCGAGTCCGTCGGGAAGCTCAGGCGCGAGCAGGTCCTAGGGTTTTATCGCGCCCACTATCGCCCCGGCGGCGCCATCCTGGTCGCCGCGGGCGACGTCAAGGCCGACGACATCAAGCAGGAGCTCCTGCGCCGCCTCGCGGCGTGGCAGCCCGCCCCGGCCGCCCCGCCCCGGCCGCCCCGGGCCCCCGCCGCGTCGCCCACGCGGACTCGGACCGTCAAGCGCGAGCTCACCCAAACCACGGTCCTCCTCGGTCGCCCGGCCGTCGGCCACGGCCATCCCGATTACTACCCGCTCGTCGTGGCCAGCTACATCCTGGGGGGCGGGTCGGCCTCGCGCCTCTATACCCGCGTGCGCGAGGAGCGGGGGCTGGCCTACGACGTCTCCAGTCACCTAGCGGTGGGGCGCTACGGCGCGACGCTGCTCGTGAGCCTCCAGACGCGGACCGACGGTGTGTCCGAGGCAAGCCGCCTCGTTCGTGAGGAGATGGTCCGGATGGGCAGGGAGCCGGTGCCGGACGCCGAAGTGGCCAAGGCGAAGGCCTACCTGATCGGGAGCTTTCCCCTCCGGATGGACACGACGTCGAAGGTGGCGGGGCTGCTCCAGGGCGTGGAGGAGTACGGGCTCGGCCTGGACTA
>JBBTEL010000004.1:0-1221 GCA_038042325.1 Candidatus Methylomirabilota bacterium
ATGAAAGCGATCCGCGTCAAGACCCTCGGCGGGCCGGAGGTGCTCACGCTGGAGGATATTCCCGATCCGAAGCCGGGCCCCGGCGAGGCGGTGGTGAAGCTCGAAGCGGCGGGGCTCAACTACATCGATGTGTACTACCGCACCGGCCTCTACAAGGCCCAGCTCCCCATCACGCTCGGCGTGGAGGGCGGGGGCGTCGTCACCGAGGTGGGCCCGAACGTGGCGGAGGTGAAGGCGGGTGACCGGGTGGCCTATTCGGGGGTGCTGGGCTCCTATGCCCAGTTCGCCGCCGTCCCCGCCACGCGGCTGGTGAAGCTCCCCGAGGGCCTCGACGGCAAGGCGGGCGCCGCGGCCATGCTCCAGGGGATGACCGCCCACTACCTTTCCCACGCGACGTACCCGCTCAAGCCCGGCGACTGGTGCCTGGTCCACGCGGCCGCCGGCGGGGTGGGGCTCCTCCTCTGCCAGATGGCGAAGATGCGCGGCGCCCGTGTGATCGGCACGGTGTCCACCGAAGCCAAGGCCAAGCTCGCCCGCGAGGCCGGCGCCGACGAGGTCATCCTCTACACCACGCAGGACTTCGAGGCGGAGGTGAAGCGCATCACGGGCGGCGCGGGGGTCCCGGTGGTGTACGACTCGGTGGGCAAGACCACCTTCGACAAGAGCCTGAACTGCCTGGCCCCGCGCGGGGTGATGGCGCTCTACGGCCAGTCGAGCGGGCCCGTGCCGCCCTTGGATCCGGCCATCCTGAACCAGAAAGGCTCTCTCTTCCTCACGCGCCCGAGCCTCGTCCACCACACGGCCACGCGCGAGGAGCTGCTCCAGCGGTCCGGAGAGGTGCTGGGATGGATCAAGGCCGGGAAGCTCAAGCTCAGGATCGACCTCACGCTGCCGCTGGCCCAGGCGGCGGACGCCCACCGCCAGCTCGAGGGGCGCCAGACTACGGGCAAGGTATTACTGATACCGTAAGCCCCCTCACCCTGCCCTACTCGGATGCCCCTCACCTCTTCTCCTCTCCCCCTCGGAGGGGAGAGGATGAAGGTGAGGGGATTATGAGTGGGGTGAGGGGGGAGAGGATGAAGGTGAGGGGGTCTCAGACGCTGAGGGGGTGTCCGTGAATGTCGCTCAGATGCTTGAGCGGTCGGCCTTCTATTTCCCCGACCGCTCGGCCCTCGCCTTCAAGGACCGGCGCTGGGCCTACCGGGAGCTGGACCGGGACGC
>JBBTEL010000005.1:0-1040 GCA_038042325.1 Candidatus Methylomirabilota bacterium
CTAGAGGAGAGAGGAAAGCGATGGCTGCCACGCACGCGGGTCCGAGCTACATGACGATCTTCTGGTGGCTCTTCGCCCTGACCATCATCGAGGTCGGGGTCATCTTCATGCCGCTCGCCAAGGCGGTTATCGCGATCCTCCTGATCGCGATGGCGATCTCCAAGGCGTCGCTGGTGGCGATGTACTTCATGCACCTCAGGTTCGAGCGCCTGACCCTCGGGCTGATCGCGATCACGCCCCTCTTTCTCGGGACGCTCCTCGTGTTCCTCCTGGTTCCGGACCACTCGGCCGTCCCGCACAAGACCTCGGACGCGGTGAAGATCGCGCCCGTCGCCGGCCACAAGTAGGCCCCTCGAGGGGGACCGTGGGCCCGCTGCCGCTCTCGGCCCTCCCCGCTCTCAACGCGACCCTGAACGCCACCTGCGCCCTCCTCCTGGGGGCGGGCTTTCTCTTCATCCGCCGGCGGAAGATCCTGGCCCACAAGATCTGCATGGGCTCGGCGTTCGCCGTCTCCATCCTGTTCCTGGTCTCCTACCTGACGTACCACTACCAGGTCGGCTCGGTGAAGTTCGCCGGCCAGGGGTGGATTCGCCCCGTGTACTTCGCCATCCTCATCACCCACACGATCCTGGCCGCCGTGATCGTCCCGCTGGCGCTCGTGACGCTATCGCGCGCCCTCGCCGCCCGCTTCGACCGGCACGTGAGGATCGCGCGCTGGACGCTCCCGATCTGGCTCTACGTGTCGGTGACCGGCGTCGTCGTGTACTGGCTGCTCTACCACCTCTACCGCCCCGCCTGACGCTGGGCCTCGGTCGTGACGAACATTTGACATCCCTGTGACACCTCGCCGCCATCCCAAGCGCAGACTGCCTTCAGAACCCATGAGGGTTCCAACGAAAGGAGGAAGGCAGATGCGTTTTATTGCGGCTCTGATCGTCGGGTCGGTCCTGCTGGTGGCGGGGTGCGCCGGGAGCATGATGGGCGATAAGGAGATGATGAAGAAGGACGACGGGATGATGAAGAAGGAAGGCGGCATGATG
>JBBTEL010000006.1:0-2011 GCA_038042325.1 Candidatus Methylomirabilota bacterium
TGGCGCCCGGGCCTCCCAACAGTCCTCTGGCGATTCTGCCGGAAGAAGCCCCTCGGCGCCGCGGGGGGAGTCGTGATGCTCCTGATGGTGTTGACGGCCGTCTTCGCCAATTACCTGGCAACGCACGATCCCATCGCCACGGACGCCGCTCACACCCTGGCCCGCCCCAGCCCTGAGCACTGGCTCGGCAGCGACCACCTCGGCCGCGACATCTACTCACGGATCGTCCACGGCGCCTGGGTCTCGCTCATCGTCGGCCTCGGCTCCACGCTGCTCGGGTCGGTGCTCGGGGGCATCATCGGACTCCTTTCGGGTTATTTCGGCGGCAAGACGGACCTGTTCACCCAGCGGATCATGGATATCCTTCAAGGCTTGCCCCTGCTGGTGCTGGCCATGGTCGTGGCAGCGGCCCTCGGCCCTTCCATCCAGAACGTCATCATCGCAATCTCGATCCCGATCATCCCCCGGGCGGCGCGGGTCATCCGCTCCAGCGTGCTGACGATCCGCGAGATGCAGTACGTGGAGGCCGCCCGAGGGCTCGGCGTCGGTCACCTCCGGATCGCCTTTCGCCACATTCTGCCGAACACGGTGGGGACGTTCATCGTGCTCACCACGGCCCAGCTCGGCAGCGCCATCCTCGTGGAGGCGGCGCTCTCCTTCCTCGGGCTCGGCGTGCCGGAGCCGTACCCGTCGTGGGGGCGCATGCTCTCCGTGTCGGCGGCCGAGTACGCCCAGAAGGCCCCGCACCTGGTGCTCTTCCCCGGGTTCGCGATCAGCCTGGCGGTGTTCGGCTCCAACTTGCTCGGCGATGCCCTCCGGGATACGTTAGACCCACGCCTGAGGGGCGCGTGAGATACCACCAACCTAAGCACCCTCACCCTGCCCTACTCAAATGCCCCTCACCTCTTCTCCTCTCCCCCTCACCCTGCCCTCTCCCCCTCGGGGGGGAGAGGATTAAGGTGAGGGGATTATGAGTGGGGTGAGGGGGGGAGAGGATGAAGGTGAGGGGGGATTATCGGGAGATACGTCCATGAAGATGTATGTGTCGGGGCAGTGGATTGACAAGCCGAAGAAGATCGACGTACTGAACCCGTACGACAACTCCGTCATCGATACCGTGCCGCGCGGGGAGGCGGCGGATGTAAACCGCGCCCTGGAGAGCGCAGCGCGGGGCGCCCGCGCGATGGCGGGGCTCTCCGGCTACGAACGCTGGAAAATCCTGAAAAAGGCGGCTGAGCTCATCGAGGCGCGGAACGAAGAGCTGGGGCGGCTCATCTCGACGGAAGAGGGCAAGATCATCGCCGAGGGGCGGGGCGAGGCTCGGCGGGCGGTCGAGACGATCATGGGGTCGGCCGAGGAGGCCAAGCGGATCCACGGCGAGACCGTTCCGCTGGACGGCGATCCGAGCGGCGGCAAGCGGTTCGGGGTGACCCTCCGCGTCCCGTGCGGCGTCGTGGTGGCGATCAGCCCGTTCAATTTTCCCCTGAACCTGGTCTGCCACAAGGTGGGCCCGGCCCTGGCCGCGGGCAATGCCGTCGTGATCAAGCCGGCCACCGACACGCCGCTGTCGGCCCTGAAACTGACGGAGATCCTGCTGGAGGCCGGATTGCCGCCGGAGGGAATCCAGTGCGTGACGGGACCGGGCGGGGACATCGGCGACGCCCTGGTCGCGGACCGGCGCGTCAGGAAGATCACCTTCACGGGGAGCCGCGACGTCGGCGAGCGCATCTGCCGCCTGGCGGGGATCAAGAAGGTGACGATGGAGCTCGGCTCCAACTCCCCCATCATCGTCATGCCCGACGCCGACCTCGACAAGGTGGCGGTGGCCGTGGCGGCGACGGGCTACGCCAACGCCGGGCAGGTCTGCATCTCCACCCAGCGCGTGCTGACCGCCGGCAAGGTGTACGGGGACTTCCTGGACGCGCTCAAGCCGCGGGTGGCGGCGCTGACCACGGGGAACCAGCTCGACGAGAAGACCAAGGTCGGCCCCATGGTGCGCGAGAAGGACGCG
>JBBTEL010000007.1:0-1013 GCA_038042325.1 Candidatus Methylomirabilota bacterium
CGGTGGTGGATCACTGGGTGATCCTGGCGGGGCTCACCGGCGCGATCATCTGGGACCTCATCACCTGGTATTACGGAATTCCGACCAGCTCGTCGCATGCCCTCATCGGCGGCTTCGCCGGCGCCGCGGTGGTCAAGGCCGGCTTCGGATCGTTGATCTACTCGGGCCTGGCGAAGATCATGGCGTTCATCATCCTGGCCCCTCTCCTGGGCCTGGCCCTCAGCTTCACCCTGATGGTGGCCGTCTTCTGGATCTTCCGCCGGACGCACCCTGGCCGCGTGGATTTCCTGTTCCGCCGGCTTCAGCTGGTCTCCGCCGCGGCCTACAGCCTCGGCCACGGCACCAACGACGCTCAGAAGACCATGGGGATCATCGCCATCCTCCTCTTCTCCGCTGGCTACCTCGGGCCCGAGTTCTACATCCCGTTCTGGGTGATCCTCGCGGCCCACGCCGCCATCGCCCTCGGCACGCTGGCCGGCGGCTGGCGTATCGTGAAGACCATGGGGATGCGGCTGACGAAGCTGCGGCCGGTCGGAGGCTTCTGCGCCGAGACGGCAGGCGCCCTGATGCTGATCGGGACCGCCGCCGCCGGCATCCCGGTCAGCACCACCCACACCATCACCGGGTCCATCGTGGGGGTCGGGGCGACCCAGCGCCTCTCGGCGGTGCGCTGGGGGCTGGCCGGGCGGATCATCTGGGCCTGGATCCTGACGATCCCGCTCTCGGCCCTCCTGGCAGGGGCGACCTGGCTGATCCTCCCCCGCTGATGGGGCGGAGCGCCGAGCGACCGTCGCCCGTTGGCCGGGCTTTCGGGTGGCTCCTGTTCGCGCCGCTGGCCCTGCTCGGCGTGACGCTGGCCTACCTGCCGTGGCGCGCGGGGTTGTGGATGGGCCGGCGGCTCGGCGACCTGACCTACCGGGTGTTGCCGGGGCGCCGCGCGGTGGCGCGCGAGAACCTCGAGCGCGCCTTCGCGGCGGAGCGCAGCGGTCCGGAACTCGATCGCCTCTGCCGGG
>JBBTEL010000008.1:0-7465 GCA_038042325.1 Candidatus Methylomirabilota bacterium
CCACTCCGAGATCTTGGCAAGTCCCGGCTTGATGGCCGTGTCGCTGAAGATCGGGAACTGGAGCCCCGAGTCGCCGGTGTCGCCCATCTTGCGCTGGAGGATCCCGAAGAGGGGCTCGGCGACGTTCGAGCAGGTGGGGCCGATCACCACCAGCCAGTCCTCGCTCGCCAGCTTCCGGATGACGGAGATCCCTTCCTCCGCGTTGCACCGCTCGTCCTGGAAGGTGGTCACGATTTTGGCGCGGGTGCCGTCGGCGAGCCTGATGCCGCCGGCCGCGTTGATTTCGTCCACGACCATGTCGAGGACGGCCTTGGAGTTAACGCCGAAGCCGCGGATGACCCCGGTCATGGCGCCCACGCCGGCGATCTTGACGACCCGTTCCTGGGCGGCCGCCGGCTCCGGCGAGAGCACCGGGACGAGTCCCACGACGAACAGAAGAGCAAGCGCTATTGTGACCATACGCGTCATAGAGACACCTCCGTTGGGTGCGAGACGGGTTGAGAGGCCGAACGGCGTCGCCCAGCCGAGCCGCCGGGTTACGGCATGATAGTCCAAAAGCCCGAGGGGGGCAAGGACCCCCGCCCTTCTCACTTCGCCGCCTGTCGGAAGGCAGCCACCGCCTCGGCCAGGCGGTCCACCTGCTCGGGATCCCGCGTCACCGGCACTACGATGAGGGTGTCCACGTCGAGGGCGGCGTACTCCCGGAAGCGCGCCAGCCCCTCGCTGGCGCCGCCGCAGATCGATCCCTTCCGCGGGTCGAAGATGAGGCGGCCGTAGTAAGCCTGGATGTAGTCGGACATGACCCGCAAGGCCGACTCGGCGTCGGCGTCGAAGCAGCCGTAGACCAGCGCCGCGATGGGGAAGCGCGCCGGGTCGCGCCCCGCCTCGGCTGCAAGCCTCCGCACCAGGGGCACCGTCTCGCGCGCGTAGTCGGGCCCCCGGCCGCCCAGCATGAAGCCGTCGCCCAGCCGCACCGCACGCCGGATGGCGTCCTCGACGAAGCCGCCGAGCCAGAGCGGCGGCGCCGTCCCAGGCAGCGCCACCGCGCCGACGCGGATCTGGAACACCGCGCCCTGGTGATCGACCGCCTGGCCCGCCGCGGCCTGGCGCAGCAGCGCGACAGTCTCCTCGAACCGCCGCCGGCGGCTCTTCATGGACACGCCGGCGGCCTGGAAGTCGGCCTCGCGAGCACCCAGGGCGAGGCCGAGCACCAGGCGCCCATCGCTCATCCGCTGGATCGTCGCCACCTCCTTGGCGAGCAGCATCGGGTTCCAGAGCGTGCCGAGCAGGATCGATGTCCCGATCCTCACGCGCTCGGTCACCGCGGCCGCGGCCGCCAGCAACGGCAGCGGCGCCAGGCTCTCGTAGACGAGCCGGTCGAGCACCCACACCGAGTCGAGCCCGTGGCGCTCGGCGCGCTCCGCGAAGCCGAGCACGTCCCGCCGCGTCACGCCCGCGACCTGCGCGGGCATCGCCACCCCGATCTTCATAGCTCGAGCCTCCCCGCGCCCGGGCGTCTCACGGCGCGCCCGCGCCGGCGCCGCCGAGGCCCGGCTCGAGCTCACGGATGGCGTTAAGCGGCCCCGTCCCCGTCCAGTAGGGCGCGCCTGCGACGAGGAGCGTCTCGGCCGGGAACCGCGTGATCACCTCGTGCCCCGTCTCGGTGACGAGCACCTCCTCCTCGATGCGCGCCGCCGACCAGCCGTCGGAGGCGGGCCAGAAGGTCTCGAGCGCGATGACCATGCCCGCCTCGATGGTCACGGGGTGGTCGAGCGAGACCAGGCGGCTGATCACGGGCTGCTCCCACACCGACAGCCCCACGCCGTGACCGTACTGGAGGCCGAAGCACGCCTCCTCGTCCGGGAAGCCGAACTCCTGGGCGCGGGGCCACATGCTGGCGATGTCGGCGGTGGTGATGCCCGCCTTCATCATGGCGATGGCCACGTCCAGGTACTCGCGGCAGCGCTTGTAGGCGTCCACCAGCGCGGGCGAGGCGCTCCCCACGGCGAAGGAGCGGTAGTAGCAGGTGCGGTAACCCATGTAGGAATGGATGATGTCGTAGTAGGCCGGGTCGCCGGGCCGGAGCACGCGATCGGAGAAGATGTGGGGGTGCGGGCTGCAGCGCTCGCCGGCGATCGCGTTCACGCCCTCCACGTCCTCCGAGCCCATGCTGTAGAGCGTGTGGGCGGCCAGAGCCACCAGCTCGTTCTCGCGCACGCCCGGCCGCATGGCGCGGTAGAGCTTCTCGTAGGTCGCGTCCACCATCATCGCCGCCGTGTTCAGCAGGACGATCTCGTCTGGCGTCTTGATCCGCCGGGCCGCCTGCATGAGCTGCTGGCCATCGACGACGGCGATGCCCTCCTTCTGGAGCGCGGCGTAGATCGGCAGCTCAATGACGTCGACGCCCAGCGGCGCCTTCGCGAGTCCCCGCATCTCGAGCTCCCGCTTGATCTTCCGCGCCACGTCCTCCGCCCGCCCCGCCTCGGGAGCCACGGCGCCGCGCAGGAGCGAGATGCCGGCCCGCGAGCGGCCACCGCCCATCCAGGGGCAGTAGAGCTCGTGGTGCTTGGCGGCCGAGCCGAAGTCCCACATGATGGGCTCGTCGCCGCGGGGCAAGAGGCAGAAGCGCGAGAGCTTGTCG
This sequence comes from Candidatus Methylomirabilota bacterium, assembly GCA_038042325.1. Lineage (GTDB taxonomy): Bacteria > Methylomirabilota > Methylomirabilia > Rokubacteriales > CSP1-6 > CSP1-6. The sequence continues at coordinate 2,642 of JBBTEL010000008.1, forward strand.
CGCGCCCATTCACCGATGTTCGTGCTCGTGATGTAACGGATGTTGTACATGTCGAAGCAGAGCAGGCCGCCCAGCTCCGAAGCCTCGAGCTGGGCCTTCGCGCGCGCCAGACGCTCGCGGCGCAGCCGGTCGAAGTTGACCCGCTCTTCCCAGTCCACCGCCATCAGGCCGTATGTAGGCGTACCCATCACTGTCCTCCGTTCGGTTTGGCGCTCGCCGGAGCGCCGCACATCGCCGCCAGCACGTCGAAGACGGCGGCGCAGTCCTCGTCCCCGAGCCCGAGGGCGCGCGCCGCGGACAGCATCTCGTGGGCGATGGCCGTCGTGGGGAGCGGCACGCGCGCCTGGCGGCCCAGCTCCAGCGCCAGCTCGACGTCCTTCTGCATGAGCGCGACGTTGAACCAGGGCTCCGGGGGCATGGCGAGCACGAACGGGCCGCGGTACCGGAGCATCCCCGAGGCCATCACGCTCTGGAGGATCGCCTCCACCGCGGCGGCCCGGTCGATGCCCGCCCGCTCGGCGAGCAGCACGGCCTCGGCGAAGGCGACCAGCTGGACGGCGCCGTTAAGGTTGATGGCGATCTTCATCGTGACCGCCGCTCCCACTGGCCCCACGTGCGAGATCGTGGGTCCGAGTGCCTGAAGGTAGGGCCGCACGCGGTCAAACGCGGCCCTGTCGCCGCCGACGTAGATCGAGAGCTGCCCCTGCTCGACGGTGCCCAAGCTGCCCGAGACGGGGGCGTCGAGGAGGATGGCACCGCGCGTCTCGGCCTCGCGGGCCAGCTCCCGCGTGGCCACGGGGCTTACCGTGCTCATCTCCACCCAGATCGCACCCCGCCCGAGGCCGGCGAGGACGCCGTCCCGACCATACCCCACCTGGCGCAGCGCCGCGGTGTCCGCGACACTGCTCAGGACGACCTCCGCGCCCTCCGCCGCCGCGCGAGGCGAGTCGGCCGCGACCATCCCCGCGGCCACGAGCGGCTCCATCCTCGCCCGGGTGCGGTTCCAGCCCCGGACGCGGTGACCGGCGCCGAGCAGCCGCTTGACCATGCGGCTGCCCATCGCGCCGAGTCCGACGAAGGCGAGCGTCGCCGCGGCGCTCATGGCGCTTCCGAGCGCATCGAACGCCTCCTCCGCGAAGAGCACGGCCAGCTCCGCGGCAAAGCGAGCATTAGGAGCGGCAGGATACCGCGCGGATAACGGACCTGTCAAGGGACCGGTCCCGGCAAGTTGACAGGAGGCGGGCGAGCCCCTAGCATTTCCCCATGATCGGCGACCCCCTGCTCTCCGCTGAAGAACGAGCGTACCGGGACGAGACCTCCCGGACGATCCGTGCCCTCATCCCGCCGGACCTGCCCGAGCGGATGGACCGGAACGAGATCCTCTACCCGAAGGAGTACCTCAGGGAGATGGCCAAGCGCCGCTACCTCGGGGTGCCGGTGCCGGCGGCGCTCAACGGGGGTGGCCGCGATATTCTGTCCGACGCACTCGTGAACGAGCAGGCGGGCTACTGGGGGTCGGCGGCGCTGGCCTGCTGCCGATCCTTCACGAGCCACGGCGGGGTGATCCTCTGGAAGTACGGCTCGCCCTACCTCCACGACCATTACCTCCGCCCCACCCTGGCCGGGGAGAAGTTCGTCTGCCAGGCGCTGACCGAGCCGGGGGCGGGCTCCGACGCGGCGGCCATCCAGACGACGGCCGAGCGGCGGGGCAGGACGTACGTCCTCAACGGGCAGAAGCGCTTCATCGACGGCGCCCAGTCGGTGGACTACATCCTCGTCGCGGCCAAGGTGCGCCGGGGCGGCCACGACGCCATCGCCATGTTCTGCGTGGACACCGACCGCCCGGGCTACGTCGTCAAGGAAGTGCAGACCGACTGGATGGGGTTCCGGGGGCTCGGCTCGGCCTGGATCGCCTTCGAGAACCTCGAGATCCCATCCTCAAACCTGATCGGCGAGGAGCCCCAGGGCTGGAAGATCCTGATGGAGGAGCTCGCCATCGAGCGCGTCGTGGCCACCCGCGCCCAGCTGGGCCAGGCGCTCCGCGCCCTCCAGATCGCCGCGAATTACGCGGAACATCGCAAAACGTTTGGAAAGCGCCTCCGCGACCACCAGTGGATCGCCTTCACGGTGGCCGGCCTCGCCACCCGTCTCGACGCGGCGTACCTGCTCAACACCCGGGCGGCCCGCCTCCTGGACCAGGGGCTCGGCAAGGCGGCCCGGCTGGAGGTGGCCATGGCCAAGCTCGAGGGCGTCGAAGCGGCCTGGGAGGTCATCGACCAGTCGCTCCAGATCCTCGGCGGGATCGGCTACACCAAGAAGTACCCGATCGAGCGCATCCTCCGCGACGTCCGCGCCTCGCGCCTCACCGCCGGGTCCACCGAAATGATGCGCCTCATCATCGAGCGGGAGACGTTCGAGCGGCTCCGGGATCCCGCCTTCCGGGGCGAATTCGTGGGGGACGAGCTGCGCGGCTCGCCCATCCAGGGACCCGATGCCTGAGCCGACGGAATGAAGTGGGTCCTAGCCGCGCTCGTCCTGCTCCTGGCCGCCGCGCCGGCGGCAGCCGACGGCGTGATGCTCGTGGACGGGGGGCCCTTCGTGATGGGGAGCGACCGGGACTCGCCCGGCGAGGCGCCGCAGCACGGGCTCTTCCTCTCCCAGTTCTACATCGACCGCCACAAGGTGACGAACCGGGAGTTCGCGCAGTTCCTGAACGCCAAAGGGCTCAAGAGCCCCGAGGGCGAGGACTACTTCGACTGGGACGATGCCGACGCGCGGATCCGCCGCGTCATTCAGATATTCATGCCTGACCCCGGCTTCGAGGACCACCCCGCGGGGGAGGTGTCCTGGTTCGGCGCCCGTGACTACTGCCTCTGGAAGGGCAAGCGCCTGCCGACCGAGGCTGAGTGGGAAAAGGCCGCGCGCGGGAATGACGGCCGGCGCTATCCCTGGGGGAACGACCCGCCGACTCCCGATCGGGCCGTCTACGGCCGGGGGTATAACGCGACGGAGCCCGTCGGCCTGAAACCGGCGGGGGCAAGCCCCCACGGCGTCCACGACATGGTCGGCAACCTGCGCGAGTGGACCGCGAGCCAGTACCGCCCCTACCCGTACCGGAAGGACGACGGGCGCGAGGCCCCCGACCGGACGGCGACCCGCGTCGTCCGCGGGGCGAGCCACGACGACGGGCCCGACGCGCTGCGGGTCACCATCCGCCGCTACTACGAGCACCGGGGCACCGCCCGGGGCCACCACCACGTCGGCTTCCGCTGCGTGACGTCCGAGGACCTTGGAGGGAGATGAGATGAAAGGCCTGATGATGGACTACCCGCTCACCCTGACCCACTTCTTCGAGCGGACCCGCCGGCTCTTCGCCACGAAGGTGCTGGCGACACGCATACCAGGGAGTCCCTTGTTTCGCTACACCTACGCCGATTTCTGCGAGCGGACCACGCGGCTAGCCGGAGCCTTACAAGCTTTGGGGATCGGCAAGGGCGATCGCGTGGGGACCTTCGCCTGGAACTCCCACCGTCACCTGGAAATCTACTGGGCGGCCCCGCTCATCGGCGGAGTCCTTCACACGGTCAACATCCGGCTCTCGCCCCAGGACCTCACCTACATCATCAACCACGCGGGAGACTCGGTCCTCCTGGTGGACGCGAGCCTCTGGCCGATTGTCGAGCCGATCCGGAAAGAGCTCAAAACCGTCCGCCACTACGTCGTCATGCCCGATACGGCGGGCCCCCTGCCGGCGGGCATCCCCGACTACGAGGCGCTCCTGCGGGAGGCCCGGCCCGTGACCGAGTGGCCCCAGCTCGACGAGAACGACGCCTGCGGCATGTGCTACACCTCCGGCACCACGGGCCACCCGAAGGGCGTCGTGTACAGCCACCGGGCCATCTTCGTCCACTGCCTGGCCATGTGCATGACCGACTCCCTCGGCATCTCCGAGCGCGACGTGATCCTCCACATCGTCCCCATGTTCCACGCCAACGCCTGGTGCGTCCCCTTCGGGGGCGTCATGGTGGGCGCCACCCAGATCTTCGGCGGTCCCAACCCCCAGCCCCGCGACATCGCCGAGATCATCCAGGCCGAGAAGGTCACCTTCGTGGGCGCCGTCCCCACCGTCTGGATCGCCGTCAAGGAGCTGGTAGAGAAGGAGGGGTTCGACCTCTCCTCGATCCGCTGCATCCCCATCGGCGGCTCGGCCGCGCCCCGGAGCCTCCTCGAGCTCTACGAGAAGAAATTCGGGGTCCGCATGACCCACGCCTGGGGGATGACGGAGACGAGCCCGCTCGGGACCATCTCGCGGCTCAAGTCCTACATGGAGGCGTGGCCCGACGACCAGCGCTTCGCCATGCGGGCCAAGCAGGGCTACGCCAGCGTCGGCGTGGAGCTCCGCGCCGTGGACGAGGCCGGCCAGGAGGTCCCCTGGGACGGGAAGACCATGGGCGAGCTCCAGGTGCGCGGCCCCTGGATCGTCAAGGCGTACTACAACAACCCCGAGGGCGCCAAGCAGTTCACGCCGGACGGCTGGTTCCGAACGGGCGACGTGGTGACCATCGACGCGGAGGGGTACATCCAGATCGCCGACCGCACCAAGGACCTGATCAAGTCCGGCGGCGAGTGGATCTCGTCGATCGACATGGAGAGCATGCTCATGGCCCACCCGAAGATCCTGGAGGCCGCCGTCATCGCCGTCCCCCACCCCAAGTGGGTGGAGCGCCCGCTCGCCTGCATCGTCCCCAGGCCCGAGTGGAAGGGCACGCTCACGCAGGAGGAGATTCTCGAGTTCCTCCGCCCTCAGGTGGCCAAGTGGTGGCT
>JBBTEL010000009.1:0-2708 GCA_038042325.1 Candidatus Methylomirabilota bacterium
CGATGTCCATGCTCGTCGCTCGTCCGTCGAGGATCAGCTCGGCCATCAGGAGCCCGATGGCGGGAGAGTGCATGAAGCCGTGGCCCGAGAAGCCGCAGGCGATGGAAAAGCCCGGGACCTCGCGGGCCTCGCAGAGGATTCCGTGGTAGTCGGGCGTGAGGTCCCTCACTCCGGCATACGCGCGCATCACTTTCGCATCGGCCAGTGGCGGCACGCGCTTACCCGCGGCCTTGAAGACGAGATCGAAGGCCTCCCAGTCTACCGTGATGTCGTAGCCCGGATGCTGGTCCTTGTCCGTCCCTCCCATCAGCACGGCGCTCTTCCCCTGGCGGTGGACGTACCAGCCGGTGTCGAGATCCACGATGAGCGGGAAGACCTCGGGAAAGTCCGGCAGCGGGTCGGTCACCATGACCTGGCGGCGGTATGGCTTTGAAGGAATGGCGACGCCGGCCAGAGCGCCGACCTGGTCCGCGTAGGGGCCGGCAGCGTTGACCACGACCCGCGCCGCGTAGCGATCGCGCGGGGTCTCGACCCCGACCACCCGTTGCCCGTCCCGGATGACACCCACGACGGGCTCGGAGGTCAGCACGCGAAGGCCGCGCTCCCGGGCGAGGGCGAGGAATCCCTGGAGCAACCCGTAGGGGTCCGCCGATCCGTCGTCCGGGCAGAAGGTCCCGCCCAGGAGGTCGTCCGCCACGAGCTGAGACAGCATCGGCTTCATTTCGCTCGGGGCGACCAGCCGGCTTTTGACCCCGAGCCGCTGCTGGAGCGCCACGTTCCGCTTGAGCTGCTCGAACGTGCGGGGCTCGGTCGTCACGAAGAGATAGCCGTGGGGGACGAAGTCCACCGAGCGGCCGAGGATGCGCTCCGTCTCGGCGAAGTACGGATACGAGAGCTGGGTCAGGCGGATATTGGCCTCGGTGGAGAACTGGTGGCGCACGCCCCCGGTCGCCTTCGAGGTGGCGCCGGTGCCGACCTCGGCCTCCTTCTCAAGCAAGACCATCTTCAGGCGCGGATCGCGCGCCAGCAGGTGGTAGGCGATGGAGCCCCCGATAACCCCGCCGCCGATGACGATGACATCCGCCGTGGTCATATTTCCTCGGAGGGGGTGTCTCACACGGCCGGAAGCGGGGGGAGGCCATGGACGAGGGCGTCGTGGACCATCCGGACGAGGGCGACGATGTCGAAGACGGGCAAACCGGTGGCCCGCTGGATATCCGCCCGGTAGGGCGGCATGTTGGTGCACTCGAGCACGATCGCTCCGACCTCGGGATGTTGGGCGATCATTCGCCGGGCCACGCTCACATGCTCCTCCCGCGCAGCCTCGACGTCGAGGGTCAGGAGGTCGTCCAGGAGGACCCGGGTGAACTCCTTCTCCCGTTCGAGCCCCGCCACGACAGTCGAGACGTCGGGCCCGATCCCCGCGCCGGCGAAGTGCTCAGGGGTCAACGAGGAGGCGTCCACGGTGAGAATCCCCACCGCGCGGCCGGGCGCGAGCATCCGGTGGATCAGCGGGACCAGCATCAGGCTCGAGGTGAAGACAGGAACCTTGACCGCCGCGGCCATCTGCTTCTGAAACTTCGACAGGAAGCCGCAGTTGGTGCTGATGGCTCCGACGCCCTCGCGCTCGAGGAAGCGCGCGCCCTCGATGAAGTGCGGCAGGAGATCGCGCGCCGACTTGCGCACGACGAGGTCGGGCGAGGCCCCCGCAACGCGGTGGTAGCGAACGGGGAAGTCGAACGTCAGGGCGTTGCCCATGTCCCCGACGATCCGCGGGAACTGAGTGTCCAGCATGAGGATCCCGACGGCGAAGCCGTAGAGGTTCTGCCCGCCCTGGGCCCGCATCGTGTCAGTTAAGTGTCGCGAGGGCCTGGCGGACACGTCGGAGGCGGGAGCGCACCGCCTCGGCGTCGGGGGACTCCGGATTGCTGCGGAGGTAGGTCTCCCAATCCGCCGCGGCCCGCCGAAGGTCACCGAGATTCGCATGAACGACCCCCCGATCCCGGACCTCGCAGGGGTTGTCGGGATCCAGGAGCAGGAGCCGCCGGCAGACCTGGAGCGCCTTGTCCCAGGCCTCCTGCTTGAAATAGATCGCCTTGAGATTGTTCAGCACCCGGGTGAGGAACTGCCGCTTGGTGACTGGGGCGAAATGCTCCTCCTGAAGGGTGACCGGGCGGCCCATGGTGCGAGACACGACGGCCTGGCATCCCTCGGGGGTGAGGACGGCCCCGCCGTTGAACGGGTCCAGCAGCACCCGGCACCCCTCTTGCGTCCGAAATCCCACGATGAAGTGGGCCGGGAGGCCGATGCCGTGGATCGTCAGGCCGAGCCGCCGGCCGACCTCGATCAGGACCAGGGAGAGCGTGATCGGGATGCCGAGGCGCCGGTCGAGAACCTCGTTAAGAAAGCTGTTTCGCGGATCGTAGTATTCCTCGGCGTTTCCGCGGAATCCCTGCTCCTCGAAGAGAAACTCGCGCATGCGGTGAAAACGGCCGAGCGCGTCCTGCCCCAGGCCTCCGGCCTTCGCGGCGGCGGCCAGGCGGTCCAGCCGGCCGAGGTACGCCTGGACGTCCAGGTCGGGGTACTCCGCCTTGGCGATGAGCAGCGCAGCGGCCGCCAGATCGATGTCGGGCTCCGGCCGCTGGATCGCGATGGCGAACTCGCCGAGTGGCTCGTCGGCGCTAATACGAGAACCTCGCGTCGGCGTC
>JBBTEL010000010.1:0-2094 GCA_038042325.1 Candidatus Methylomirabilota bacterium
GAAGGTGGAGGCCCACACCCTCCGCTACCAGATCCCGGTGCCGAAGGAGGGCGCGACCAAGCTCACGTACCGCGTGCGCGTGCGCTTCTAGGCTCACCGACATTCGAGCGCGGGCTTGGCCCGCGCAAGCTTGGGGGAGGACTCGGAGGGGGCCGTCGAGGCCCCCTCCGAAGATCTAGCGCGGGCTTGGCCCGCGCAATCCCGGGGGGAGGTATCGGAAGGGGGGCGGAGCCCCCCTTCGAGGTTTCTAGGGGCCGGAGTACTCGACGACGGAGTAGAAGGCGTTCTTGCCGGCGTGGTTGAAGTTGATGTGGGGCGTGAGGATGTTCATGACGGTGGTCTTGCAGACCTCCGCCCACTTCCAGATGAAGCCATTGGCGAGCTGGATCTTGACGTCCTGCTCCTTGCCATCGATGGGGCCCACGAACGGGGTCAGCGACGCCTCGAGGACGCCGGGTACCCTGAACCAGCTCCTGCGCCCGTCGATCTTCTTCTCGATCTGCGCGAACTGCGGGTCCAGCATGTACTTGAAGGTGGGCGCGAACAGGGCGAACGGCCCGCTGCCCTTGGCCTGTCCGCTCCAGATCGCGATGATCGCCTCGCGCTGCTTCGGGTTCGCCCGCTCGTCGATGTACAGCTGGACCGTGCCGTTCCCCTCGTGGATGGCCTTCGGCCAGTACGCGGCGTTGATGACGTCGAGGCCGTCCAACGACAGGTCCCCGTAGTGGCCCTTGCGGATCGCGTTCAGGACGAGCGCCTGGCAGGAGCCGTAGGTGGGAAACCCGTTGAAGTTGCATGGGCAGCCGTGGTCGCAGTTGCAGCTCTCGACATAATCGGCGGTGAAGGACCACGCTGGAACCGTCATGTGCACTCCTTTCGCGCGCTGACAATCGAGCAGAGACTATAGGACCGGCCATTCGGCTTGTCAAGGCACTCCCGCCCCTTCTCCTGGATGTCTTCTCCGGCTATACTGAGAGCGCCCGCATTCGCCGGCCGGAGGAGCACCATGGACTTCGCGTTCACCGAGCAGCATGAGATGATCCGGAAAGAGGTCTCGGCTCTCGCCCGCTCCTTCTCCCTTGACTACTGGCTCGAGAAGGACCGGAAGGCCGAGTACCCGGTGGAGTTCATCGAGGCGTTCAGGAAGAACGGCTGGCTGGGGATCGTCATTCCCGAGGAGTACGGCGGCTCGGGGCTGGGGGTCACGGAGGCGTGCATCCTGCTCCATGAGATCTGCGCGGCGGGGGCCGGCACGAGCGGCGCCTCGCCCATTCACTTCTACGTCTTTCCGCCGATGCCGCTGATCAAGCACGGGAGCGAAGCCCTCAAGCGCAGGTTCCTGCCCCTCGTCGCCGCGGGGGAGATCATCATGTCCTTCGGCGTCACGGAGCCCAACGCCGGCACCGATACCTCGCGGATCCAGACCCGCGCCGAGAAGAAGGGAAATCGCTGGATCATCAACGGGCGCAAGGTGTGGACCACCAACGCCCAGCACGCGACGCGCATCCTGCTCCTGGCGCGCACGACGCCGCGCGAGGAGGTGGCGGCCAAGCCCTTCAAAGGGATGACGCTCTTCTTCGCCGACTTCGACCGCTCGCGGATTACCGTGCGGGAGATCGAGAAGCTCGGCCGCGCGGCGGTGGACTCCAACGAGATCTTCATCGACAACCTCGAGGTCCCGGAGGAGGACGTGGTCGGTGAGGTGGGCGAGGGCTTCTACCACCTGCTGGACTCGCTGAACCCCGAGCGGATCCTGACGGGCATCGAGGCCGTGGGGATCGGCAAGGCAGCGCTGGAGCGCGCGGTGCAATATGCGAAAGAGCGCGTGGTGTTCGACCGGCCCATCGGGAAGAACCAGGCGATCGCCCACCCGCTGGCTCAGGCCTGGGCCCGGCTGGAGACGGCCGAGCTGATGTGCTGGAAGGGGGCCTGGCTCTTCGACCACGGGCGCCCCTGCGGCGCGGAGGCCAACACCGCCAAGCTGATGGCAGCGGAGGCGGGGTTCGAGGCGTGCGACGTGGCGCTCCAGACGTTCGGCGGCTACGGCTACGCCAAGGAGTTCTACGTCGAGCGGCTCTGGCGCGAGATCCGCCT
>JBBTEL010000011.1:0-6500 GCA_038042325.1 Candidatus Methylomirabilota bacterium
GTCACTTTTGTCGTACCGGCGGGGTCAGGCATTACCCCCGGCTCACAGGGCGATGTGGTCATCTTCATCGGCAGATCGGTCGGCAGCATCGACGCTTGGGCCTGCGTCGTGGACTGAGTAACTAGCCGCCACGGAGGACGCGCTTGTCGCCGACCCGTTGGGTAACGCGCTGGCCGTCGAAGTACTCCATGAGGGGGATGGCGTACTTCCGGGAGACGCCAAACAGGTCCTTCATGTCCGCCGGGGTCATCTCCTTCTTCTCCCTGAGGAATTCCACCAGCTTGTCCTCAATGCTCTTCAGGATTTCGGCGTGAAAGAAGAGCGACTCCTTGATGCGCACCAGCCGCCGTTCTTCGAGAAGCAGCTGAAACAGCTCGTTCTCCTCCGATCCCCCGAGCCCGGCCTTGGCCAGCGCCTCCTCCGGGCCGGGCGGCGCCGCACCGGCGCTCCGGTAGAAGGCCTCGATCTTGTCCACCGCCTGCCTCTGGGAGGGGGAGAGGCGGATCTGGTGGGTCGCCAGGCGCACCTTGTCCTTTTCGGCCTTGACGAGCCCCTCGGTCTCCAGTGCCCCGAGCATGTGGGAGAAGAGGCGCTCCTCGGCGCCGCCCGCCCGCGTCCGGAGCTCTTCCCGGGACATGCCCGAGCGGAGCGGGTTCTGGCGGTGGAAGACCTCCAGGACGCGGAGGACCTGCTCTCTGAGCCGCTGACGCGCGTCGCCGTGGACAAACCACTCCCGGTCCACCGCCACGATCTTCCCCGATGTCGCGAGAGACTCCAGAAGCTCCTTAAGTCTCGCCGGGGCGAAGGGCGTCCGGGCCCGGAGGTCTCCCGTCTTGAGCCCGAGGGGGCCGGCCTGGCGGAGATGCTCTTCCAGCACCTCCTCCGGCGTGCCGCGCTCGAGGATCTGGAGATGGGCGAGGAGCGTGGGTGCTTTCCTCTTGAAGCGAGGAGGAGTAACGTCCAAGAGTGTCCCCCCTCCGATCGTGATGATGGGCGAGTAGGAGCGGATGACGTAGCGGTCGCCAGGGAGCGCCACGATGGGACCTTCCAGCCTGAAGCGGCCGTGCGTCGTGTCACCGGGCTCCAGGATGGGCCGGTCGACGAGCAAGACGCGCGCCATGACCTCGCTCGTCCCCGCGTGGAAGCGGACGCGATCCCGCGCCTTGAGCGGGCGCGGGGCGTCCTTGAGCAGTTCCAGCGTCGCATCGACCAGAAAAGACGGGACGAGAGCCCCGGGGAGACCGAGCACATCGCCGCGCTCGATGGCGGCCCGCTCCACGCCCTGGAGGTTCACGGCGGTGCGCTGGCCGGCGATGGCCCGCTCCACGGGGTGGCCGTGGCACTGGAGGCCGCGCACCTTCGCCTGGGCGCCCTTCGGATAGATCTCAACACGGTCATCAAGGGCCAGGCGGCCAGCCGTCAGCGTCCCCGTCACGACGGTGCCGAACCCCTTCACGGTGAAGACGCGGTCGATGGGCAGGCGCGGCGACTGGTCGGCGGCCTTTGGGAGCACCTTCTCCGCCAGTGTCTGAAGCGCCGCGCGAAGCTCCACCAGCCCCTCGCCCGTCTTCGACGAGACAGGGAGGATGGCGCATCCCTCGAGGAACGTCCCCCTGAGGAGCCGGCTCACGTCGTCCTTGACGAGCTCGAGCCATTCTTCCTCGACGAGGTCGCGCTTGGTGAGGGCCGCGAGACCCGACTTGATGTGGAGCAGGTTGCAGATCGCCAGGTGCTCCCGCGTCTGGGGCATCACGCCCTCGTCGGCGGCGATGACCAGGAGCGCGAGATCGATCCCGCCCACCCCGGCCAGCATGTTCTTGACGAAGCGCTCGTGGCCCGGCACGTCCACGATCTCGATGGTGAGGCCGCCCGGCTCCTCGAGATAGGCGAAGCCCAGGTCGATCGTGATCCCCCGGGCCTTCTCCTCCGGGAGGCGGTCGGTATCGATGCCGGTCAGGGCCTTGACGAGGGCGGTCTTGCCGTGGTCGATGTGCCCCGCCGTCCCGACGACGACGTGCTTCATAGTGGATCAGACGAGGCGGGAGAGGGCTTCGGCGAGGGCGGGGATGTCGGAATTGAGGACGGTGCGGGAGTCGAGGAGGAGGCGATCGTCGGCGATCCTGCCAATCACGGGCGGCTCGCCCTCGCGGAGCGCCTGATCGAGAGCGTGGGCGGAACGCTCGGTCGTGCCGATGGCGAGCGCGACCGTCGGAAGCTCCACGAGGGGCAGCGAGCCGCCGCCGACCTGGGCGCGCCCCTCCACGAGCGTGGCGCCCAGCGCCGTCACGACCGAGGGGGAGAGCCGCCTCAGCAGGCGGCGCGCGCGGCGGCGCACGGCTGCCAGCCGCTCAGTCAGCATTCGCAAGGTCGGAACCGTCTCGAGCGCGTTTCCCGCCTCGTAGGCGTAAAGCGTCGCCTCGAGGCCGGCCAGGGTGAGCTTGTCGATCCTGAGGGCCCGGTTCAGGGGATTCTTCTTGAGGCGCTCGACCAGCTCGGCCTTCCCCACGACGATGCCCGCCTGGGGCCCGCCGAGGAGCTTGTCGCCCGAGAACGAGACGAGGTCGAGACCCGCGGCGACCGCCTCCTGGACCGTGGGCTCGTAGGGGAAGCCGTAGGGGCGGAGGTCCACGAAGCAGCCGGAGCCCAGGTCCTCCATCACGGGGATGCCGCGTGAGCGTCCGAGCTCCGCGAGCTCCCGCGTCGGCACCTGGGCCGTGAAGCCCAGGACGCGGTAGTTGGACGTGTGCACCTTCAGGAGGAGCGCGGTCTCCGGACCGATGGCGTCGGCGTAATCGCGGAGGTGCGTGCGGTTGGTCGTGCCCACCTCGCGGAGGATCGCGCCCGAGCGCCGCATGATGTCGGGAATCCTGAACTCCCCGCCGATCTCGATCAGCTCGCCGCGGGAGACGATCACTTCCTTGCCGCGGGCCAGGCTCTCAAGCGCCAGGAGCACGGCGGCCGCGTTGTTGTTGACGACGAGGGAGGCGGGAGCCCCCGTCAGGCGCTTGAGCAAGCCGTCAACGTGGACGTAGCGCGACCCGCGCTCCTTCGTCTTCAGATCCAGCTCGAGGTTCGAGTAGGCCGACCCGACGCGGCGGAGCCGCTCGAGGGCCAGCGGGGAGAGGAGCGCCCGTCCGAGATTCGTGTGAAGGACCACGCCGGTGGCGTTGATGATGGGGGCCAGCGAAAAGGCGCCCGCGCGGCTCGCCTCCACCACCACCCGCCGGGCCAGGGCGTCGGCGTCGAGGGGGGTCACGGCACCAGCGCGCCCTTCCAGCAGCCGCCCGCGCTCCCCCGCCAGCACCTCGCGGACCGCCTGAACGATCCGCGCCCGCGGGATGCCTTTGAGGGCGGCGTCTCCCTGAACCCGCTCGAGCAGGGCATCCACCGAGGGCAGCGAGCGCAGCGCGGACTGACGCACTTCGGACTTGCCGCGCTTCATGACGGCTGGCCGGAAAGCTCGGCGATCACCCGCTCCCGCACCCGGGCGATCACCGCGGCGGCCTCCTGTCTCACCGCCTCGAGGGGCCACCGCCCGTTCGCCGAGCGCCGGAGGCGGCGGACGGCCTCCTCGACCAGCCCGGCCCACAGCTCCTCCAGATCCTCGGCGGAGAGCCGCTGGCCGCGGAGCGCGTCGGCCCACTCGCGCGCCAAGGATTCCACGAGGCGGTCGCGCTCGCCCGACAGGCGGCGGGCCCGGCGAATCAGCGAGGCCAGGCGGGAAGGCATGTTACTGGCGCACCGCCTGGCGCACGGCGTCCACCAGGTTGGATTCCCAGCGACCGGTGGAGACGCACGGGTAGACCGGATCGGGCCTGAGCCTACCCGACGATCCCTTGCGGTGGGCGTGGGTGCGCATCTTGGCGTTGATCTGCACCTCGGTCCCATTGGTGCCCGCCGACTGGACGAAGACCGTGAAGTTGACCATCGCCTCCCCCTCCAGGATGGTGTCGCCGATGCGGCCGCAGTCGGCGTAGGCGCCGATGGGGGTCGTGAAGTCGTCCGAGGCGATGACGCCGGAGTCCTTGGCCACCACGCGCAGCGGGACGTTCTCCCGGGCCAGCGCGCCGATCAGCGCCCGCCAGGTCGTCTCGTACGACGCGGCCACCTGCTCCCGGAGGGGGGGCGGCGAGAGGGGCGCCACGTACGGCCTGCCGCACCCGACGCCAAGCGTAAGGACCGCGGCGCCGATGAGGGTCGCGCGATGACGCATTATCCTACCTTGCGTGATGATCCTTCCCCCGATACGCCTCGAGGAACCGCAAGATCCGCTTCTCGTCGAACTCCTCGAAGGTGTCGATGCGCGTCCACGCCGTCAAGGCAATCTTACTCTTCATCCCCGGGTACGGAGCAAGGATCACGTGGTCCTTGTACCGCTTGACGACGGCCGCGAGCTTCTCCACGAGCTCCGGGCACTCGCAGTTGTACTGGACCATCACCCCCCCGTCCTCCAGGTTGTGCACCTGGAGCTCTTTCGGGACGGGCCGGGTGTGAATGCCCCAGGGGGCGATGTACTGAAGGTGCGGCCCCGAGGTGGGCGGGTCCGAGTTGTAGGGCGGGTGCGGATCGGTCGCCTGCTGGATGTGGGCGTTGCCTTGAGACGGGAAATAGGCGCCGGGAAGGTCCGCCACCGCGCGATAGGCGAAGTAGCCGACCACCGCCACGACCACCACACCCACCGCGGCGCCCACGCCCCACCCGAGGCGACGCCGCGCCTTGCGCGGGGGCTCCTGCCTGCCGAGCCGATTCTTCTTTCCCATGTCTCTCCCCGAGCCTATCTGGCGGAAGCGTGTGGGAGTCGAACCCACCTCCAGCTTGTCTAGAGCCGGACGCCGGATTTGAAGTCCGGGAGGCCCACCGGGATCCTAGACGCTTCCTGTAACTCCGCTCCGATCAAGGGATTTGAGTGTAGCATCCGCGAGGGCAGCCGACAACTTGCGGGGGAGCGAGCTAGCGGCCGCCGGCCAGGGGCGGGAACAGCGAGAGGACGTCTCCGTCGCCGAGCGGCCGGTCGAGGGCGGCGTCGCGGCCGTCGATCATGGCGATGAACGGCATGTCGTCGGGAATCCGGAGGAGCCGGACGGCGTCGGCGACCGTGCTGCCGTTGACCACTTCCAGGGCGGCGCTCCGGCCGTCGCTCTCGTCGGGGAGGTACGCGGCGAGGGTGGCGAAGAGCCGCACCTCGATCTTCACGGCTACCGCTCGGAAGACAGGATCGACGCCGTCACTCGGATCCTGTCGCCCGGGTAGATCCGGGCCTCGGGATCCAGGCCGTTCAGGCGGACGAGGTCGGCCACGCTGACCCCGTAGCGCTTGGCGATGTCGGAGAGCGTGTCCCGCGGCTTGACCACGTGGACGCCGGCCGGGGGCGGAGACCCCAGCGGCGTAGCCGCGCGCTTGGCCGAGCGCCGGGCGGCCTCGGCCCGCTGGGCGTGGAGCCGGTCCAGCGCCCCTGCGACGCTCGACGCGGCGCCCGACGGAACCTTCAGCGCATAGACGCCGCCGGGCGGGGTCACCCCGCGACGGAGCTCTGGGTTGAGATCGCTAAGGGCTCGGGACTCCAGGCCCGCCAGACCCCCGAGCTGCTTGAGCTCGACCGAGAAGGGCACGGTCACGACCTCGTAGGCCAGCGGCTCTTCCGGCGTGACCTGAAAGCCGTAGCGCTCCGGCTCGCGGGCGATCAGAGCGGCGGCCTGGATCTGGGGCACGAACTGCTTCGTCTCCTCGCGGAGCCAGCGCCCGCGCGCGATGGTCCAGAAGTCGTTGCTCCGAGCGCGCTCGACGGCGCGCGCCACCTTGACTTCTCCGGCGTTGTAAGCGGCCTGGGCCAGGAACCAGTGGCCGAATTGCGCGAAGAGATCTTTCAGGTAGTCGGCCGCGGCCTCGGTGGATTTCTCCGGATCGAGCCGCTCATCCACCCAGCGATCCACCCTGAGCCCGTACCGGCGGCCGGTCTGCTCCATGAACTGCCAGAGCCCCTTGGCGCCTGCCCGGGACACGGCCACCGGATTGAAGCCGCTCTCGATCATGGCGGTGAAGGCCAGGTCCTCCGGCAGCCCCTTCTTCCTGAACACCTGACGGATCATGTCGAGATAACGGCTCGACCGGTCCAACCAGCGGCCCACCACCTCGCGCCGGGGGCTCGTCTGAAAGCGCTCGAGGAAGCGCTCCACGGCGCCGTTCACCTCGACGGGGTACGGCGACAGGTCCAGCTGGACGGCCTCCCCCGGCCGGGAGTCGGCGAAGGCCTCGACCCACGGGTCTCCGCCCAGGTCTGGCCCGACCTCGTCCGGCGGAAGGGGGGCCTCAGAACCGGCTCCGGACGGCTCCAGGAGAGGGAGGGTTTCCAGGTCCGGGACGGGGATGGCGGCCGCCGACTGGACGGGGGGGCCGAGAGGCTCGTCGGACGGGAGGGCATAGGGCTCCCCTACACCAGCCCCCGGGGTTCCCAGGAGGCCGACGAGGGTGATGCAGAGGGCGACTACCCGAAGGTCAAGTGG
>JBBTEL010000012.1:0-1767 GCA_038042325.1 Candidatus Methylomirabilota bacterium
AGGCTCACCTGGATCGCGTCCACGCTCACCAGGGCCATCGCCCGCTCGGGGCTCGCCCACGAGAGGCTGCCGTTGAATCCCGAGGCCTGGAAGGCGACCCCGGCCGCGGGATTCCGGTACCGGACGGCGCCCCCTTCGACTCGGATGGGGAAGCCCTCGGCCTCCCTGTCCCGCGAGAGCTCCCTCACGCGGGCCGCGACGCGCGCGAGCACCGTCCTGAGCTCCGGGCTGTCCTCCACCGACAGCTGGGGGTCGTGGATGGCGACGAACCTGATGCGCAGCTCGCCTCCGAGGAGCGAGAGGAGAGCCAGGGAGACCCGGATCCGGTCCACGCCGAGCAACGGCCGGCCGCTCGTCCCGTCGCTGATCGTGAGCTGCTTGAGCTGGACGGTCCCGAGCCG
Organism: Candidatus Methylomirabilota bacterium; assembly: GCA_038042325.1. GTDB lineage: Bacteria > Methylomirabilota > Methylomirabilia > Rokubacteriales > CSP1-6 > CSP1-6. The sequence goes on from JBBTEL010000012.1 coordinate 402, forward strand.
GAGCGACAGCGACACGCCTCCCAGGTGGACGGGAAGGCCGAGCTCGCGCGCGAGGGATCGCTCGACGTAGGCGCGGATCTGCTCGCGCGCGGTGCGCGTCCGGACGTAGAGGAGGCCCCCGCCCACGAGGAGGACGAGGAGGAGGACGGAGGAGAGAAGGACGACCAGCCCGCGGCGCCGCATCCCAAGACCGCTCTCAGCGCTCAGCGCGCTGCCACGCGGTGGGGCCGCCCGCCTTTACGCCCGAGATCAGGAGGAGCCCTACCACGAAGAAGAGGCCGATCACCACAATCGCGATCCGCTGGTTGCCCCCGGTGAGCCAGGAGGCGAGGCCGAAGACCATCGGCCCGAAGATGGCGGAGGTCTTTCCGACCAGGGCGTAGAAGCCGAAGAGCTCCGCCTCCTGCCCCTTCGGGATCAGGGTCACCATGAACGTCCGGCTCGCCGCCTGGATCGCGCCGAGCCCCGTGCCGGCCAGGACGGCCACGACGAAGAACTGGGCCTTCGTCTCGACGAAGTAGGCGGCGACCACCACGAGACACCACTGGACGAGCGTGACCATCACCACGAACTTGGGGCCCTTGAAGTCCGTCGGGCGCCCCCACACCCAGGCGCCGAGCAGGGCCGAGAGCTGGACGACGAAGTAGAGCTGGATGACCTCCGGGGTGGTGAACCCGAGCGTGTGACCGGCGAAGATGGATGAGAAGAAGATCACGGTGTTGATGCCGTCCTCGAAGAAGAGGTACGCAAGGAGGAACCGCCGGAGGTCCGGCATCCGGAGGATCCGGCGGAGGGTCGCCCGGGTCTGGGTGAAGCCGACCCGCACCGCGCCGGCGAGGCTCAGCGTGCCGGGCCGGTCGCCAGGGAGAAAGAGGAAGGCCGGGATGGCCCAGACTCCGAAGAGCGCCGCCGCGCTGAGGAAGGCTCCGCCGTAATTGGCTGCCAGGGCAAAGGGGAGGGCCGCGCCGAGGGCGACCGCCGACCCGAGGTACCCCACCGCGAAGCCGTAGGCCGAGAGCCGTCCCTGGCGCTCCCGCGGCGCCAGCTCGGGGAGGTAGGCGTTGTAATAGACGATGGCGGCCTCGAACCCCACCGTCCCGACGACGGCGAGGAACCACCCCCAGACGACATCGCCTTTGCCCACCGTCGCCATGAGCGCCGTCGCGGCGACGCTCACGTAGGTGAGGAGGAAGAGAAACCGCTTGCGGACCCCGGCGTGATCCGCGATCGCCCCGAGCGGCGGAGAGGAGAGGGCGACGATGGCCATCGAGGTGGTCACCGACAACGCCCACCAGAAATCCCCCTCCCCGCGCTCGTTGCCGACCACCGAGAGCGCGTAGTACTTGGAATAGACGGTGGCCGGGAT
>JBBTEL010000013.1:0-6227 GCA_038042325.1 Candidatus Methylomirabilota bacterium
CTCACCCTACCCTCTCCCCCAGCGGGGGAGAGGACAAAGGTGAGGGGGAGAGGGAGCGACTCTCCCATGAGTGAGGATCGGCACGTCTGGGCGGTCTCGGAGCTGACCGCGCGGATCAAGGAGCGGCTGGAGGCCGAGTTCCCCGCCTTCTGGGTCGAGGGCGAGATCTCCAACTTCCGCGTGTCGAACGCCGGCCACGCCTACTTCACGCTCAAGGACGAGACGGCCTCGCTCAAGGCCGTGCTCTTCAAGGGCAAGGCGCGCCGCGTCCGCTTCGAGCCCGCGGATGGACTCCACGTGCTTGCCTTCGGGGGGCTGGACCTCTACGCCCAGCGCGGCGAGTACCAGCTCGTGGTAGAGCTGCTGGAGCCCAAGGGGCTCGGTGCGCTGCAGCTCGCCTTCGAGCAGCTCAAGGCGAAGCTGGCCGCCGAGGGACTCTTCGCCCCCGCGCGCAAGCGCCCGCTCCCGCGCTTCCCGCGGAAGCTCGGCATCGTCACCTCCCCCGGCGGGGCGGCGATCCGGGACATCCTCCAGATCATCTCCCGCCGCTTCGCGGATCTCCACATCGTGATCGCCCCGGTGCGCGTCCAGGGCGAGGAGGCCGCCCGCGAGATCGTCGCCGGTATCCAAGATTTGAACAGTCTCGGCGACCTCGACGTGATCATCGTCGCCCGCGGCGGCGGCTCGCTGGAAGACCTCTGGGCGTTCAACGAGGAGGTGGTGGCCCGGGCGGTGGCGGGGTCCAAGGCGCCCGTCATCTCGGCGGTGGGCCACGAGACCGATTGGACCATCGCCGACTTCGTGGCTGATCTCCGGGCCCCCACGCCTTCCGGAGCGGCAGAACTCGTCGTGGAGGAGAAAGAGGCGGTCGGGGAGCTCGTGGCCGACCTGTACGACCGGCTGAAGCGCGTCGTGATCCAGCGGATCGCGAGGCACCGCGAGCGGGTGGAGTCCCTGGCGCGGCGGCGCGTCCTGACGGACCCGGCCCGGCCGGTCCGGGATCTCGAGCGCCGGCTCGACGAGCTGACGGCCCGGCTCGCCGCCGGCCTCACTGCCGCGCGGCGGGAGGCCCACCACCGCGCGCTGCTGGCGACAAATTCCTTGCTTTCCAAGAGCCCCTTGGCTAGGATTTCGAGCACCGCGACGCTGCTCGAACAGCTGGACGGGCGTCTCCATTCGGGGATCAGGCATTCGGCGGAGCGGATGCGTCATCGCCTCAGGACGGCGGTGGGCCAGCTCGACAGCCTCTCTCCGCTCGCGGTCCTGCGACGGGGCTACAGCCTGACGCGGCTCCCCTCCGGCGAGATCGTGCGGTCGGGGCGTCAGGTCGGAGAGGGGAGTGAGATCGAGGTGCTGCTGCACGAGGGAACGCTGGGAGCCCGTGTGACCGAGGTGAAGGAGCGCGATGACCGACCTCAAGTTTGAAGACGCTCTCGCCCGGCTGGAAGAGATCGTCCAGACCCTCGAGTCCGGCAACCTGCCCCTGGACGAGTCGCTCAAGGCCTTCGAAGAGGGCATCCGCCTGGCCCGGAGCTGCGCCAAGTACCTGGAGGAGGCGGAGCGGAAGATCGAGCTGCTGACCAAGGACGAGGCCGGCCTCCTCAAGACCCAGCCTTTCAGCCTGGAGAGCGGGGAAGAGGAGGGGAAGTGAGCTTCGACCTCGCCCGGTACCTGGCCGACGTGCGCCGGGAGGTTGACGCTGCCCTCGATCGGTATCTCCCTCCCAAGAACGCGCCGCCCGCCACGGTCCACGAGGCGATGCGGTACAGCGTCTTCGCGGGCGGCAAGCGCCTCCGTCCCATCCTCGTCATCGCGGGCGCCGACGCCGTTAGGGGGAGGATGGAGGAGGGGGGCACTCTTCACCGCGTCCTGCCCACCGCCTGCGCCCTCGAGCTGATCCACACCTACTCGCTGATCCACGACGACCTGCCGGCCATGGATGACGACGACTACCGCCGCGGCCGCCTCACCAACCACAAGGTGTTCGGGGAAGCCATCGCGATCCTGGCGGGCGACGCCCTCCTCACCCTCGCCTTCGGCCTCCTCGCCGAGCACGCCTCGCTCGACGTGGTGCGGGAGGTCGCCGCCGCGGCCGGAACCTTTGGCATGATCGGCGGCCAGGTGATAGACATCCAGTCCGAGGGGAAGTCGGTGGACGCCGAGACGCTGGAGTACATCCACCGCCACAAGACCGCCGCCCTGATCCGCGCCTCGCTCGTCAGCGGAGCGATGCTGTCGGGGGCTTCCGCTCCCGCTCTCAAGTCGATTCGTGAAGCCGGCACGCACCTCGGCCTCGCGTTCCAGATCGTGGACGACATCCTGGACGTGGAGGGAAGCCTCGAGGAGCTCGGGAAGACGGCCGGCAGCGACCGGCGCAAGAAGAAGGCGACGTACCCGGAGCAGTTCGGTCTCGAGGCGTCCCGGCTCAAGGCCAAGTCGCTGATCGAGGATGCCAAGGCCGCGCTCCAGCCTCTCGGCCCTCCCGCGGAGCCCATCCGGGCGCTCGCGGACTTCATCTTCCAGCGGAGATCGTAAGTGTCGGCCATCAGCGAGATTCACGCGCGCGAGATCCTCGACTCCCGGGGCAATCCCACCGTGGAGGTGGAGGTGGTCCTGGAAAGCGGAGGCTTCGGCCGCGCGGCGGTGCCCTCGGGCGCCTCGACGGGCACGCGCGAGGCCGTGGAGCTGAGGGACGGCGACGGGAAGCGCTACGGCGGCAAGGGCGTGCGCCGCGCGGTGACCAACGTGATCGAGGTGATCGCTCCGGAGCTCGACGGGATGGAGGCGACCGAGCAGGCGGCGGTGGACCGGGCGCTCCTCGAGCTGGACGGCACGCCCAACAAGTCGGCGCTCGGCGCCAACGCGCTCCTCGGCGTCTCCCTGGCGGTGGCCCGCGCCGCGGCCGACGAGGCGGGGCTCCCGCTCTACCAGTACCTCGGCGGCGCCGGGGCGCGCCTCCTGCCGGTGCCGCTCATGAACGTCCTGAACGGCGGCGTTCACGCCGACAACGGGCTCGACATCCAGGAGTTCATGCTGGTGCCGGCGGGCGCCCAGAGCTTCTCGGAGGCGCTCCGCACCGGCGCCGAGATCTTCCACGCCCTCAAAGGGCTCCTGCGCGACAAGGGGCTCTCCACCGGAGTCGGTGACGAGGGCGGCTTCGCCCCGGCGCTCGGGTCCAACACCGCCGCCCTGGATCTGCTTCTTCAAGCCATCGAGAGGGCGGGGTACCGGCCGGCAGAGGACGTCCTGCTCGCCCTCGACGCGGCGGCGAGCGAGTTCCTCCACGGGGGGCGCTACCGGTTCAGGGCCGAGGGCAAGGAGCGGACGTCGGAAGAGATGATCGCCTTCTACGAGTCGCTCCTCGACCGCTATCCGCTCTGCTCCATCGAGGACGGCCTGGCCGAGCAGGATTGGGACGGGTGGGCGGCGCTCACCCGCCGGCTCGGGTCGCGCATCCAGCTGGTCGGCGACGACATCTTCGTGACGAACCCCACGATCCTCGGGGAGGGGATCAAGAAGGGCGTCGCCAACGCGATCCTGATCAAGGTGAACCAGATCGGGACGCTGACCGAGACCCTGGAGGCCGTGGAGCTGGCCAAGCGCGCGGGCTACGGCACCGTCATCTCCCACCGCTCCGGCGAGACCGAGGACACTTTCATCGCGGACCTGGCCGTGGCCGTGAACGCCGGGCAGATCAAGACGGGATCGCTGGCGCGCGGCGAGCGCACGGCCAAGTACAACCAGCTCCTCCGCATCGAGGAGGAGCTAGGGGACGCTGCCTCCTGGCCGGGCCGCGCCCTCTTCGCCCGAAGAGCGCCGTGAAGCGCCGGGCGCTGGCCGGCGCAGCCCTCGGGATCGCGGCCGCGGGGCTCCTCGTCTTCGGGGGCGCGGGCGCCGTCAGGGTCTGGCAGCTGAGGCAGGAGGTGGAGGCGCTGGAGCGGGAGATCCAGGAGTTCCGCGCCGAAGCCGACCGGCTCAACCGCACTGTGGACCGCCTGCGCGAGGACCCCGCGCTCGTGGAGCAGATCGCGCGCGAGGACCTGGGCATGGTTCGACCGGGCGAGAAGGTCCTCAAGTTCCCCAAGGAGAAGCGCTGAGTGGACCTCACGCCGCTCCTCTTCGCGATTGCCTTCCTCGTCAACTTCCGGGCCGCCCTCAAGCTTCTGATCGACTGGAAGGGGATGCTGACCACCATCGGCTTCGTCAAAGAGGCGTACGGGTCCCTCGACCGGCTTCCCACCGAAGCGGCCCTTGAAGATGACGAGAGGGCCCCGACCTTCCTCCACCTGGTCCCCGCCTACCAGGAGCCGGAGCTCGCGGGGACGCTCGCAGTGCTCTTCGCCTCGCGCTACCCCCACGGGCGGCTCCACGTGGTGGTGGTGACCAAGGAGGAGGAGGAACGCGCGCCCCACCCGGCGATGGGGGTGGCCACGGCGGAGCTCGTCCGGCGCTTCCGCGCCGAGCTCCCCCCGTACGCCCAGAAGATGCTCTGGCACCTGACGCTGCCGGGGCCGGGGCGCAAGGCCGAGCAGCTCAACTGGGCCCTGCGCCCCGAGGCGCTCAGGGAGATCCTGGGCGAGTCCTTCGACCCGTCGCGGGTCTTCGTGGGCGTGAGCGACGCCGACTCCCTGCCGGATCCCAACGTGTACCGGTGGATCGCCGGCGAGGAGCTCTGCGGGCGGGGGAGCCTCGCCTATCAGGGCCTGACGCTCTCGCTGGCGAACTTCGCCCGCCTCAACGTCCGCGGGCGCATCAGCGCCATCCAGCAGTCCTCGATCTTCATCCGCGTCTCCATCGCGCGGCTGATCAACGAGTTCAAGCGCGTCCGCTTCATCGAGCGCCTCTGCGCGCGCGTCCCCGCTCTCGCCCCCGTCCTCCGCCCGGCCTTCGACCTTTTCTTCCGCCGCTCGCAGATCTGCCTCGGCCACAACCAGTTCGTGCGCCTGGACTGCCTCCAGTCCCTGGGCGGCTTCCCCACCACGGGGGTCACTGAGGACTCGACGCTCGGGTATGAGCTGGGCGCGCGCGGGATCCTCATCCGGCCCATCCCCATGCTCGAGCTGACCGACCTCCCCGAGACGCCGGAGAAGATCGTCCGCCAGAACGCGCGGTGGTACAAAGGCGTGCTGGACGACGTTGGCCCCCTCTGGCGGATCTGGCGGCGGGCGCCCACCGCCTACAACCTGGCCCAGCTCTGCCGCCACGTGGGGAACAAGGTGGTGGAGTGGCCCATCGCGGCCGGCGTGTACCCCGTCGTGGGGTTCCTGGGCTGGCACCTGGCCTACGTGTACCGGGACCACTTCTGGCTCTTTGTCTTCTCGCTCGCGTTCCCCTCGGTGGCGCTGGGGCTCACCGTCTGGGTGGCCGGCATCGTGACCCAGGAGCTGATCGAGGAGCTGGCGCCCTACCTGCCCCGGCCCGTGGACCTCCGGCGCAAGACCTTCCGCGACAAGTTCTGGGGGATCTTCCGCTCCCAGACCTACTGGCTCTTGGCCACCCGGGGCGCCTGGCGCGTGCTCTGGGCCCTGGCGCGGAAGGGATGCTACGAGCCCGCCAAGACCGACCGGATCGGCCGCTGATGGACGTCATCCTCCTGAAGGCTCTGGGCGCCTCCCTGGCCTTCCTTCTGGCCGTGCTGAACCTCCTGATCATGCTCCAGCTCTATGGGAAGATCAGCCTCTTCCCATGGGCGTCCGAGCCTCTGGCGTGGTGGCACCGGCGCCAGGGGGACGTGATCCTGGCGCTCTTCGTCCTGATCGCCTACCACTGCGTTCGATACGGGTACATCGACCCCGACTCCCCCCGGGTCCTCGGCCACTCCATCCTGGGGAGCCTCACGCTGGCCGTCATCGCGCTCAAGTTCGTCACGGTGCGCTGGATCCCGAGCCTGATGGACCACATCGCCGTGATCGGCGCCAGCCTCTTCGTCGCCACCACGGGCACGGTCCTGACGAGCGCCCTCTGGTACTTCGCCACCTGGATCCGCGAAGGCGCCCGCCCCGTCTATTGAATAGTCCCCTCTCCCTCACTGAGGGAGAGGGCAGGGTGAGGGTGCTTCTCTTGACACCAGCGCGCGAATCCGGTATCGTGCATGAGGTTACCGCGGGGTGGAGCAGTCCGGTAGCTCGTTGGGCTCATAACCCAAAGGTCGCTGGTTCAAATCCAGCCCCCGCAACCACCTGTAGGCAAACAGCCTCCTGATCCCTCAGGAGGCTGTCGCTTTTTGC
>JBBTEL010000014.1:0-8249 GCA_038042325.1 Candidatus Methylomirabilota bacterium
GGTCACGTCGGCCACCAGCGGCACCACGCGGCGGCCCGTCGCCTTCCCGATGTCGGCCGCCAGCCCTTCCACGTACTGCGGCGTCAGGGCGTTGATGACGACATCCGCTCCGGCCTCGGCGAGAACCTGAGCGATTCCCTTCCCGATGCCCCGTCCCGCCCCGGTGACGAAGGCGACCTTCCCCGTCAGATCGTACTCTGGGATGTTGACGTGCCTACACCGCGGGGCGGATGTCGCGGGCGATGGTCTCGTGGATCTGGATCATGTCGTCCAGGTCGCGCTGACGCGATTCGAGGAGGAGCGTCGTTACGCCAAGGGCCTTGTAGCGGCGGATGTCCGAGACGATCTCCTCCGGCGTCCCCGTCATGGGCCGCCGGTCGGCGGATTTTTCCTTCCGGATCGCGACGCCGACCCGGAGAGTGATCGCCACATCCTCGAAGCGGCGGCCGGCCTTCTTGCACTCCTCGCGCAGAACTCGGAGCCCTTCCTCAAGCTTGTCCGGCGCGGGGAAGGCCGCGTGCCAGCCGTCCCCGAGCTCCGCCACCCGCCGCAAGGCTCGGGGTGTGTGGCCGCCGATCCAGATGGGGATCGTCTTTCTGACGGGCTGGGGGAAGCAGCCGATCTCATCGAAGGAGAAGAACTGCCCCTTGAAGGCAGCCTTCTCCTGGCTCCAGCAGGTTCTCATGACCCGTATGGCTTCGTCGCTCCATGCGCCGCGCTTCGCAAACGGCGCCCCCAGGAGCGTGATCTCCTCCTCCATCCAGCCCACGCCCACCCCGAGGATCACCCGCCCGTTGGAGAGGTGGTCCAGGTTGGCGGCCATCTTGGCTGCCAGCACTGGGTGGCGGTGGGGGAGCACCAGGATCGTCGTGCCGAGCTTGACCCGCTCGGTCACGCCGGCCACCAGCGAGAGCGTGACGAACGGCTCGAGGAAGTTGGCATTCGCGGGGAGCGGGAACTTGCCGGTCTCACTGTACGGATAGCGCGAGTGGATCGTGTACGGGAGGACGATGTGGTCGCTGGCCCAGAGGGAATCGTAGCCCAGGGCCTCCATGCGCCGCGCGAAGGTGAGGACGTTGTGGCGGGTGGCGATGGGGCCGAACATCGGCAGGTGGCAGCCGAATTCCATGTGGTCTCTCCTGCGGGCATCCAGCACGCGCTCGTTCGAGCGCGGGCTACGCCCGCGCAACCGTGGGGGGAGGCTCGGAAGGGGGGCGGGAGCCCCCCTCCGAGTGCAGCCCGGTGGCGTGGAGCACCTGGTCCCGGAACTCGCCGGCGGCGATCATCTGGGCTAGGCGCGAGCGCTGGATCTTGCCGCTCGAGGTCTTCGGAATGGCCTGGGGCTTGACGAGGAGCACGCGCGCGGGGCGGTGGCCTCGCCCGCGGTGCACGCGCTGGACGATCTCCCGCGCCAGGCGGGAGAAGCCCTCGTGATCGGTGTTGGGGTCACGCACCTCGGCGACGACATAGAGGCGCTGGGTGCCGAGCCGCTCGCTGTCGATCCCGACGGCCGCCGAGTAGCGGACGCCCGCCACCTCGTCCACGAGCTCCTCGACGTCGGCGGGCCCGATGTTCTCGCCCCCCACGATGATCACGTCCTTGATCCGGCCGGTGATGTAGAGGTACCCCTGGGCGTCGAGGAACCCGAGGTCGCCGGTGCGGAGCCAGCCGTCCGGCGTCAGCACCTCGCGCGTGAGGTCGGGGCTGTTGTAGTAGCCCTGCATCAGGCCGGGGCTCTTGACCAGGATCTCGCCCTCGCGGCCGGCGGGGAGGTCGGCGTCGTCCTCCCTGATCGTGACCGCGACGCCCGTGCAGGGCCGCCCCACGGAGAGGTAGCGCCCCGACGGGTCGAGCCGGATCGGCTCCCCCCGCGGCCAGATCGCCACCGCCAGCGTCGCCTCGGCCAGGCCGTAGCACGGCGCCAGGATGTTCTTCAGCCCGAACTTCTCCTCGAAGGCCCGGATCGTGCTGGGGCGCACGGGCTCGGCGCCCGAGAGCGCCATCTTGAGGGTGGACAGATCCAGCCCGCTGGCGTCCTTCACGTTCCTCACGCAGTTGCGGTAGCCGAAATCCGGCGACACGGTGAACGTCGCGCGCTCGCGGGTCAGCGTCTCCAGCCACTCGCGGGGGTTCCTGAGGTCGGGCGGGAGGAGGATCAGTCGCGCGCCTACCAGTGGGGGAGTGAAGGCGCAGCCGATCAGCCCCATGTCGTGGTAGAGCGGGAGCCAGCTCACCACCGTGTCGCGCGCGGTGATCCCGGCGGCCTCCGCCATGAAGCCCATGGTTGCGAGCACGTTCCCGTGGGACAGGACCACCCCCCGCGGGTGACTCGTGCTGCCCGAGGTGTACTGGATGAACGCCACATCCTCGGGCCGGGCCGTGGGAAGCGCGGGAGGGGCGTCGCCTCCTTCCAGATCGGAGGCGAGGAGGAGAGACTTGACGTTGGCGGCGCCGGCGCGGGAGGCCTCCACGCTCTCCCTGAACCAGTCAAAGCAGACCACAGTCCGGGCGTCACAGTTTCTAAAGGTGTTGGCCATGGCGTCGATGCCGAGCGTCGGGTAGATCGGCACGGGCACGGCGCCGAGGTGCAGGATACCGAAGAAGGTGTAGAAGAACTCGGCGCAGGTCGGAAAGACGAGGCAGACCTTGTCGCCCTGGCCGACCCCGGCCCGGGCGAGGCCGCCGGCGTAGCCGAGGCTCGACCGCCAGAACTGGCCGTAGCTGATGTCGTTGCCGAACACCGAGAAGTACGTCGCGTCTGGCGTCGTGCGCTGCCGCCAGCTCATCAGTTCAACGAGCGTTTCGGGGAGTGCGCGACCCAGTTCCGTCATCACGCGACCCAGTCGGCGATGAAGACGTTCATCTCGCGCGGGACGGCGGCGTTCCGGCTCCCGCAGAAGACGAGGCGGGCGCCGTCGCGCGCGAACATGGGGAAGGAGGCGAAGGACTCGGCGTAGGTCACCCGCTCGAGCCCCGAGCCGTCCACGTTGACCAGGTAAAGAGCGAAGCCCCGGCCCGTCGGGTCGTGGAGGTTGGACGAGAAGATGATCTGCTGTCCGTTCGGGTGCATGAAGGGGGCGAAGTTGGCCGCGCCGTTCCGCGTCACCTGCCGAACTCCAGCGCCGTCCGAACGCATGACGAAGATCTCGAGCCGGCGGGGGCGGACGAGCGACTGCTTGAGCAGCGCGTCGTACTCCTCGATCTCCTGCCGGGTTTCGGGGTGGGCGGAGCGGTAGACGATGGAGCGGCCATCCCAGGAGAAGAACGGCCCGCCGTCGTACCCCTTCCCCTCCGTGAGGCGCCTGACGTTGGCGCCGTCGGCGTCCATCACGTAGAGGTCCAGGTCGCCCTCGCGAAGCGAGGTGAAGACGAGCCGGCTTCCGTCGGGGGAGACGGCTCCCTCGGCATCGTACCACGGGTTGTCCGTCAGCCGCCTGAGGCTCCCCCCGGCGAGGTCCAAGGCGAAGATCTCGTAGGCCGGGTAGATCGGCCAGACGTACCCCTGAGACATGTCGGGGCGGGGCGGGCACTCCGGGCCCCCGAGGTGGGTGGACGCGTAGATCGCGCGCTTGCCGTCGGGGAAGAAGAAGGAGCAGGTCGTGCGCCCCTTGCCGGTGGAGACCAACCGGACCTCGCTGCCGTCCGCGCGCATGGTGAAGATCTGGTCGCAGCCGAAGGGGGGGCGCGTGGACTGGAAGATCAGCTGGGTGCCTGTCCAGTCGAAGTACGCCTCGGCGTTCTGGCCGCCGAAGGTGAGCTGGCGGAGGTTGTTCAGGTGGCGCTCGCGTGAGTCGGGGACGACCGGCGTGGCGGCGCGAGCCATCCGCGTGGTCCGGATCAGCTCGATCAGGGCCCAGGCGGTGCCGGTGAGCCCGAGCTTCAGGATCGCTCTGCGATCCAGCGCCCAGCGCATCACCGGCGTTGCTCCAGCGTGGCCTCGGTGGAGATTTCTTTCCCGTCCCGGAGCAGGATGACCTCCACCTTGTCTCCCGGCCGCTTGGACCGGAGGGCGAAGGTCAGGTCGTCGAGCGTCTTCACGTCGAGGCCCGCAAAGCGGATGATAATGTCTCCCGCCTTGACGCCGGCCTTGTCCGCCGGGCTCCCGGGCCTGACGCCGCCCAGCCTGACGCCCGGCCGCTCCCCTTCGCCGAAGTCCGGGACGACGCCGAAGAACGGGCCGTAGCCGCTGCCGCCGCGCGACGGAGCGGGGGCGAGCTTCACGTAGGCGGGCGGCGGCGCGGCGCTCCCGACGCGCTCCAGGATCCGCGCCGCGAAGGTAAGGACGGTCTCCATGCCCTGCGGGGTGATCTTCTCCCAGGTGTCGGACGGCTTGTGGTAGTCGGCGTGGGCGCCCGTGAAGAGGAACAGGACCGGCCGCTCGCGAGTGTAGAAGTTCGTGTGGTCCGAGGGGGAGAAGGGATCGCCGCGCAGCTGGAGCTTGAGGCTGAGGCCCTTGGCCGCGTCTTCCACCAGCGCCCGGAGCCCGGTGCCGCTGTCCACGCCGAACACGTAGAGCTTGTCGTCCCGGAGGCGGCCGATCATGTCCATGTTGAGCATGAGGACCGTCTTGTCGAGGGGCGCGGCCGGATGCTGGGTGTAGTGGGCCGAGCCGAGGATCCCCAGCTCCTCGCCGGCGAACCCGACGAAGACCAGCGTGCGGGGAAGGCCGCCCCGGGCGGCGAAGGCCCGGGCCAGCGCCATGACGCCCGTGGTGCCGGATGCGTTGTCGTCGGCGCCGAAGTGGATTTTCCCGATGTCGTCGGGGGCCAGGGAGCCCTCGCCGCCGCGGCCGAGGTGGTCGTAGTGGGCGCCGATCACGATACTCTCGTCCTTGAGTCGCGGGTCGGTGCCCGGCAGGATCCCCACGACATTCGCCGTCGTGCCGCGCTCACGGACGAGCGCCACCTCGAGCTTCACCCTGACGCCGGGCAGCGGGAACGACTGCGGTCCGGGTACCCGCGCCGAAGGCGTGGGTGCGCGGTCGATGCCCTCGCGGAGCGCCGCCAGCTGCTTCCCCGACGGGGCCAGCAGCGCGTCGGCCGCGGCCCGGGTCAGGAAGAGGGCCTGGATGCCCCAGGGCTGGCTGATTCCGCGGAGCGCCGGCAGCCACTCCCGCTCCGCGCCCGGCTGGGTGACGAGGATGATAGCGCCTGCGCCGTGCTGCCGCGCGTTTATGATCTTGTGGGCCCGCTCCGCGTAATGGTAGGCGTCGGGCTGGCGGAAGGGGCTGCCCGGGTCCGCGGCGCCGGGATCCCCCGTCATGGCCAGCACGATCTTCCCCTTCACGTCGAGGCCGGCGTAGTCGTCGTAGTGGAGGTTCTCCGACGTGATCCCGTAGCCGACGAAGATCACCTCGCCCTCGGCGCTTCCGTCGGAGGACACGGACAGCGGGGTGAAGTCCCGGCCGAGCGCGAAGGCGCGGGCCGCCGGGGCCAGGAGCGCGAAGCTGTTCGGTGTGCCGAGCCGGATGCCGGTCACGACCTCGAACGACTGGAAGTAGCCGGCGTCGCCGCAGCATGGGCGGAGGCCCGCCTCCTGGAAAACCCGGGCGATGTGGCGGGCCGCCCGATCCGCGCCGGGAGTGCCGGAGGCGCGCCCCTCCATCTCGGGCGCCGAGAGGATCTTCACCTGGTCCAGAAGCCAGGCGGCCGGCGGGACAGCCGGGGCTGCGCCGGCCAGAGCGATCGCCGGGACGAGGAGGAAGACGGCGAGGCGGGGCAGGCGCCTGAACTTCACGGCGCTATTCTAGTGGAAATCGGCGCGCCGGGAAAGTGCGGCCGAGAGCCGAGCGTGCGGTTACTTCTTGCCTCCTGTCGCCTTTCGGACGGAGGCTGCAGCCAGGCTCGCGGGTGCGGCCTCGGCGCGCTTGGCCATCTTGGCGGGAGGCTTCCGCTCCGCCGGGACGCGCTTGGCGAGGCTTTCCTTCAGCCCGTCCTGACCGGCTCGATCGACATGGCCGCGGCCATCACCCGCATCGAGCAGCGCCGCGCACGCTAAGGGCTAGGCCGGAGGAACCATTCCCTTCACGGACATCGGAGTGGGGAATTTCCCATCGGGGGGAGCAAACTGAAGTCGAACGACCGACCCCTCGGAGAGACTGGATTCCTTTGGATGTGGAAAGACCTCGGGGGTTTGGTCATCCTGGTACTCGATGGACTGATTGACATCGGATTATGGTAGGCTGCCGGCATGCGGGATCAGGCGCAGGTCGTGGTGATTGGCGGCGGCATCACCGGCTGCAGCATCGCGTATCACCTGGCCGAGTACGGGCTCAAGGACGTCGTCCTCGTCGAGAAGGGCGAGCTGACCAGCGGGACGACGTTCCACTCCGTGGGCCTGGTGACGCAGTTCCGAACCTCGCCGGCCGACATGTTGCTGATGAACTACAGCATCCGACTCTACAACGCCATCAAGGCCGACGTGGGCGAGGCCTCCGGCTGGAGGCAGGTCGGGAGCCTCCGGCTGGCCTCGAGCCCGGCGGTGCTGAAGGCGCTCCAGCGCAGCGTGAGCCGCGCCCGGGCGCTGGGCCTCAACGTCGGGATCATCTCCCCGGGCGAGGCGCTGAAGATCTTCCCGTCGATGACGGACGCGAGCCTCTACGGCGCCGTGCATATCCCCGACGACGGCTACCTTGAGCCCAACAGCATCACCACCCAGCTGGCGAGGATGGCGCGTGAGCGCGGCGTGGAAATCAACACCCACACGCTGGTGACCGGTATCGGACTTGACTGCCGGCGCGGGGTAACGGAAGTTGTCACGAATTGCGGTCGTATCAAGACGGAGCGCGTGGTGAACGCGGCGGGGCAGTGGGCGCCGCGCATCGCCACGATGGTCGGCGTAAATCTGCCCATCGTCCCGCTGATGCACCAGTACCTGATCACGCGGCCGATTCCGGGGCACCATCTTCCCCGGAACACGCCCGTGGTCCGCGACCCGGACAACCTGGTGTACCTCCGGGAGGAGGTCGGCGGCTTTCTGATCGGGGGCTTCGAGCCCAACCCCAAGTCCTGGTCGATCGGAGGCGTCCCCTGGGAGTTCTCGCAGCAGCTGCTCACCCCCGAGTGGGATCTGTTCGGGCCGCTGATGGAAGGGGCCATGCGGCGTTGCCCGACTCTCGAGAAGGCCGAGGTCATCCAGCTCGTCAACGGACCGGACGGCTTCACGCCTGACGGCCACTACGCCCTGGGGCCCGTCCCCGGTGTGCCGGGCTTCTACGTGGCCGCCGGCATGTCAATCAACGGGATCGCGGGCGCGGGCGGCGTCGGCCGGGTGCTGGCCGAGTGGATCATCGAAGGTGAGCCATCGATCGATGTCTTCGAGCTGAACGTGCGGCGGTTCGGCCGGCACCTGGCGGACACTGCCTACGTCACGGAGAAGGTGCGGGAGCACTACAGGAACTACTACCGCCTGCGGTTCCCCCACGACGAGCCCGAGTGGGGCCGGCCGCTGCGGACAAGCGCGCTGTTCAAGAGGCTAATCGCCTTGGGTGCCGTGTTCGGCGAGAAGAACGGCTGGGAGCGCGCCAATTATTTCGCTCCCGGCCAGCCCGGCCGACGCCAGGGTGCCGACCACCGGTCGTGGGACCGGCCGCCGTACTTCGACCAGATGGGCCGCGAGCACCGGGCGGTGCGCGAGAGCGTGGGCGTTCTCGACATGACCTCGTTCGGCAAGCTCGACGTCAGGGGGCCCGGCGCGCTGGCGCTTCTCCAGCGGCTGGCCGACAATGACGTGGACAAGCCCGTGGGCAGCCTGATCTACACCCAGTTCCTGAACAGCGCGGGTGGGATCGAGTGCGACGTGACGATCACGCGAATGGGCGAGCAGGCATTCCGCGTGACGACGGGCACCTTGTCCACGGCCAGCGATCTGGGGTGGATTATCATGCACCTGCCGGACGACGGCTCCGTCGAGGTCGAGGACGTGACCGAGGCGTGTTCGGTGATCAGCGTCTGGGGGCCGAACTCCCGGAAGGCCTTGCAAAAGACCACGGCTGATCTCTCGAACGAGGCGTTCCCCTACATGACCTCGCGGGTGATCGAGATGGGCGGCGTCGAAGTCCGCGCCAACCGCGTCAGCTTTGCCGGCGAGCTGGGGTACGAGCTCGTGGTCGCGCGGGACCGTGCCGTGGACGTTTGGGACGCCGTGATGGAGGCTGGCCTGGAGTTTCAGATCATGCCCGTGGGGTATTACGCGCTGAACACCCTGCGGCTCGAGAAGTGCTTCTACTACTGGGGCGACGACATCTGCCC
>JBBTEL010000014.1:8349-14858 GCA_038042325.1 Candidatus Methylomirabilota bacterium
GACGGCGACGCCTGCGTCCTCTACGGCGGCGAGGCGGTGCTGGCCGACGGGAAAGTCGTCAGCCGCGTCCGGAGCGGGGGCTACGGCTACACCATCGGCCGGAACATCGCCCTGGCCTACCTGCCGATCGAGCTGGCCCGCCCCGGCACCCCGCTCCACATCGAGTCCTTCGACCGGATCGTCCCCGCCGAGGTCCAGCAGGCCCCCCTCTTCGATCCCAAGAGCGAGCGCGTGCGGGCATGAGCGACGGGCACGATCGCGAGCTGGCGCTGAGGCTCATCCTGGATGAGCTCTTCGATCTGTCGCTCTACGAGGCCCTCCGGGACGTCGCGACAGGGAACCTCCGGAGGATTCTCGACGAGCTGATCCCGGTCGAGACGAGGCACTTCGCCTTCTGGCAGGAGTTCTTCGGGATCAAGGTCACCGCTCTCGATCGAGGCCGCCGTGTCAAGCTCTGGCTCCTCGTCGGGATCTGCCGGGTTTTCGGGGCGCGGGCGGCCCACCTGGTGCTGGAGGCGATCGAGGTCTACGGGGTTCGGAAGTATCTCTCGGTCTGGGAGGCCTACAAAGAGGGGCCCCTGGGCGAGGCGGTCCGGGAGGTCCTCGAGGACGAATTCAAGCACGAGGACGAGGTCGTGACTGGCCTGGCCGAGCGGAGGATCAACCCGGAACGGATCCGGAACCTCCTGTTCGGCCTGAACGACGGCCTGGTCGAGATCCTGGGAGCGGTCAGCGGGTTCTTCGGCGCCTTCGGGGACGCGATGGCCGTCCTGGTCGCCGGATCCACGACAGCCGTCGCCGGGTCGCTCTCGATGGCGGCCGGCGCCTACGTCGCCTTGAGCTCGGAGAAGGAAGTGCAGAAGACGGAGGTCGGGAGGAGGCGCTTCCTGGGCGACAGCGCTGCGCCGGAGGAGGCGGGGGGTGGGTCCATCGGGGCTGCCCTGCTCGTGGGCATCAGCTATCTCGCCGGCGCCCTGGTTCCCCTCCTGCCGGTCGTCTTCGGCGCCCGCAATGCGCTGGCCTCCTTCGTGACGGCGGGGAGCACGATCATCGTGGTCTCGGTGGTGCTGGCGTTTCTCTCCGGCATGGACGTCAAGAAGCGCATCCGCACGAATCTCGTCATCATCGCCGCCGCCGTCGGCATCACCTACGCCATCGGCCTCGTCGCCAAGCGCCTCTGGGGGATCAGCCTCTGATCACGGCATGCGCCTGGCAACAGGCTGGTATATACTCGCCCACGGGAGGACCACCCGATGTGGCTCCGCTCGCGGAAGCTCCAGATGCCTTCCCCCCAGGAAGCGCTTCCCGGCCGCGCAGAGCGCATGGCCGTGCCCGCAGAGCACGTCGTCAGCGGCGCCCGCCTCGAGCCGCCGTTCCCGGCCGGCCTGGAGCTGGCCATGTTCGGCATGGGCTGTTTCTGGGGCGCGGAGCGGAAGTTCTGGGAGACGCCCGGGGTTTACTCCACAGCGGTCGGCTACGCCGGAGGGTTCACGCCCAACCCCACCTACGAGGAGGTGTGTAGCGGCCGTACGGGACACACCGAGGTGGTGCGAGTCGTCCTTGACCCGGGGAAGATCGCCTACGACGACCTGTTCCGGATCTTCTGGGAGAACCACGACCCGACGCAGGGCATGCGCCAGGGCAACGACGTCGGCACCCAGTACCGGTCGGCCGTCTACTGCTACGGCGCCGCGCCGCGCCGCGCCGCCGACGCTTCGCGGCAGGCCTATCAGCAAATGCTCACCGCGGCCGGCTTCGGTCCCGTCACGACGGAGATCCGAGAGGCGCCGGAGTTCTATTACGCCGAGGACTATCACCAGCAGTACCTCGCCAAGAACCCCTTGGGCTACTGCGGCATCGGCGGCACCGGGGTCCGCTGCCCCGCCGGTTTGACCGAGGCCCGCTGAGCGCGGACTCCGCTCCCTCAACGCCCGCGCCCGAACTTCGCTTAGCCATCCTCGATGGGCGGGAACCTACCCCGTCAGCAGCCGTTGAAGCTCGCGGGCGAGGGCGGGGCCGGTGCCCGACTCTTCGTGCTTGAAGTAGATGAACGTGTCCCGCCATGCGGCCCCCAGCTTCTTCACGGTCTCGCTCCACTCCTTGAGATCGTCGGCCGAGTAGCCTTCGTCGCGCAGCCTGAAGTAGCCGAAGTCGGCTGTGGCCACCAGGGGGGTCGTCCCCTTCTCGGTGTCGGCGATGCAGAGCGCGGCGTTCCGGGTCCTGAGCAGGGCGTACACCTCGTCGGCGAACCACGACGCGTGGCGGAACTCGAAGGCGCAGCGGAGGGCCGGCGGCAGGAGGACCAGCAGGTCGCCCAGCCGTCCCAGGTCCTTCTTGAAGAACGGCGGCAGCTGGAAGAGGAGTGGGCCGAGCTTGGGCCCAAGCGCCCAGGCGGTGTCGAGGAAGTAGCGGAGCGGCTCGTCCACGTCCTTCAGGCGGGCGTCGTGGGTGATCCGCTTGGGCGCCTTGAGCGCGAAGGTAAAGCCGGCGGGGGTCTCGGCGTAGTAGGGGAGCATCTTGCCGGCCGGGAACTTCGGCGGGTAGAAGCTCCCGCGCCACTCGGGGTAGTTGTAGCCCGAGGTCCCGATCCAGACGGCCACGGCGCTACCCCAGGGCCTTGACGGCGGCGACGATCTCCTGCGGATCGGGGCGGATCGAGTAGCGGCCGGGGAGGGACATCCAGCGGGTGACGCCCGCCTTGTCCACGACGATCGTGGCGGGGCGCGCGATGTCCTGGCCGCCGCGCCCGGCGCCGGCGTGCTCGAGGCCATAGCGCCGGATGACCTCGAGATTCCGGTCGGACAGGAAGCGGTAGGAGAGTCGGAGCCCGTCGGCCAGCTGCTGGGAGCGCTCCTGGGGATCCACGCTCACGGCCAGGATCTGGGCGCCGAGGTCGTTCAGCGTCGGCATCATGGCTCCAAGCCCTTGGAGCTCGGCCTGGCAGAACGGTCACCAGTAGCCGCGATAGAAGACGAGGACGACCGTCTTCTGCCCCTTGAAGGAGGAGAGCGTGACGGCCTGCCCCCGGGCGTCGGGGAGCGTGAAGTCGGGCGCGGGCTGGCCCACCGCCACCTTCGCGCGGGCGGGAAGCTGGCTGTACCAGAAATGGAAAAACGCCGCGCCGCCGAAGAGGATGACGGCGACCGCCAGCGCGCTGATTGGCAGAGGGCCCCGGCGCGTGCCCACCGCGAAAACTCCCAGGAGGACGCTCACCCCGAGGGCGGCGAGGGCGAGGCCGAAGTGGTTGCGGATGGAGGGGACGCGGAGGAACGAGAAATAGCCGATGGCCCCGCCCAGCGCGACGACGAGGCTCGCGAGCGACAGGAGGCGCGCGGTCACGCCCGTCCTCAGCGCGGGAGCACGATCCGGTTGAAGGTCTCGGCGTAGGCGAAGCTCTTGGGCTTGCCCCGCTGGGCCGCCCACTCGCGCACGCGGGCCTCGACGGAGGCGAAGTCGCCCATCTGGCTCGCGTGGCAGGCGAGCGCCTTCAGCTTGAGATCCATCGTGTCGCTGATGTCCACCACCACCTCGGGGTTCTCCCACCACATGAGGTACACCTCTCTGACCTTGTGGGGCTCCAGGCCTTGAGCGAGGAGCTCAGGAAACGAGAGGTGGTCGCGGGCCAGCGGATACACGCAGTCGAGGGCCACGCCGGCGGCGATCCGGTGATCGCGGTGGGAGGCGTAGAGGTTGGTCGTTCGGTACGGGTTCTGGGTCACGAGGAGGTCGGGCCGCCAGCGGCGGATCTCCGCCGTGACGCCGCGGCGCACCTCGCGGGTATCCTCCAGCTCGCCGTCGGGGTAGTCCAGGAACTGGACGCGGGCCACCCCCAAGGCTTGCGCCGCGTTCTGCTGCTCTTCCTTCCGGATCTTCGCGAGCCGCTCCGAGGTCATGCTCCGGTCGCCGGAGCCCTTGTCGCCGTTGGTGAGGATGACGTAGGTGACCTCTTTTACTTCTTTCACCCACCCGGCCACGCTGCCGCCGCAGCCGAACTCCGCGTCGTCGGGGTGCGCCACGACTACCAGGATCCGCTGGATAGGGGTTGTCATGGGCGCTAGTGTAGCGGCGGCTCGGCCGCTTGTCCACTTGAAGACCCCGCCGTATACTAGGGGCAGGCTGAGGCCGGAGTAAGTCCCATGAGCAAAAAAGCCAAGTCCGACTATCTGATCCAGTCCGTCAGCCGCGCTCTCGATCTCCTGGAAGCTTTCTCAGCGAAAGAGGCTGCTTTGGGGGTCACCGAGCTGGCGCGGAAGTTGAAGCTCCACAAGAACAACGTCTTCCGCCTCCTCGCCACGCTCGAGACGCGCGGCTACGTGGAACAGGACAAGGAGACGGAGCGCTACCGCCTTGGCGCCAAGGTCTACGAGATCGCGGCGGTGTTCCTCCAGCACCTGGATCTCCGCCGCCAGGCGCGCCCCTATCTGGAATCGCTGGCCGCGAAGTCGGGCGAGACCACCTACCTGGCCGTCCTCGAGCGCACCTCCGCCGTCTACGTGGACATGGTGGAGTGCGAGCAGGCCGTGCGCGTCGCCCCACGGCTCGGCCGGCGCTTTCCCGCCGTGGTTACGGCCGCGGGCCAGGCGCTCCTCGCCGCGCTCTCGCGCGCTCAGCAGGAGGAGGCCGTGGCCGGTCAGGCCGAGCCCGGCAGGATCCTGGACCGGCTCGCTCGCGTTGCCGCCGCCGGCTACGCGATCGATCAGGAGGAGTGCGAGCCCGGCGTCGTGGCGGTGGCCGCGCCGGTCCACGACCTCGCCCGGCGGGTCGTCGGCGCCGTGGAATGCGGCGCGCCCGCGTTTCGTTGGACGCTCGACCGCCTGAAGGGAGAACTGGCCCCGCTCGTCGCCGGCGCCGCGAGCCAGATCGGCGCTCTCTGAGCCCGTGAGGCGCGGACCTCTCGCGCTCCTCCTGATTCTCGCGGCGCTCCCGGCGCTTTTTCTGGCGCCGTTCGACCTCGGCGCGGTCCGGATCGCCGGCGTGAGCCTCACCTGGTGGTACGGCGGCGCCGTGGGCCCGCTCCTCGCGTTCCTTCTGACCCTCGCCCGCCTCCCCAGATGAGGTTCGTCTCCGCCTGGGCGACTCCGGTCCTGCTCCTGGCCGTTCCCACGGCCCTGATTGCCGGAGGGCGCGACGGGCTCTGGCTCGGGCTTCTCTTCGTCGTCGCTCCGCTGTTCGCTGCCCTGGCCGCCCCTGAACCCGCCGCCGCAGGCGGCCGGCCATCGCTCCCGCCGGCCGTACTGCTCCTGGTCGTGGGCGTCATCGTCTGGGCGAATCTGGGCCTGGCCGGCGACGTGGCGACCTGGATGCGCGGGCCCCGCTGGACGGGCATCGTTCCTGCTGCCATCGCGGCAGCGGGCCTTGGCCTCTGGCCCCGAGCGTCGCGCCGCTGGCTCTGGCTCGTCCCCGTCGGGCTCGTGGCCCTCCTGTTGCCGGTGGCCGTGATGGTGCAGGCGTCGGGTTCGAATCCGATCGTGATCTGGACCGAGGTGGCCTCGCAGCCCGCGTTCCGGTTCTCGCGGCAGAGCCCTTGGGTGACCGAAGGGCGTCCGGTGGGTCCGCGCCGCGGTCTGGTCGCGCTCGCCTTCGACGAGGAGCACCGGCTGACGCCGCTGGATCCCGGACCGTTCCGCGTGGAGGTGAATGACTCGGGGCGCGTTCAGGTGCAGGAGTGGACGCTCACCCCGGGTCAGTCGGTAACCCTCCGTCCCGGCGACCGGCTTCAGCTGGACGGTCCGCGGCGGCTCAAGTTCGAGGCGGACAAGCGGGTTCCCGGCGCCCCGGCTTCAGGGATCGCCTGGGCCGATTCCTCCTTCGTCCCGCGCTGGCTCCGGCTGCTTTCCATTCTGGGACTGGGCCTGACGCTTCTGGGCGGGGCAGTCGCTCTGGCGGGTCCAGCGAGCTCGGCACGTCCGACGCGGGCCGGGGTCGCCCTCGGGGGCGCCGTGCTCCTCGCGCTTCTCGCCTGGGCTGAGTGCTGGGCCATCTACGCCGTGCGCTGGGCGCCGGAGTTGTATCTGGGCGGCGTTGCCGGCGCCGCGCTCCTGGAACTTCCGGGGCTGGTCCTCCGCGGCAGTCCGTGGAGCCCTCTCCTCGCGGGCGCCGGCCTGGTCGGCCTGTTGGCGCTCTTCCTAGCGGCCTGCGCCGCGCTGAGAGAGCGGCTGGCCGAGGCCGGGGGACTCTGGGCTTGGGTTCTGGCGGTGGCGGCGCTCCTGGCGCTCATGCCCATCGAGCCGTGGTCGCTCATGCTGAGCGCGCTGGGGCTGGGAGCCTCGTGCCTGGCGCCCCTCGTTCTCCTCGGACCGCCGCCGGCCCGCCCTCACGCCGCAGCGTGGGCGGTGGGGGTCGGGCTGGCTCTGTTCTTGGGCGTAACGGCCGTCGGCAGGCTCTGGCCACCGGCTGCCCCGGTGGCCCAGGCGCTCGTCGCCTATCCGGCGCTCGTGGCGGCTCCCGCTGCCGCCGCCGTCCTCCGGGTTGCGGGACGCCCGGCCCGCGCCTAAGATATCCGCATGGCC
>JBBTEL010000015.1:0-2150 GCA_038042325.1 Candidatus Methylomirabilota bacterium
GTCAAGCGCCTGGAGGATCCGCGCCTCATCCGGGGCCAGGCCCAGTACGTGGACGACTTGGGGTTTCCCGGTACCGTCCACGCGTTCCTGCTCAGGAGCCCGTACGCCCACGCCCGCCTCACGCAACTCGACGTCTCCGACGCCCTGAAGCAGCCCGGGGTCCTCGCCGTGCTCACGTGGAAAGACATCGCGGGCAAGGTCCGCCAGAAGCCCCTCATGATCGCTCCTCCCGGCCTCAGATACCCGCTCCACCCTCCTCTCGCCCAGGACGAGGTGCGCTTCGTCGGCGAGCCCGTCTCCCTGGTTGTGGCTGCGGAGAAATATCAGGCCCGGGACGCCGCCGACTTGATCCGCGCGGACTACGAGCCTCTCGACGTCGTGACGGATCCCGAGGCCGCGCTGCTGCCAGGCGCGCCACGGGTACATCAGGGTCTCCCGGACAATCTCGCCTACGAGCACTCCTGGGCGACCGGTGACCTTGACGCCGCCTTCGCGAAGGCGGAGCGGGTCGTCAAAGGCCGCTTCGTCAACCAGCGCCTGGCGCCGCTCCCTCTTGAGCCCCGCGGCTGCCTCGCGCTGTTCCAGGGCGGAGCGCTCACGTTCTGGACCTCGACCCAGATGCCCCACCGGGCCAGGTCCATGCTCGCCGAGACGCTCGACCTTCCCGAGCACCAGATCCGCGTGATTGCTCCCGAGGTCGGCGGCGGCTTCGGCTGCAAGGTCGGGCTCTACGACGAGGAAGTCCTCGCCGCGTTCGCCGCCATCAAGCTCGGCCGGCCGGTGAAGTGGATCGAGACGCGGAGCGAGAGCATGGCCGCCACGACCCACGGCCGCGGCCAGACCCACGAGGCCGAGCTGGCGGTGGCGCGCGACGGCACGTTCCTCGGGCTCAGAGTCACGGGGACGGCCGATCTCGGCGCCTGCCTCGAGGCCTTCACCGCCGGCCCGCCGCTATTGTGCGGGCGTCTCATCACGGGGGCGTATCGCATCCCGGCAGCGTCGTACGCGCTCCGCGGCGCGTTCACCAACAAGACCCCCACGGCGGCGTATCGGGGCGCGGGTCGTCCCGAAGGGTCGTTCATCATCGAGCGGATGGCCGACCTGGCCGCCGCCGAGCTGGGGCTGGACCCGGTGGAGATCCGGAAGAAGAACTTCATCAGGCCGGAGGACTTCCCGTACAAGACGCCCTCGGGCCTCACCTACGACTCGGGGCGCTACGCGGTGACGCTCGACCGAGCGCTGGAGCTCCTGGACTACCCGAAGTTCCGATCCGAACAGGCGCGAGCGCGCGCGGAGGGCCGCTACCTCGGGGTGGGCTTCTCCACCTTCGTGGAGACGGCGAGCACCGGGCCCTCGGCGAAGATGGCGTTCCAGGGCCACGAGTACGGCGCGGTGAGGGTGGAGCCGAGCGGCCGCGTGACGGCCCTGACCGGCACGTCACCCCACGGCCAGGGGGGAGAGACGACCTTGGCCCAGATCGTGGCCGACGCCCTCGGCGTCACTCCCGAAGACGTCACCGTGCTCCATGGCGACACCGCGGTGATCCCGACAGGCTTCGGCACCGGCGGGAGCCGCGGGGCGAGCGTGGGCGGGGCCGCGATCCACGTGGCGGCCGGGCGCGTGAGGGAGAAGGCCCAGCGCCTCGCCGCTCATCTGCTCGAGGCCGCCCCGGAGGACATCGTCGCCGCCGACGGGAAGTTCCACGTCAAGGGCCTGCCGGACCGGGCCGTGACGCTCCGCGAGGTCGCCCAGACGGCGCACCGCGCGGCGAACCTCCCGCCGGGGGTGGAGCCCGGCCTCGACGCGAGCCACATCTTCGACCCCCCCGACTTCACGATCCCCTTCGGCGTGTACATCGCGGTGGTGGAGGTGCTCCCGGAGAGCGGCGAGGTCAGGTTGCAGCGCTTCATCGGCGTGGACGACGTGGGGACGGTCATCAACCCCATGCTCCTCAAGGGGCAGCTCCACGGCGGGATCGCCCAGGGAATCGCCCAGGCCCTGTGGGAGGAAATCGTGTACGACGAGGCGGGCCAGCTCCTGTCGGGGAGCCTCATGGAGTACGCCGCGCCGAAGGCCCGCGACCTGCCGATGTTCGAGCTGGACCACACGGTCACGCCCACGCCCCACAATCCGCTCGGCGCCAAGGGCGT
>JBBTEL010000016.1:0-4199 GCA_038042325.1 Candidatus Methylomirabilota bacterium
ACATCCGGCGCGTCTCATCGCTGGGCATCGGTCACTCCTCCCCGAGCTCGGGCAGGTCCTTCCAGAGCGGCGGACCCTCCGGCTTGAAGTTCTTGGTGGTGACAAAGTGCATCCCGTGGTGGAGATTCAGCTTGAACTTGCCGCCCCCGAATCGGTCGGCGATGAACTTCATCGGGGCCTCGAGGAACGCATCCATCCCGCTCGCGGGGAGCTTGACGAGCCGCTTGAACCGGATCGTCCCCATCCAGGGCTCCTGCACCATGATCGTCGCGGTGAACTCCGGCCAGACCCGGGCGAATTCCTCGAGGAGCTGGCGCTTCGTGGGGCGCCCGATCCCCTGGTTGGCCAGATTCTTCCTGAGATACGGCTCGATCAGCTCCCAGGCCCACTGCGGCAGCATATCCGGTTGAAAGGGCTCCGGCGGAAGGATACCATAGGGCCGTGAAAAACTTCGAGATCGCCAAGCTCTTCTACGAGATGGCCGACCTCCTGGAGATCAAGGGGGAGAACGTTTTCCGCGTCCGCGCCTACCGCCGCGCGGCCGAGAACCTCGAATCCCTGACCGAGGACGTCGCAGCGGTCGCGAAGCGCGACGAGCTCCAGAAGATCCCAGGGATCGGAAAGGACCTCGCCGGCAAGATCCAGGAATACCTGGGGCACGGGAAGATCAAGGACCTCGAGGCGATGCGGAAGGAGATCCCCCGGGGGCTCCTCAGCATCATGGAGGTGCAGGGGCTCGGGCCCAAGACGGCCAAGCTCCTCTACGACCGGCTGGGCATCGACAGCGTCGAGAAGCTGGAAGCGCTGGCGCGGTCGGGCGACATCCTCAAGGTCCCCGGGATCCGCGAGAAGACCCGCGACAACATCTTGAAGGGGATCGCCACCTGGAAGGCCGGCCAGAGCCGGATGCTGGTTGGCAGGGCCCTCGACGTCGCCGATTCGCTCGTGCAGGCTCTGAAGGCTGACGGTGGGGTGACCCAGATCGAGGTGGCCGGCTCGACCCGGCGACGGAAAGAGACCGTCGGAGACATCGACATCCTGGTCACCTCCGACGATCCCGAGCGAGTGATCAGGACGTTCGTGTCGCTCCCCTCGGCGCTCGATGTGCTCGCACACGGCGAGACCAAGGCCTCGATCCGCCATCAAGAAGGGATCCAAGTCGACCTCCGCGTGGTCGAGCCCGAGGCGTTCGGCGCGGCGCTCCAGTACTTCACCGGCTCCAAGGAGCACAACGTCCGCATCCGCGAGATCGCCTCGAAGAAGGGGCTCAAGCTGAGCGAATACGGGGTCTTCAACGAAAAGACGAACCGGCGGATCGCCGGGGCCACCGAGGAAGAGGTGTACCGGGCCGTGGGCCTCCCCTGGATCCCACCCGAGCTGAGAGAAAACTCGGGAGAGGTAGAAGCGGCGCTGAAGGGACACCTGCCCGACCTGATCGAGCCGGACGCCATCCGGGGAGACCTGCACGCCCACACGGACTGGTCCGACGGCCACCACTCGCTCGAAACACTCGTCGGCGCGGCCGAGGCGCGCGGCTACGAGTACATCATCGTCTCCGACCACTCCAAGTCGTCCACGGTGGCCGGCGGGCTCACGCCCGACGAGCTGCGCGAGCAGATCCGGAAGATCCGCGAGCTCCAGAAAAAGCACAAGATCCGGATCCTGGCGGGGAGCGAGTGCGACATCCTGGCCGACGGGACCATGGACTTTCCCGACGACGTCCTGAAGGAGCTGGACATCGTCCTGGCGGCGGTGCACTCGCGCTTCAAGCAGGCGCGCTCGGAAATGACGGCGCGCATCGTCAAGGCCCTGGAGAATCCCTACGTCGACATCCTCGTCCACCCGACCGGCCGCCTCATCGGCGAGCGCGAGCCCTACGACGTGGACCTGGAGCAGGTCTTCGCCGCGGCCAAGAAGCACGGCAAGGCCATCGAGATCAACTCCTACCCGCAGCGGCTCGACCTCAAGGACGTCCACGCCCGCCGGGCCGCCGAGTTGGGGATCCCGATCGCGATCAGCACCGACACCCACTACCTGGACAACCTCGGCTACATGGCCCTCGGGATCGCCACAGCGCGCCGCGCCTGGATCACGAGGGCCCAGGTCCTGAACGCCCTGCCGCTCAAGAAGCTGCTCGCCTGGGCCGAGAGGCCCCGCCGCTGACACGAAGGGAGGCCGTGATGGCACGAGTGCATGATCGAGGAGGCCGGCCCGGCGCCGGCCCCGTGGACAAGTCCGAGCACGACCTGTCCTGGTGGGAGAAGCGAACCGACGCGATCGCCACGCTCCTGATGAGCCCGGAGAAGCGCGTCATGCGGGTGGACGAGCTCCGGCGAGCGATCGAAGACATGGAGCCCGCCAGATACGAGCAGTGCAAGTACTACGAGAAGTGGCTCCACGCCGTCGAGACGATCGTGGTGGAAAGAGGGATCCTGACGCGAGAGGAGATCGACCGGAAGGTGAAAGAACTCGAGGGCCGCCGATGAACGGCCGCTTCAAGCCCGGGGACCGCGTCAGGGTCCGGGTGGGGTCGCCGCCCGGCCACTTCCGTACACCTGGGTACATCCAGGGCAAGATCGGCGCCGTCGAGCGGGTTCACGGTGTCTACCGGAATCCGGAGTCGCTCGCGTACGGCGGCGACGGCCTGCCCAAGCAACCGCTCTATCTCGTCCGCTTCCCCCAATCTCACGTGTGGCGAACATACGCGGGAGCCGCCCATGACCAACTCCTGATGGACATCTACGAGCACTGGCTGGAACCGGCCTGACGCGGCAGGAGGACGAAATGCGCGAGGATCACCACGATAAGCCCCACGCCCCCGACCACCCGATGACCGAGTTCGAGTGGCGGGTGGAGGCCGTCCAGACCCTCCTGATCGAAAAGGGAATCCTCACCGCCGACGAGGTCCGGCGGCAGGTGGAAGAGATGGACTCCCGGTCCCCCACCCTCGGCGCCAACGTGATCGCGAGAGCCTGGGTGGACCCCGCGTTCAAGTCCCGTCTGCTGGCCAACGCCAAGTCGGCCATCCTCGAGTTGGGCATCGACTTCGAGCAGGAGGCGACACTCGTCGCCGTCGAGAATACCGACACCGTCCACCACGCCGTGGTGTGCACGCTCTGCTCCTGCTACCCGCGCGGGCTCCTCGGCTACCCGCCCGATTGGTACAAGAGCCTGAACTACCGCTCGCGCGTGGTGGTGGATCCGCGGGGCGTGCTGAGGGAGTTCGGCCTGGAGCTCCCGCCGGACGTCGAGGTGCGCGTCCTCGACAGCACCGCCGACATGCGCTACCTGGTGATCCCCGTGCGGCCCGCGGGGACGGAGGGGATGAGCGAGCAAGAGCTGGCAAGCCTCGTCACGCGGGACAGTATGATCGGAGTGGCCCAGGCGCGCACCCCGGCGCTACGCTGAGGAATCCACGCAAATTGCGCCCGCTGTCCCCGCGGGTGTAGACTCCAACGCATATGCCGGGGCGCGCTCGCCCGGCACGACGGGAGGCTCGATGAGGATCGCGGGGGTGATCGGTCTCACGCTGGCGCTGGCGCTCACCGCCGCCGAGGCCCAGGAACAGGATAAGGCCGTCAGTCCCGCCATCGAGAACGGCGCGAAGGTCCAGCTGGAATACACGCTGAAAGACGATGGCGGCAAGGTGCTGGACTCCAACAAGGGACGGGATCCCCTCACCTACACCCAGGGGCAAAAGCAGATCATCCCCGGCCTGGAGCAGGCCCTGAGCGGGATGCGCGCGGGCGACGAGAAGAAGGTGACCGTCAAGCCGGCGGACGCCTACGGCGAGGTGAACCCGAACGCCGTCACGGAAGTCCCGAAGGAGATGCTCCCGCCGGACGCGCTGAAGGTCGGGACCGAGCTCGTGGCCCAGAGCCAGGGCGGCGACAGGCGGATCGTCCGGATCAAAGAGGTCAGGGAACAAACAGTCGTCATCGACCTGAACCATCCCCTGGCGGGCAAGACCCTCTTCTTCGACGTGAAGGTGCTGGGCGTCGAGTCACCCAAGAAGTAACGGTGCGGGCGGCGCGGCGCCGAGGCGAGCCAGAATCATTGACGTGCGGCCCCGGCCCTGAGGGCGGCTAGGAGGTCCGGGCTCAGCGTCCCGGAGCTAACTTCCTCCACCGGCCCCTGGAGGCGCAGCGACCAGTCGGGCCGCACGTCGATCGTCAGCTCGCCCCCCGGCATCAGCACCG
>JBBTEL010000017.1:0-2925 GCA_038042325.1 Candidatus Methylomirabilota bacterium
GCGGGAACGGTGTGGCTCAGGGAGGACTGCACGGGCGGCTGCCACCGCGCGGGACCGAACGTGAACGTGGACGTCTTCCTGAAGGCCCCGCCCGGAGAGGAGCAGGACCACGTCGCCGTCGAAAGCAAGAGCTACGTCTACTCGCTTCCGTCCCTCCCCTGGCTGGCCCAGATCATCGACGAGAACCTGAGGTCTGGGAGATCCAGAGGTACGCGAGCGGCCCCGTCAGGGCGACGGCGACGGCTACCGCTGTATTGAGCAGCCCCGCCGTGGCCATGGCGAGGAGCGCCAGCCCGCTCGGCAGCGCCAGCGCGAGCAGCGCGCCGGCCCGCCCCCCCGGCACCCGCCACGGCCGCGCCAGGCCGGGCTCGCGCCGCCTGAGGGCGAGGAACGCCGCGAGCTCCACCAGCAGGCTCAGCGAGTAGAGCCAGTTATCAAGGATGACCAGCTCCTTGAAGCTGAAGATGGCGAAGGCGCTGTAGATCACGCTCGACAGCACGACGGCGACCCACGGCGTCCCGTAGCGCGCATGGACCCTCGCGACGAGAGACGGCATCTGGCCCGCCTGAGCCAGGACGAAGGGCAGCCGGGAGTTCGTCAGGAGGAGCGAGAGGAAGAGCCCGGCCGCGCTGAGCGCCGCGCCGAGGGTGATCCAGCCGCCGAGCCACGGCCCCCCGATCTGGGCGCCGATCCGGGGCAGTGCTCCCGTGTCCCATTCCCGCCATCCGCCGGCCGCCGAGAGGCCCACGCCGACGGGAAGGACATACGCAAGGGTAATCACCGGCAGAGTCAACGCCAGAGCCCGCCGGAACGCGCGCTCCGGGTTCCGCGTCTCGCCGAGGACCGTGGTGGGCGTGTCCCAGCCCGAGTAGTTCCACATCACCACCGCGAGGCCGAGCCCCAGCCCTTCGACGAGGCTGGTCCTGCCGGCCGTCAGCGGCTCCCACGGAGCGAATTGAAGCCGTCCCAGGCCGACGACCACCAGCGCGACGATCGGCGCAAGCGCGAGCACACTGAGCCCCACAGCTCCCCACCCCACAACGCTGACCCCGCGGATGTTGAGGCCGGTCAGGATCCAGATGAAGGCCAGCGCGATCAGCCAGCGCGCGAGCGGCGTTATGCCGGGGAGCCAGTGAGAGAGATACTGCGTGAACAGGGCCGGGTACACCGCGATGTCAATGAAGCTGTCCACCCAGCTCCACCAGCCTACCTGGAACGCCCAGAACGGGCCGAAGGCCCGCCTCACCCAGGTCACATACCCGCCCTCGTCGGGCAACGCGGAAGAAAGTTCCGCCATGACGAGCGTGACGGGGAGGCTCCAGACGAGGGGCGTGAGGATCAGGAGCAGGAGGGCCAGGCCGGGACCGAAGGACGAGACGGCGTCCTCGATGCCGTAGGGACCGCCGCTGACGTTGAAGAAGATGACGGCGGCGATGGGAAGGAGCCCGAGTTCCCGCCGGAGGCTCGCCGCCGGGCCCCCCGCGGTCATCTGCCCCTCAGACCGCTCCGGTGGCCTGGCGGATCAGCGCCGCCAGCCCCTTCAGCCACTCGTCGAAGGGCGCCTCGGCATCCACGGTGATCTCGATCTTCCCGCTCAGGAGCTTCCTCACGCGACCGGGCGTGGCGGTCCCGAGGGGGATCACCAGCGCCTCGCGGTGAATCCCCATGGCGTCGGTGATCGCGAAGATCTTTTCGATCTCCTTCAGCGTGACGGCTTCGAGCACGGGAAGGCCTCAGGGGCCGGATCTGAGATCAGCCGGGAGCCGCTCGCCTCCCGGCACCGTCAGCGGCGCGCGGTCGGCCTCGCGGAAGATCGTGAGCGACGGCACCGACGACTCCGTCGGCGAGACCCGGCGCTCCCAGTGGCCGGGAACGATGGCAAAGACGCCGAGGCCGGGGACCCACACCCGCCGCTCCGACACCCACTCCTCCCGGGGCCGGGCCGGAGCGGGAGCGCTCGGCGCGGGCCTCATGGCCGTTTCCCTCACCTGCCGGACCGCCGCGGACAGGGCGTCTCCCGCGTCGGCCGACGCGAGAGGACAGAGCGAACAGGCCAAGAGAATCACCATCCCCGCGCGCTTCATGGGCCTATGGTAGTCGGGCCGCTCGGCGCGCGCAACCCGTGCTATACTCCGCCCCGATGCTTCGACGCTGGCTCGCGCTGCCGATCGTCCTGCTCCTGGTGAGCGCCGCTCCCGCCCAGTCGCCCCAGGACCTGCCGATCTTCGACGCCCACATCCACTACAGCCAGCCCGACTGGGCGGTATACCCACCCGAGGAGATCCTCAAGATCTTCGACCGCGCGGGGGTGCGCCGCGCGCTGGTGTCCAGCACGCCCGACGACGGCACGCTCAGGCTCTACGAAAAGGCGCCCGCGCGCATCGTCCCCGAGCTCCGGCCGTACCGGACCCGCGGCGACATGGCCTCCTGGCACGGCGATCCGGCCGTCCTCGCGTACGTGGAGGAGCGGCTCAAGCGGGGGATCTACAAGGGCATCGGGGAGTTCCACCTCTTCGGCGGCCAGACCAACACGCCGGTGATCCGGCGGATCGCCGAGCTGGCGGTGGAGAAGAACCTGGTCCTCCACGCCCACTCCGACGAGGCGGCGGTGGAGGAGCTGTTCGCGCTGAATCCGAAGGTGAAGATCCTCTGGGCCCACGCGGGGATGTCGTCGGGGCCCGAGGCGATCGGCAAGCTGCTGGACCGCTACGCGAACCTCTGGGCGGAGCTGGCGATCCGGACCGACATGGCTTCCGGCGGGACGCTGGATCCCGCCTGGCGCGCCCTCTTCCTCCGCCACCCCGACCGCATCATGCTGGGCACCGACACCTGGGTCACGTCGCGCTGGGACGCGCTCCCGGGCTATCTCGAGGAGATGCGGGTCTGGCTGAGGCAGCTCCCGCGCGAGGTGGCGGAGAAGATCGC
>JBBTEL010000018.1:0-1619 GCA_038042325.1 Candidatus Methylomirabilota bacterium
GTGGGCTGGATCGCGGCGATGGTCGTTGTCTCGATCCTCGTGATCGCGCTCAGGTGAGAGGAATGCGATGACCCCCGCATCCCCGCCCGCCATGGCCGGTACCGCCGCCGTCGATGAGCTGCTGGCGGATATCGGGCGGCTGCCGCCCCCGCCTCCGCCCGAGGACGGCGGCGACGGCCGTCCCTGGGGGGAGCCGGAGCGGACCCCGCTGGTCAGCAACGCGGTTCTGGGGATGCTCGTGTTCATGGGAGCGGAGACGATGCTCTTCGCCGGACTCATCGCCGGCTTCCTCGTGCTCCGCTATGGCGCCGTCGTGTGGCCCCCGCCGTTCCAGCCGCGGCTTCCCATTGAGGTCACGGGTGTGAACACGGCTGTGCTGCTCCTCAGCAGCGCCACGATGGCCCGCGCCGTGAGGGCCATCCGCCGGGGCAACCAGGCGGGGCTCGTCGGCGGGCTTGGCCTGACGGCCCTTCTCGGAGCGGCCTTCCTCGGCGTGCAGGGATACGAGTGGGCCCGGCTGGTCGGGTTCGGGCTGACGGTCACCTCGGGGGCGTACGGCGCCACGTTCTACACGCTGATCGGCACTCACGGCCTCCACGTGCTGGGCGCCCTGATCTGGCTCGGGATCGTGCTGGCCCGGGCATGGCGCGGCCGCTTCTCGGCGCGAGCCCACACGCCCGTCGTCGTGTGCGCGATGTACTGGTCCTTCGTGGTCTTCCTCTGGCCGATCCTGTACCTGCTGGTGTACCTGAAATGAAAGCCGTGAGGCTGGTCGTTCTTCTGGGAGCACTGCGGCCCGCGGACGCGCTGGCGTGCGCGGTCTGCCTCAGCCTGACCAAGCACGACATGGGGTTTCTCTGGAGCGCGCTGTTCCTGATGGCCCTCCCGATCGCCCTGGCGGGGCTCATCGGGGGGTGGCTCTACTATTCGTACCGGCGGTCGGCGGGACGGGCCCGCGCCGGGTACCCACATCTCATCGTGACGGAAAAGGAGAGCGGACAGTGAGCCAGGTCGCGACGATGCATCCGGGCGTGGAGCCCGCTGAGTCGCCCCTCACCCCCGAGAGCTGGGGGAAGCTGGGGATGTGGATCTTCCTCGCCGGAGACGCCATGGGGTTCGGCACCCTGCTCGCCGGCTACGGCGCCATGCGCTACGGCAGCGCCGACTGGCCCAGCCCCTATGAGTACCTCGGGATCAGCCTCACCGCCTTCATGACGTTCCTGCTCATCTGCAGCAGCGTGACCATGGTGAAGGCGCTGGAGGCCATCAAGCTGGAGCGGCCGGGCCACGTGAAGCTGTTCCTGTCCCTGACGATCCTGGGGGGCGCCACGTTCCTCGGGCTCCAGGCCTACGAGTGGACCCACCTGATCCAGGGCGGGCTCAAGATCTACGGGAACCCGTGGGGGGCCTCGCTCTTCGGCACCACCTTCTTCATCATCACCGGGTTCCACGGGGCCCACGTCACCGGCGGCGTGATCTACCTTTCCACGATGCTGGCGGTGGTCTCGCGGAGCGGCAACACCGCGCGGAATTACATGCTCACCGAGATCGCCGGGCTCTACTGGCACTTCGTGGACCTGGTGTGGATCATGGTGTTCACCTTCATCTATCTGCTCTAG
>JBBTEL010000019.1:0-1766 GCA_038042325.1 Candidatus Methylomirabilota bacterium
GAACGGCGCCAGGTCGTCCTTGGCCTGCCGGGCGTAGTCGCGCGCGCGGCCGAGCGCGTACCGGACGCTGTCGTACTTCATCACGAGGCGGCGGATCTCCTCGACCTCCTCCCCGTTCAGCGCGTGGCGCGCCAGCAGGAACTGGATCCTCTCACGGTCGGCGGGACTTCCTCTTTCGAGGGTGGCAATGAGCGGCAGGGTCCGCTTGCCCTCCCGGAGGTCGGCGCCGATGGCCTTGCCCAGCCGGGCCTGGTCGGCCACGAAGTCCAGCGAGTCATCGCTCATCTGGAAGGCCACGCCCACGTCCAGTCCGTACCGGGCCAGCGCCTCCACCTGCTCCGGAGGAGCCTGGCCCAGGACCCCCCCGATCCGGCAGCAGGCCGAGATGAAGGAGGCGGTCTTCTGCGTGATGATGCGCAGGTAGTCGGCCTCGCTGGCGTGGCCGTTGCGCTTTAGCTCGAGCTGGAAGACCTCGGCCTCGGTCATCGACACGGTGGCCCGGGCCAGCGTCTCCATAACGGCGCGGTCGTCGTCGTGCACCAGCATGGCGAAGGACTTGGCATACAGGTGGTCACCGACGAGAACGGACGCGTCATTTCCCCACTGGGAATTGGCCGAGGGGCGGCCGCGACGGAGCGGGGCCTGATCCACGACGTCGTCGTGGATCAGCGTGGCGGTGTGCAGGAGCTCCACCACGGCGCCGAGCCGCGGGGCGCGGGGCCCGCGGTAGCCGGCCAGCCGCGCGGAGAGCAGCAGGAGAATCGGGCGGAGCCGCTTGCCGCCGGCCCCGGCGATGTAGCCGCCCATCTCGCGGATCAGGCGGACGGGCGAGTCGAGCGCACGCCGGATCTCGTCCTCGATCGCCCGGAGCTCCGGGCCCACGAGCTGGCCGACGCGCTCCTTCAGCAGGACTTCCAGGGTGGCGGCGGGACCCAACG
This sequence comes from Candidatus Methylomirabilota bacterium, assembly GCA_038042325.1. Classification (GTDB taxonomy): domain Bacteria; phylum Methylomirabilota; class Methylomirabilia; order Rokubacteriales; family CSP1-6; genus CSP1-6. Next base: position 939 of record JBBTEL010000019.1, read on the forward strand.
GAGGGACTACCGGATGACGACCCGGTCCTTGAGCTTGATCTGCGCGCCCGGGGCGATCCCCTGGATCTCGGCCACGGAGAACTTCTCGCGGACCTCGACCACCTTGGCCGTCGCCACCTCCTCGTCGAGCTCCCCCAGGAGCTCACCGGTCACGGGGTGGACGATGGGGATCTTGTCCCGGCGCAGACTGACGATGCTCCCGGGCCGGAGCCCGTCCTTGGCGGTGAGGTCCACCACGACCCGGGTCGTGTCCACGAACACGACGTAGCCGCGCAGCAAGCCGTTGGCCTCCCCTGCGGCTGCCGTCCCCGGCTTCGCTTTTCCCTCCGCCTTGCCCTCGCGCCCTGACGGTTTGAGCGGGGCAGGATCAGGCACCGTGTAGGGCGCGCCCTGGAGCGGGCTGATCCGTCCCCCGCCGGGCGGCGAGCCGTATTTCGCCACGATCTCCGGGGGCGCGATGATGGACTTCTGGCCGAAGACGAACGTTCGGAGCGTCGTCGGAACGCGATCCTCCTCGACCCAGATGTGCTCGGGCTCGCTCGGGGCGTCACCATAGCGTGGATTCTTGATCAGGAGCCAGTTCTGCGCCGCGCGCGACTGGGTCACGCTGGGCGTGGACTCGGCGGGGAGGCCCACAAACTCCCGCACGCTGACGCACCCCGGGGCCAGGAGACCTATCCCCAGAAGGCAGGGCAGGAGAACGCGCAGGCTGGCACCCCTCATTTGACCCCTACGATAGCAAAATAGCCCTGTCAACACTAGCCTCCGGCCCTAGCTAGGAGCTTGTCGGAGTAGTGGGCATGAGCCGAGCAGTGGTCGAGGAAAACG
>JBBTEL010000020.1:0-7507 GCA_038042325.1 Candidatus Methylomirabilota bacterium
TCTCAGATCATCGAGGCGCTCTGGGAAGAAGTCGAGCGCTTCATCGCCGAGAAGCGCGCTGCGCAGGCGACCGATGTTCAGGACTAGCACCGTGGGTCAATATGAGATCCACGTCTTCGTGTGCACGGGCGGGGAGACCTGCCCCACCCAGGGAGACACCGAGAAGTACGTGAAGATCCTCCGCGCCGGCGTGGCCCAGGCCGGCAAGCACCGGGAGGTCCGGATCAACAAGGCGGGCTGCTTTTCCCAGTGCGGCAACGGGCCGATGATGGTCGTGTATCCCGAGAACGTCTGGTACTGCGGCGTCCAGGAATCGGATCTTCAGGAAATCCTGGAATCCCACATCCTCGGCGGCAAGCCCGTGGCGCGGCTCGTGTACCGCCCGGGCGTCCCCGGGCCCAACCAGATCATCACGACCGAGAAGAAAGCGTAGCGCCGTGCGCTGGACCCGGTCGCTCATCCCGACCCTCCGGGAAGACCCTGCCGACGCCGAGGCGGTCAGCCACAAGCTCATGGTGCGCGCGGGGCTGGTGCGCCAGCTGGCGGCCGGCATCTACGTCTATCTGCCGCTGGGCCAGCGGGTGATGGACAAGATCAACGCGATCATCCGGGAGGAGATGAACCGGATCGGCGGGCAGGAAGTCACGCTGCCGGTCCTCCAGCCGGCGGAGATCTGGCAGCAGTCGGGCCGCTGGCAGGCCATCGGCGAGGAGATGTTCAGGCTCAAGGACCGCAACGCGCGGGACATGTGCCTGGGGATGACCCACGAGGAGGTCATCGCCTGGATCGCCGCCAAGGAGCTCCGCTCGTACCGGGACCTGCCGCAGATCTGGTACCAGATCCAGACCAAGGAGCGCGACGAGGCGCGGCCGCGATCCGGCGTCCTCCGGACGCGCGAGTTCCTGATGAAGGATTCCTACACGCTGGACCTGGACGAGGCCGGCCTGGCGAAGGCGTACGACGCCCACAAGGAGGCGTACTGTCGGATCTTCGACCGCTGCGGCCTCCGCTACCACGTCGTCGAGTCGGACCCCGGCATGATGGGCGGCTCGGGCTCCCACGAGTTCATGGCGCCCAGCGCCGCGGGGGAGGACGAGGTGGCGCTCTGCGAGCGGTGCGGCTACGCTGCCAACGTCGAGCTGGCGCGGGGGATCCCGGCCCCGCCGAAATTCCCCCCCTGGCCCCTGGAGGAGGTGGCGACCCCCAACGCCCGCACAATCGCGGCGGTGGCGGCGCTGCTCGGGATCGAGCCCGCGCTGACCATCAAGTCCCTCCTCTACGTGGCCAAGGACGGGCCCGTCCTGGCCCTGGTGAGGGGGGACCAGACCCTTCACGAGAAAAAGCTCGCGCGGGTCGTGGGGGAGTTCCGCCCCGCCCATCCCGACGAGGTGAAGGCCCACCTGGGCGCCCCCGTGGGCTCGGTGGGCCCAGTGAACGCGCGGCTCCCGGTCGTGGCCGACGAATCGCTCAGCGAGGGGGTCTACGTGGCCGGCGCGAACAAGGAGGGGGTTCACCTGAAGGGCGTGAGGCCCGGGAAGGACTTCTCTCCGCGCTTCGCCGACCTTCACGTGGCGCAGACGGGGGAAGGCTGCGCTCAGTGCCGCGCGGCGCTCAAGGTAGAACATGTCATCGAGGTGGGGAACATCTTCAAGCTCGGCACGAAGTATTCCGTGTCCCTGGGGGCCGTGGTGCTGGACGAGAGCGGCCAGGAGCGGCCGATCGTCATGGGGAGCTACGGGATCGGGCCGGCGCGGATCGCGGCGGCGGCCGTCGAGCAGCGGCACGACGCCGACGGGATCATCTGGCCCTGGAGCATCGCCCCGTTTCACGTCCACCTCCTGTCGGTGAACGCGAAGGATCCCGTCCAGACCGGGGTGGCGGAGGAGCTCTACGAGGAGCTGGGCGCGGCCGGCGTCGAGGTCCTCTACGACGACCGCGACGAGCGGCCCGGGGTGAAGTTCAAGGATGCCGACCTGATCGGCCTGCCGATCCGGGTGACCGTGGGGAACGCCTTTGTCAAAGAGGGGCTGGTCGAAGTCCGGTCGCGCCGGGACCGCACCGACCGGCGGGTCCCGAAGCGAGAAGCCGTGGTGAGCGTCAAGGAGCTTATGCGGGAACTGAGCGGGACATAATCGCCTCCCGCATTCCCCTTGCTGGGGGGGGTCGGGTGTGCTAATCTCCTGGAAAAGTGGGCGCTGCCCACTTTTTTCTTGCCCCTGGGGGTGGCGGCAGTGGAGGCGACCGAGCGACTGGCGCGGATCGAGGCCGTCGTCTCGCCGGTGCTCCAGGCCCACGGGCTCTTCCTCGTGGATCTCCAGTGGCGCCGCGAGGGCCGGCGCTCGGTGCTCAGGTTCTTCGTTGACAAGGCCGGAGGGGTCGGCATCGCCGACTGCCAGCGGTTCAGCCACGAGGCGGGCGACGTCCTGGACGCCTCGGGCCTGATCCAGGAGGGCTACGACCTGGAGGTGTCGTCGCCGGGCCTCACGCGGGAGCTCAAAACCGACCGCGAGTGGCGCTGGGCTCAGGGGAAGCGGGTGCGGTGCTGGATGTCCGACCCCGTGAACGGCCGGACGGAGTTCACCGGGCGGCTCGCGGAAGTCACGGAGTCTGTGGTGAGGCTGGAAGGGACGGACGGCGAAGCCGAGCTCCCGCGCCGGGGCGTGACCAAGGCGCGGCTCGAGCCCAATTTATGAACCGGGAACTGATTACCGTTATTTCGCAGATCGCAACGGAGAAGAACATCGACAAGGAGGTTCTCTTCGAGGCGCTGGAGTCTGCCCTGCTGTCGGCCTTCAAGAAGACGATGGGGGTGGGGACGGGGGACAACATCCGCCTGGAGCTGGACCGGGGGACCGGCACGCTCTGGGTGTTCGCCAAGAAGCGGGTGGTCGCCAAAGTCACCGACGCCAGGATCGAGATGACGCTGGCGGAGGCCCGCGCCGTCAAGCCCGATGCCGCGATCGACGACGAGATCGAGCACGAGCTGGAGCCCAAGGAGTTCGGCCGGATTGCGGCCCAGACCGCCAAGCAGGTGATCCTTCAGCGGGTCCGCGACGCCGAGCGGGAGGGGATCTACTCTGAGTTCATCGGGAAGGAGGGCCAGATCGTCCGCGGGGTCGTCCACCGGATCGAGAAGCGAAACGTGATCGTGGAGATGGGGAAGGCCGAGGGCTTCCTTCCGGAGCGCGAGCAGATTCCGGGCGAGAGGATCAACCCCGGGGACCGGATCCGCGCGTTCGTCCTCGAGGTGAAGAAGACTGCCAAGGGTCCCCAGATCACCCTTTCCCGCACCCATCCGGGGTTCCTGGCCCGCTTGTTTGAGACCGAGATCCCCGAGATCGCCGAGGGGATCGTGCTGGTCAAGGCGGCGGCGCGCGAGGCGGGCGAGCGGGCGAAGGTCGCCGTGGCCACCACCAAGCGCGATGTGGACCCCATCGGCGCCTGCGTGGGACTCCGCGGCACCCGCATCCAGGTGATCAGCCGGGAGCTCCGCGGCGAGAAGATCGACATCGTCGAGTGGTCCGCCGAGCCCACGGCGTTCGTCGCCCGGGCGCTGTCGCCGGCCAAGGTGGCGTCGGTGACGGTGCAGGAGGGGCGGCAGGCCGAGGAGGGACCGGTGGAGCGGTCGGTCCTCGTGGTGGTTCCCGACAACCAGCTCTCGCTCGCGATCGGCAAGAAGGGCCAGAACGCCCGCCTGGCGGCCAAGCTGACCGGCATGCGGGTGGACATCAAGAGCGAGTCCGAGCTGGAGGAGGAGCGTCGCCGCGAGGAGGAGGAACGGAGCCAGGGGCGGGCCGCGATCGAGGAGTTCGCCGGGGTCGGGCCGCAGCTGGCGGAAAAGCTCGTCGAGGAGGGGCTCTATTCCCCCCAGCGCATCGTCAGGGCCGGCCTCGGGCGGCTCATGGAGGTTCCCGGCGTCGGGGAGAAAAAGGCTGAGCGGATCCTGGCGGCGGCCCAGGAGTGGCTCGCCGCCCAGGCGGCGGCGGCCGTCAGCGAGCCCGCCGCAGGAGAGGCCGCCGCGCCCGTCGGCGAGGAGGCCGGGGTGGTCCCGGAGGAAGGGGCGGCGCCGCCCGCGTGAAGCGGGAGCCCCAGCGCACGTGCATCGGCTGCCGGCGGGTCCGGGCGAAGGCTGAGTTGGTGCGGCTCGTGCGCCGCGCCGACGGGATGGTGGGCGTCGATCGGGCAGGCGCGGCTCCGGGCCGGGGCGCGTATGTGTGTCCCGCCCCGGAGTGCGTGGAGGAGGCCCTGAAGCGGGGGCGGCTGGCGAGGGCGTTCAAGGGGAAGGCGGAGGCATCTGAAGAAGTGATCAGGCTGGGGAGGTGAGGGGACCGATGGCGTCACGGATCAAGGTGATCGATCTCGCGAAGGAGCTGGGTGTCACCAGCAAGGACCTGATCCAGGCTCTGGAAGCCCTGGGGCGCAAGAGCATGAGGACGCAGAGTCCCCTCGACGCCGACACGATCCGCGAGCTCCGCGTCAAGCTCGGGCGCGGACGGGAGCTGCCCGAGGAGCCGAAGCCGAAGCGGGCCAAGGCGGCCCCCAAGGCCCCGGCGGCGAAGAAGAAGGCCGCCGAGGAGAAGGCCCCGGCCGAGAAGGTCGCCGCGAAGAAAGCGCCAGCCAAGAAGGTCACAGAGCTCAAGGAAGTCGTTGCCGTGGCCCCGCCGCCGGCGCCCGCTCCTGCGCCCCCCAAACCTGTCGAGCTGAAGCCGGCCCCGCCGAAGGTGGAGGTCAAGCCGCTCGCGGCCCCGAAGCCGTCCCCTCCGAAGCCCAGAGAGGCGGCGAAGGTCGTTCCGTTCAGGCCGGCCGCTCCTCTCCCGCCGGCCGCGCCGCCCAGGAAGGTGACGGCCGCGCCGGCAGCGGCGCCGCCCGTCAAGCCCGCGCCCCCCAGGCCCGTGGAGCGCCTCGTCGCGCCCGCCGCGCCTCCGGCGGCTTCCGCGAGGCCCGCAGCCGTGGTGGCGCCGCCCCCCGCGCCGCCGGTCGGGCCTCCGAAGGTGGCCGCACCGTCGCCGCCCAAGCCTGCGGCTGCGGCGCCGGCGCCACCGGCTCCGGTCGAGCCCGCCCCCCCTATCGAGGTCAAGCGCGAGCTCATCAGGCTGGGCGAGTCTGTCACGGTCGGTGAACTCGCTCAGGCCATGCGCCGGAAGTTGGGCGAAGTCATCAAGGCGCTGCTCGAGATGGGTGTCATGGCTACCGTCAACGAGATCCTCGATCCCACGGCCGCCAAGCTCGTCGCGGACAAGTTCAGCTTCGACGTGGAGGTGCGGACGCTGGAGGGCGAGGAGCTGCGCGAGGAGGAAGTGGATCCCTCCCAGCTGCGCCTGCGCTCGCCCGTCGTGACGGTGATGGGGCACGTGGACCACGGCAAGACCTCGCTCCTCGACGCCATCCGCCGGACCAAGGTGGCGGAGAAGGAGTTCGGCGGCATCACCCAGCACATCGGCGCCTACCAGGTGGACACCTCGCACGGCAAGGTCACCTTCCTCGACACGCCGGGCCACGAGGCCTTCACCGCCATGCGCGCGCGGGGGGCCCAGGTGACGGACATCGTGATCCTCGTCGTGGCCGCCGACGACGGCGTCATGCCGCAGACCGTCGAGGCCGTCAACCACGCCAAGGCCGCCAACGTCCCGATCATCGTCGCCGTCAACAAGATCGACAAGCCCGGGGCCGACCCGGAGCGGGTCAGGCGCGAGCTGTCCAATCTCGGGCTGGTGCCGGAGGCATGGGGCGGCCAGACGATCTACGTGGAGACCTCGGCCAAGAAGGGGACGGGCATCGAGAGCCTGCTGGAGATGACCGCGCTCCAGGCGGAGATCCTCGAGCTTAAGGCCAACCCCAACCGGGCCGGCAAGGGCGCCATCATCGAGGGCCGGCTGGACAAAGGACGCGGCCCCGTGGCCACGGTGCTCATCCAGCAGGGGACGCTCAAGGAGGGCGACGCGGTGGTGGTGGGGCAGCACTCGGGGCGCGTGCGCGCGATGTTCAGCCACCTCGGCAAGAAGGTCCGGGCCGCCAGCCCCTCGGACCCGGTGGAGATCCTCGGGCTCTCGGGCGTGCCCCAGGCCGGCGACACCCTCGTCGCGGTGGAGGACGAGCGCAAGGCGCGTCAGATCGCCACCCTCCGCCAGGATCGCGAGCGGCAGCGCGCCAAGGGCATCACGCGCGTCACGCTCCAGGACCTGCACCAGCAGATCGAAACCGGCGAGGTCAAGGAGCTCCGCCTGATCCTCAAGGCCGACGTCGCCGGTTCGGTGGAAGCCCTCACCGAGTCGCTGGAGAGGCTCTCGACGGATCAGGTGAAGCTCAAGGTCATTCACGGCTCGGTGGGCACCATCACCGAGAGCGACGTCATGCTGGCCTCCGCCTCGAACGCCATCGTCCTCGGCTTCAACGTGAAGCCCGAGCCCAAGGCGGCCACCCAGGCCCAGGCGGACGGCGTCGACGTGCGCACCTACAACGTCATCTACGAGGCCATCAAGGACGTCCGGGCCGCGCTGTCCGGCCTCCTGGCTCCCGAGATCCGCGAGGTGGCGCTGGGCAAGGCCCAGGTGCGCCAGCTCTTCCCGATCTCCAAGCTGGGGACCATCCTCGGTTCCTACGTCACGGAGGGGAAGATCCAGCGCGGCGCCAAGGTGCGAGTCAAGCGCGACGGCACCCTGGTGGGCGAGGGGACGCTCAGCTCGCTCAAGCGCTTCAAGGACGACGCCCGCGAAGTCCTTCAGGGGCTCGAGTGCGGCATCGCGGTGGACGGCGTCAGCGGGGTCCAGGTCGGCGACGTGATCGAGGCGTACACCACGGAAGAGGTCGCGCGGACCCTTTGAAGCTCGGTTCACCATTTCTCCTCTCCCCCTCACCTTCATCCTCTCCCCCAGCGGGGGAGAGGGCGGGGTGAGGGGGGGAGGTTGGGTGAGAGAGGAGAAGTAGACGTGCATCAGGCTCGGGTCGCGGTCGGAACCGTCGAGCTCCACCTCCCCGACGTCGACTCTCTCAAGGGGAAGCGCCATATCCTCAAAGGCCTCAAGGAGAGGGTGAGGCAGCGGTTCGAAGTGTCCGTCGCCGAGGTGAACCACCAGGACACCTGGCAGCGGGCCACGCTGGCCATCGCCTGCGTCTCCCAGGATTCCCGCCACGCCAACGAGGTGGTGTCCAAGGCGCTGGACTTCATCGAGGCCAGCGTGGACGGGCACGTCATTGACGTGCAGATCGAGATCCTCTAGTGGCGGGCCAACTGACTTCGCCACGACCCACTTCGTGGGTGCCCGCCAAGGGTGGCCTTCGGCCATTGACCAGTCGCGGTCCTCGCCGATCATTCCTTTGCGGGCACCCAGTCCCGCCCATAGGCGGGCTGGGTCGTTACGCTCCGGTCGGCTCGTCCCTCGGGCCTTGTCTGGCTCGCCATTTGGCCCGCCACGTTCGAAGCCCACGTGGCGTGTAGGTGCAAATCGTTGGAGGTCCTCTGACATGCAACCCAAGCGACTCGAGCGGGTGAACCAGCTCATCAAGGAGG
>JBBTEL010000020.1:7607-14690 GCA_038042325.1 Candidatus Methylomirabilota bacterium
TCCTCTGACATGCAACCCAAGCGACTCGAGCGGGTGAACCAGCTCATCAAGGAGGAGATCTCGCGGGTCCTCCAGCGGGAGCTCAAGGACCCTCGCCTCGGCTTCGTCACCGTGACGGACGTGGAGGTCACCAAGGATCTGCGGCTGGCCAAGGTGTACGTCTCCATCCTCGGCCCCGAGGAAAAGTGGAAGGCGTCGCTGGCCGCGCTGGAGAGCGCCAGGGGGTTCATCCACAACTGGCTCCGGCACCACCTCACCCTCCGCGTCACGCCCTCGCTGGACTTCCGGCCCGACCGCTCCCTGGTCCGCGCCGCTCAGATCCAGGGACTGCTCGCCGAGCTCAAGTCCGGAGAGGCGGCGCCGGGCGGGGATGCCTGAGGCGGCCTTCCCGGTCCCGGCCGAGCTCGTGGGGCTGCTCCGCGCCCCGCGCGGCCGCGTGCTCGTGCTCGGCACCGTTCAGCCCGACGGGGATCTGCTGGGCTCTCAGATCGGCCTGGGCCTGGCCCTCGCCGACGCGGGGGCGGCCGTCACGCTCGCCGGCCCCCACCCCGTGCCGGACGTCTTCGGGTTCCTGCCGGGGGCGGCCCTTGTCGAGCGGTGGGAGCGGGCGCCGGGGTCCTTCGACCTCGTGATCCTGGTGGACTGCCCCGACCCCTCGCGCACGAACGGCCTGCTCGAGGGGAGTCGCGGGCCGGCGACGCGGGTCGTCAGCATCGACCATCACCCCGACAGCCGGCGCTACGCCGACGTCCACTGGGTCGAGCCCACGGCCTCGGCCACGGGCGAAATGGTCTACGACCTGATGCAGGCGCTCGGGCTCAAGCTGACCCCGGAGATCGCCACCAACCTCTACACCTCCATCCACACCGACACCGGCTCCTTCCGCTACTCGAACACCACGCCGCGGGCGCTGAGGATCGCCGCCGACCTCGTGGCTCACGGCGCCCGGCCCGAGCTGGTGGCGGGGGCGCTCTACGAGTGCCGGCGGCCGGAGGACCTCCACCGGCTCGCCGAGGTCCTCGCCCGCGTCGAAGTGAGCCCCGACGGCCGGGTCGCATGGCTCGCTCTGCCGGCGGGCAGCGTGCCCGAGGCCTTCGTGACGGCCGAGGATCTGGTGAACTACCCGCGCTCCATCGCCAGCGTCAAGGTGGCGGCCCTGTTCCGCGAGATCGCCTCCGGCAGCGTGAAGGTGAGCCTCCGTGCCAAGGGTGAAGTCAACGTGGCCCGGATCGCGGCCGCCTTCGGGGGCGGAGGGCACGCCAACGCCGCCGGCTGCACCATCGCGGGGAGCCTTGCCGAGGCGCGGGACGCCATCCTCAAGTCCGTCGCCGAAGCGCTCGGGAAGCGGTAGGGACGGGCGTGGGACGCTCGGGGATCCTGATCATCGAGAAGGGGCCGGGGGTCAGCTCGTTTCACGCCGTGGCGCACCTCCGGCGCGTCCTGCGCGCCGGGAAGGTCGGTCACGGGGGCACGCTGGATCCCGAAGCCACCGGCGTGCTGCCGATCCTCGTCAACGAAGCGACGAAGCTGACCCCGTACTTCGTGGATCACGACAAGGAGTACCTGGCCACGGTCCGCCTGGGCGTCGTCACCGACACCCAGGACCTGTCGGGAACGGTTCTCCGGACGTCTCCCGTGCCGGTGCTGACCGCCGGAGACATCGAAGCGGCGCTCGGCCGCTTCGTCGGACTGATCCAGCAGGTTCCTCCCATGTTTTCAGCGCTGCACCGTGGCGGCAGGCGGCTCTACGAGTTGGCCCGCCAGGGCGTGGAGGTGGAGCGGGAGCCGCGGGAAGTCCAGATTCACTCGCTCGCCCTGGAATCGGTGGCGCTGCCCTCCTTCACGATCCGCGTCGTGTGCGGCCGGGGCACCTACATCCGGACGCTCTGCCGCGATCTGGGGGACGCCCTCGGCCCGGGGGCGGCCCTGGAGCGGCTGGTCCGCACGCGCGTCGGGCCCTATCGACTCGAGGACGCGCTCCCGTGGGCCCTCGTGCGGGAAGCTCGCGACCCGGCCGTCTTCTGGGAACGGCTCCTGCCTGCGGACTCCGCCCTCGCCGGCCGGCCGAAGGTCACCCTGGAGGCGGGGGCCGCCCTAGCCCTGCTCCATGGGCAAGCGGTCCCGGTGCCCGCGGCCGATGCCGGCGCTCGCGGGGTCGCGCGCGTGTACGCCGCTGACGGTGACTTCCTGGGCGTCGGCCGAGTGGTGGAGGGCGGTGAGCGCGTGAAGCCCGAACGGATCCTGCATGGAGATCGTCCGAGGTCTCGAGTCCTACCCGCCTGACAGCCCTCCGAGCGTTGTGGCCCTCGGGGCCTTTGACGGGATCCATCTCGCCCACCAGAAGATCCTCGCCACCGCTCGCACCCGGGCCCGCGCGCTCGGCCTCCGGGCGCTGGCGTGCACGTTCGATCCCCATCCGCTGGCGGTCCTCCAGCCCGAGCGCGCGCCGGTCCCGATCACCGAGCTCGCCGAAAACCTCGCCCGCATCGCCCTACAGGGGCTCGACGCCGCGGTGGTCATCCCCTTCACGCGGGAGTTCTCCCTCCTCGAGGCCGAGGCCTTCGTGAAAGACGTGCTGGTGGGTCGCCTCAAGGCGCGCGAGGTGGTGGTGGGGTTCAACCACACCTTCGGGCGGGGCGCCCAGGGGAACGCGCGGCTCCTCGCCGAGCTGGGGCCGAAGTACGGTTTCGTCGCCCACGTGATCCCGCCGCTCGTCGTGGACGGGGTCGTGGTCTCGTCCTCGGCGATCCGTCAGGCCCTGGCGGCCGGGGACGTGGCGTGGGCCCGGAAGTTCCTGGGCCACCCCTACACGGTCCGGGGGCGAGTGCTCAGGGGGAAGGAGCGGGGCCGGCAGCTCGGCTTCCCCACGGCGAACCTCAAGCCGGAGCGGGAGTTGATTGTGCCCCCCGGGGTCTACGCCGCCCGGGCCGCCTGGGAGGGGGGCCGGGCAGGCGCGGTGGTGAACGTCGGGATCCGTCCCACGTTCGGGGAGGGCGAGTACTGGGTGGAAGCCTATCTGCTCGACTTCGCGGGCGATTTGTACGACTCGCTGCTGGCCCTCGAGTTCGAAGAGCGCATCCGGCCCGAGCAGAAGTTCCCCGACGTCGAGGCGCTCCGGGCGCAGGTGGTGCGTGACGTCGCCACCGCTGCTCGGCTGCTCGGAATCTCCCCCGCGCGCTCGTGATTCCCTTTACTTCAGGCACTCCGTATGCTAGGCTGAACGCCGTAATTCATTGGAAGGACGAAGGTTTTTAGAACCCACCCGCTCGGGGCGCGGGCTCCAGGGTCGGGCGATTGGGGGCTGGGCTCCCGAAGGAGCGTTCGCATGCCGGTTGCAGTCGAAACGAAGAAGAGCCTCATCGAGCAGTTCCGACTCCACGAAGGGGACACCGGCTCGCCGGAGGTCCAGATCGCGCTCCTGTCGGAGCGCATCAACGGCCTGAGCGATCACTTCAAGCTCCACGTGAAGGATCACCACTCCCGGCGGGGCCTGCTGATGCTCATCGGCACGCGCCGCAGTCTCCTGGAGTATCTCAGAAAGAAAGATCCGGAGCGGTTCCGGGCCCTGACTGAAAAGCTCGGGATCCGCGGGTGAGGGTGGCTCCGGCGTTTTCCGGCCCCGAGCGCACCGGCTCAACCCCTTCATCTTCGCTGTTCCTTGGTTCCCCCCTGAAGCAGGAGGCACGACGCACGTATGGCGCATTCAACGGCGGTTGAGATCGGCGGCAGGACCCTCACGCTCGAGACCGGGCGGGTCGCCCGGCAGGCCGACGGCGCGGTGATGGTGCGCTACGGCGGGACCGTGGTGCTCGCCACCGTGGTGGCGACCAGGACCCCCCTCGAGGGGGTCGATTTCTTTCCGCTCTCGGTGGACTACCGGGAGCGGGCCTACGCGAGCGGCCGCATCCCCGGCGGGTTCTTCAAGCGGGAGGGGCGGCCGGTCGAAAAGGAGATCCTGACCTCGCGCCTCATCGACCGCCCCCTGCGCCCGCTCTTTCCCAAGGCCTTCAAGCACGAGGTCCAGGTGCTCGACCTGGTGATCTCCGGGGATCGGGAAAACGATCCCGACGTGCTGGCCGTGGTGGGATCGTCGGCCGCGCTGACGATCTCCGGCATCCCATTCAATGGGCCTGTCGGGGCCGTGAGGGTCGGCCTCGTGGAGGGCCGGCTGGTCGCCAACCCGACGGAGGCCCAGCGGGCCGTTTCGACGCTGGACCTGGTCCTCGCGGGGACCGAAGAGGCGGTGCTGATGGTGGAGGCCGGAGCGAAGGAGGTGCCGGAGGAGATGATGGTCCGGGCCATCGCCTTCGGCCACGAGCAGTGCCGGGCGCTGGCCCGGGCGCAGAAGGAGCTGCGCGCCGCGGCCGGTAAGCCGGCATGGCCGTTCGATCCCGGAGCGGGCGACGACCCAGTCCTGGAGTCACGGGTGAGGGAGCTCGCGGCGGCGAGGATCGCCCAGGCGCTGGCCATCCACGAAAAGCAGGGGCGGGCCCAGGCCATGAACCAGGTGTTCGAGGAGGTTTTCCAGGCGCTGGGGGCCGACCCGGCGATCAAGGGACCGGCCCGCGAGGCCTTCGAGAAGGTGGAGAAGGCGGAAGTGCGGCGGATGGTGCTCGAGAAGGGGGTGAGGGTGGACGGGCGCGGCCTCCCCGACACCCGCCCCATCACCTCGGAGGTGGGCTACCTGCCGCGGGCCCACGGCTCGGCCCTCTTCACGCGGGGCGAGACCCAGGCCCTGGTGGCGGTCACGCTGGGGACCAGGGAGAACGAGCAGAAGATCGAGGACCTCACGGGCGAGTCGTACCGGCACTTCATGCTCCACTACAACTTCCCGTCGTTCTCCGTGGGCGAGGTGCGGCGCTTCGGGGGCCCCGGCCGACGCGAGATCGGGCATGGCGCCCTGGCCGAGCGCGCCGTGGCGGCCGTGCTGCCGACCAAGGAGGCGTTCCCGTACACGATCCGCGTCGTGTCGGACATCCTCGAATCGAACGGCTCGTCCTCCATGGCCACCGTCTGCGGGGCCAGCCTCAGCCTCATGGACGCCGGCGTGCCGCTCAGGGCGCCGGTGGCGGGGATCGCCATGGGGCTCATCAAGGAAGGGGACCGGGTGGCCATCCTGACGGACATCATGGGGACCGAGGACCACTACGGTGATATGGACTTCAAGGTGGCTGGCACCGAGGCCGGCGTGACCGCGCTCCAGATGGACATCAAGATGGCGGGGGTCTCCACCGAGCTCATGGGGCGAGCGCTGGCCCAGGCCCGGGAAGCCCGGCTCCACGTCCTGGCGAAAATGCGCGAGACCATCGAGAAGCCGCGCCCCGAGCTCTCCCCCTACGCCCCCCGCTTCGTCACGATCCGAATCCGCCCGGAGAAGATCCGCGAGGTTATCGGGCCGGGCGGCAAGGTCATCCGGGGGATCCAGGAGCAGACCGGCGTCAAGATCGACGTGGAGGACGACGGTCGCGTCACGGTGTTCTCGGCCGACAACAGCGCGGTCCAGAAGGCCGTGGCCATCATCCAGGACATCGTCCGGGAGGTGGAGGTCGACCGGATCTACGTCGGCAAGGTGAAGAAGATCGTCGAGTTCGGGGCCTTCGTGGAGGTGATCCCGGGGACCGAGGGGCTGCTCCACATCTCCCAGATCGCCGAGACGCGCATCAGGGCCGTGACCGACGTGCTGGCCGAAGGCGACGAAGTGCTGGTCAAGGTGATCGAGGTGGACCCGAACGGCAAGATGCGGCTGTCCCGCAAGACGGCGCTCCGCGAACAGCCGGCGCTGGCCGACAAGGAAAAGCGGAAGAACCCCTAGCCGCGGAGGGGAGCCGGTGGCCGAAGAGTACCGGAAGAGCATCCTCCCCAACGGCATCCGCGTGGTCACCGAGCGGATGCCTCACGTCCGGTCGGTCGCCGTCGGGATCTGGGTGGACACGGGCTCCCGGAACGAGCCGGCCGAGCGCGGCGGGGTTTCCCACCTGATCGAGCACCTGGTCTTCAAGGGCACCCAGACCCGGACCGCCGAGGAGATCGCCCGGACGATGGACTCGGTGGGCGGCCAGATGGACGCCTTCACCGCGAAGGAGCACACGTGCTTCTTCGTCAACGTGCTCGACGAGCACCTGCCGCTGGCGGTCGACCTCCTCACCGACATCCTGCGCCACCCGCTCTTCGGGGCGGAGGACATCGAGAAGGAGAAGTCGGTGGTCCTCCAGGAGATCAAGATGGTGGAGGACACGCCGGACGACCTGATCCACGACCTGTTCGCCGAACGCCTCTGGCCCGGCCACCCGCTGGGCCGCCCCATCCTCGGAACCCGCGAGGGAGTCCAGGGCCTGAGCCGGGAGACCATCCTCGGCCACTTCCAGCAGGAGTACTCCCCCAGGAAGATCACGGTGGCCGTGGCGGGGCACGCCGATCACGACCGCGTGCTGCGGCTCCTGGCCCCGCGCTTCGACGGGTTCGAAGGCCCCCCGGCCCAGCCGAATGGCGGCCCGCCGACGCCGCGGGTGACCGTGGAGATGGTCGAGAAGACGCTCGAGCAGGTGCACGTCGTGGCGGGGTTTCCGGGGCTCACCCACACGGCGCCGGAGCGGTACGCGCTCTACGTCCTGAACGACATCATCGGCGGCAGCATGTCCTCGCGCCTCTTCCAGCAGGTGCGGGAGCGCCAGGGGCTGGTCTACTCGATCCACTCGGGGACCCAGGCCTACCACGACACCGGGCTCCTCTACATCTACGCCGCGACGGACGCGGCGAACTTCGCCAAAGTCTTGAAGCTGACCCTGAAGGAGCTCCGCGACCTCAAGAAGGACGGCGTCGGGACCGCCGAGCTCCGGCGGGCCAAGGATCACCTGAAGGGGAACCTGATGCTCTCGCTGGAGTCCACCTCGAGCCGGATGAGCCGGCTGGCCAAGCAGGAGCTCTACTTCGGCTCGTTCTTCTCCCTCGACGAGATGCTGGCGGCCATCGACGTCGTCAGGGAAGACGAGGTGCAGGCGCTGATCCACCGCCTGCTGGACGAGGAGCAGCTGTCGTTCCTGACGCTGGGACCGCTGGACCGTCGTCATCTGCCGCGGGAGCTGA
>JBBTEL010000020.1:14790-19765 GCA_038042325.1 Candidatus Methylomirabilota bacterium
TACACGCGCCCGGAGATGGGCGCGGTCTGGAGCCAGGCGGCGAAGTACGCGGCCTGGCTTCGCCTGGAACTGGCCGTCTGCGAGGCCTACGCGCGCCGGGGTCACATCCCGCCCGACGCGCTGGCCCGGATCAAGGGCCAGGCCCGCGTGGACCCGGCCCGGATCGATGCCATCGAGGCCCGCGTCCGCCACGACGTGATCGCCTTTCTCACCAACCTGGAAGAAGCCCTCGGCGCCGACTCCCGCTACGTCCATGTGGGGCTCACGTCCTCGGACGTGGTGGACACGGCCCTGGCCCTCCAGCTCCAGCAGGCGAGCGACCTGCTGCTGGTCGGCCTCCAGCGCCTGAGGGAGGTGCTGGGAGAGCTGGCCCTCAAGCACAAGGACACCCTGGCCGTGGGCCGGACCCACGGGGTCCACGCCGAGCCGATCACCTTCGGGCTCAAGGCGGCCGTCTGGTACGCCGAGGCGGGGCGCAACCTCGAGCGGCTCCGCCGGGCGAAGGAGACCGTCCGGGTGGGGAAGATTTCGGGCGCGGTCGGCACCTTCGCTCACGTGGAGCCCGAGGTCGAAGCGGAGGTGTGCCGCGGGCTGGGGCTCGAGCCGGCGCCCGTCTCCACCCAGGTCGTCCAGCGCGACCGCCACGCCGAGTACGCCGCGACCCTGGCCATTCTGGCGGCCTCCCTCGAGAAGATCGCCCTCGAGATCCGCACGCTCCAGCGGACCGAGATCCTCGAGGCCGAGGAGCCGTTCACGGAGGGGCAGAAGGGCTCCAGCGCGATGCCCCACAAGCGGAACCCGGTCTCCTCGGAGCAGGTGTGCGGCCTGGCCCGCCTCGTCAGGGCCAACGCGCTGGCCGCGCTCGAGAACGTGGCCCTCTGGGGGGAGCGCGACATCAGCCACTCCTCCGTCGAGCGGGTGATCCTCCCCGACTCCACGATCCTGGTGGATTACATGCTCGACCAGATGGTCCGGATCCTGGAGGGGCTCCAGGTCTATCCGGAGCGGATGCGGGAGAACTTCGAGCGGAGCCACGGGCTGATCTACTCCCAGCGCGTCCTCCTGAAGCTGGCCGAGAAGGGGCTGCCGCGCCAGCGGGCCTATGAAATCGTGCAGGCCAACGCCATGACGGCCTGGCGGGAGCAGCGGAGCTTCCAGGAGCTGCTGGCCAAAGACCCGGAGGTGACCCGGCACCTCGCGCCAGGGGAGCTCAAGGAGTGCTTCGATCCCGCCTGGTATCTCCGGAACGTGGACGCCATTTACCGGCGGCTGGGGCTCCTCTGAGCGTGCGGGCCCGCGTCTTCGTGAGGCTCAAGCGCGGCATCCTGGACCCCCAGGGAAGCGCGGTCAAGCGCGCCCTGGAGGGGTTGGGGTATCGTGAAGTTCAGGAGCTTCGCGTTGGCAAGGTGCTCGAGCTCGAGCTGGAGGGGACCGACCCCGGCCAGGCCCACGGCCGGCTCGAGGAGATGTGCCGGCGGCTCCTGGCCAACCCCGTGACGGAGGAGTTCACGGTGGAGATCGTCGAGGACGGCGCGCGCCCGCGCTTGGCATGAGGGCCCGCGCAGTGTAAGATGAGATTGAACCCGTGAAAGGAGGAGGATCTCACACTATGCGATTCGGGGTCGTGATCTTCCCGGGCACGTGGAGCGACTGCGATTTCCACTATGTGATCGGCGAGGTGCTGCGCCAACCGGTCAAGTACGTCTGGCACCGGGACACCGACCTCGGGGATCTGGATTGTGTGATCCTCCCGGGCGGGTTCTCCTACGGTGACTACCTGCGCGCCGGCGCCGTCGCGGGCCGCTCGCCGGTGGTCGAGGCGCTCCCCGACTTCGTGGCGCGCGGGGGGTACGTCCTCGGCTCCTGCAACGGCTTTCAGATCCTCTGCGAGGCACGAATGCTCCCCGGCGCCCTGCTCAGGAACGAGTGCCTCCAGTACCGCTGCCAGTCCACCCACCTCTTCGTGGAGAACGCCGAGACGCCCTTCACCCGCGGGCTCCGGCCCGGCCAGGTCCTCAAGATGCCGATCTCTCACGGCGAGGGGAAGTACTACGCCGACCCCGAGACGCTCCGGACCCTTAAGGCGCGGAACCAGATCGTGTTCCGCTACTCGACCGAGGCCGGCGACGTCACGAAGGAAGCCAACCCCAACGGCTCGATCGAGAATATCGCCGGAATCGTGAACGAGGCCGGCACCGTGCTGGGGCTCATGCCGCACCCGGAGCGCGCCGCCGAGACCGCCATGGGCGGAACCGACGGGCTTCTCCTCTTTCACTCGCTCATCGGCAGCCTGGTCGAAGACGGCAGCGTCCTGAATCGGTAGGGGCGGGCGGCATGGGGGCGGGGAGAGGTGACCGCAGCCGACCCTAAGGTCACGCTCGACCTCGCCCTGGCCCACGGCCTGACGGCCGAGGAATACGACCGGATCATCCGGATCCTCGGCCGGGAGCCCACCTACACCGAGCTCGGTCTCTTCTCCGCCCTCTGGTCCGAGCACTGCGCCTACAAGCACTCCAAGGTCTTCCTCCGCCTCCTGCCGACCCAGGCGCCCCACGTCCTCCAGGGCCCGGGAGAAAACGCGGGGATCGTGGATTTGGGTGACGGGTGGGCACTGGTCCTCAAGATGGAGAGCCACAACCACCCCTCCTTCATCGAGCCGTTCCAGGGCGCCGCCACGGGGGTGGGCGGGATCCTGCGGGACATCTTCACGATGGGCGCCCGCCCCATCGCGACGCTCGACTCGCTCCGCTTCGGCGATCCGGAGGACGCGAAGACCCGCTACCTGATCGGCGGCGTGGTGTCCGGCATCTCCTGGTACAACAACTGCTTCGGCGTCCCCAATGTCGGCGGCGAGGTGGCCTTTGCCCCGGAGTATCAGGGGAACCCCTTGGTGAACGTCATGTGCGTGGGGCTCGTCCAGACGGACCGCATCTTCCGGGCCCGCGCCGAAGGGGTGGGCAATCCCGTGTTCTATGTGGGAGCCAAGACGGGCAGGGACGGCATCCACGGCGCGACCATGGCGTCCGCCGTCTTCGAGGAGGGGGCGGCAGAAAGACGCCCGACGGTCCAGGTGGGCGATCCCTTCACTGAAAAGCTGCTGCTGGAGGCCTGCCTCGAGGCGATGGCCACGGGCGCGGTGGTCGGGATCCAGGACATGGGGGCCGCCGGGCTTGCCTGCTGCTCCTCCGAGATGCCGGCGCGCGCCGGGACGGGAATGGAGGTGGAGCTTTCCCGAGTCCCCCGGCGCGAGACGGGCATGACGCCCTACGAGATCATGCTGTCGGAGTCCCAGGAACGCATGCTGCTCGTGGTGGCGCGGGGGCGCGAGGAGGAGGTCACGAAGGTCTTCGCCAAGTGGGACCTCGACGCCGTGGAGATCGGCCGCGTGACCGGTGACGGCATCCTTCGCGTCAGCATGGACGGCCAAGTCGTGGCAGAGGTCCCCGTCCGGGCGCTCACCGAGGAGGCGCCGGTCTACGAGAAGCCGACGGCGCGGCCGGGGTGGCTCGACGCGCTCCAGGCCTTCGACCCTCTCACGCTGCCGGAGCCCTCCGACTACGAAGCCGCGTTCCTCCGGCTGCTGGCGTCCCCCACGATCGCCTCCAAGCAGTGGGTGTACCGCCAGTACGACCAGCAGGTCGGGACCAACACGCTCGTCCTGCCCGGGTCGGACGCGGGGGTGCTCAGGATCAAGGGGACCCCCAAGGCCATCGTGATCACGACCGACGGCAACGCGCGCTACGTCTTTCTCGACCCCTACCAGGGGGGCGCCCTGGCAGTCGCCGAGGCGGCGCGGAACCTGGCCTGCTCGGGGGCCCGGCCGCTGGCGGTGACAGACTGCCTCAACTTCGGCTCCCCCGAGCGCCCGGAGATCCTCTGGCAGTTTGCCGAGGCCATCCGGGGGATCGCCGAGGCGTGCCGGCAGCTCGAAATCCCGGTGGTGAGCGGCAACGTCTCCTTTTACAATGAGACTGAGGGGCAGGCGATCCTTCCCACCCCGGTCATCGGCATGGCCGGGCTCCTGGAGGACGCCGGCTGGCGCACCACCCAGTGGTTCAAGGAAGCGGGGGATCGCATCGCCCTGATCGGGCCCGACGCGGTCAGCCTGGGTGGAAGCGAGTATCTGGCGACCTCCGGGCGGCAGCTGGCGGGGCGGCCGGCGCCGGTGGATCTGAGGCTCGAGCGGGACGTCCAGGCGGCCTGCCGGGCGGCGATCGAGGCGGGATTGGTTTCCTCGGCCCACGACGCGGCGGAAGGCGGGCTGGCCGTGGCGCTGGCGGAGGCGTGCATCAGCGGCCCCGAAGCCGTCGGGGCGGAGATCGAGGTGGACTCCCTGAGGCGCGCCGACCTGACGCTCTTCGGGGAGGGGCCCTCGCGGATCCTCGTCTCGGTCCCCCCGAGAGCGCAGCGCCACTTCGAGAGCCTGATGGGAGAATGCCAGGTCCCCTGGCGGTTCGTCGGGACCGTCGGGGGCGAGCGCCTCACCCTCAAGGTGGGCGGCTCGGTGCTCGTCAGCCTTTCGCTTGAGCAGGTCAGTCACGCGTGGAGGACGGGGTTTGAACGCTTCGTCGCTTGAAGACAAGTTCCACGACGAGTGTGGGATCTTCGGGATCTGGAACCATCCCGAGGCGGCCAACCTCGCCTACCTGGGACTCTACGCCCTCCAGCACCGCGGCCAGGAATCGGCGGGGATCGCGGCGACCGACGGCCACATCTTCCACGTGGAAAAGGCCATGGGGTGGGTGGCGGACGTCTTCCACCGGGAGCGGCTCAAGCGCCTGCCGGGTACCCGCGCCATCGGCCACGTGCGCTACTCGACGGCGGGGACCTCGACGCTGAAGAACGCCCAGCCCATCAGCGCCAACACCGCGCGAGGGCCGATCGCCATCGCCCACAACGGCAACCTGGTCAATGCCGAAACGCTCAAGAGCGAGCTGGAGAAGGACGGGGCCATCTTCCAGTCCAACTCCGACAC
>JBBTEL010000021.1:0-3487 GCA_038042325.1 Candidatus Methylomirabilota bacterium
GGTGGAGTCGAGGGCGTGGCCCCTCTTCGAGGTGGAGGAAGGCCTCCGCTACACGGTCACGCGGGAGCCGGCGGGGATTCCGGTGGCGGAGTACCTCCGCGCCCAGCAGCGCTACGCCCACCTCACCGACGCCGAGGTGGGAGAGATCCAGGCCGAGGTGGACCGCCGCTGGCAACAACTTATTCGAAGGACAGGAGAACAGCCATGAGCCGGACGAAAGTTTCGGTGCGCGCGTTGGAGCCCGACGACCTGGACCAGGTGATCAGGATCGACGAGCGCCTGACGGGGCAGACGCGCAAGGACTACTGGAAAAAGCGCTTGGAACTCTCGGGCTTGAGGCCACCGTGGATGTCGCTGGTCGCCGAGCTGGACCAGCGGATCGTCGGGTTCCTCTTCGGCTGGACCAGCGAGTCGGAGTTTGGTATCCACGGCCCCACGGCCTGGATCGACCTGATCGGCGTCGATCCGCCATACCGGGGGCGCGGCGTGGGGCAGGCCCTGGTAGAGCAGTTCGTGCAGTCGGCGCAGGAGCTCCGGGCCGTGGACAAGGTTTACACGCTGATCGATCTGGCCCAGTCCGACGTCCGGGAGTTCTTCATGAAGCTCGGCTTCAAGCACGGCCCGATGATCCAGCTGGAGCGCGAGGTCACGGCCTGACGGGAGGCATTCATGGGCGACGACAAGTTCATCCGCCTGGAAGTCGCCGATGGGGTGGCGCGCCTGGTTCTGGCGCGTCCGCCGCTCAACATCCTGAACATCGAGATGATGGAGGAGCTGAACAGCGCTCTCGAGCGCGTTCAGGCCCTTGCCGAGGTCCGGGCGCTGGTGATGGCCGCCGAGGGGAAGGCCTTCTCGGCCGGTGTCGCGGTAGAGGACCACCTGGGCGACCGGGTGAAGCCGATGCTGGAGGCCTTCCACCGGATCTTCCACCTGCTCCGCGCGCTCCCCTGTCCCACGGTCGCCGCGGTCCAGGGCGCCGCCCTCGGGGGCGGGTCCGAGCTGGCGACATTCTGCGATTTCGTCATCGCCAGCGAGACCGCCACCTTCGGCCAGCCCGAGATCAAGGTGGGAGTGTTCCCTCCCATTGCGGCCGTTCATTACCCGAACCGCATCGGGCTCGCGCGCACGCTGCAGCTCCTGCTGACCGGCGAAGTGATCGGGGCGAAGGAGGCGGAGAGGATCGGCCTCGTGGACCGCGTGGTTCCCGCCGCGCAGTTGCCGGCTGCGGTCGAGGAGGTGCTCGTCAAGCTCAGCGACAAGAGCCGCGCGGTGCTCGCCCTGACGCGGCGGGCGGTGCTGGATGCCGCGGGGCAGCCCTTCGACGCGGCACTCCGCGCCGTCGAAAGCCTCTATCACGCGGAGCTCATGCAGACCGAGGACGCCCGCGAGGGGCTCCGGGCGTTCGTCGAGAAGCGCGCCCCAGTGTGGAAACACCGTTGATCAACGCCCCTCACCTCTTCTCCTCTCCCCCTCACCCTGCCCTCTCCCCCTCGGGGGGGAGAGGATGAAGGTGAGGGGATTATGAGTGGGGTGAGGGGGCACTCATCCTTAACTGAGACAGGAGGCTTGACATGCCCAGAGACGTGAAAGCGATCGACTTCATGTACTACGTGGCGACCCCGGAGTTCATCGCCAAGTGGACGGACGCGAAGAAGGGCGAGCTGATCTGCCGGATGGAGCGGGCCATCGGCAGCCTTCCCCAGTTCGAGTCCATCGAGACCATGCTCAAGAAGATGGACGAGGCCGGCGTCGAGAAGGTCTTCATCACCCAGACCAAGATGTGGTCGTACTGGAACAAGTGGATGTACATGGACACGACGCTCGAAGAGGTGACCCAGTACACGACCAAGTACCCCGACCGCTTCGCCGGCCTCGCCGGCTACAACCCCTTCAGGATGAAGGAGAGCCTCCGGGAGATCGAGCTGGCGGTGACGAAGCACGGGTTCAAGGGCGTGTACATCCACATCTACGGCTTCGACATCCCGCTCCACGACAAGAAGATGTACCCGCTCTACGCCAAGTGCGTGGAGCTGGACGTCCCGGTCTCCATGCAGGTGGGGCACGTGCTGGAGTCCATGCCCAGCGAGCACGCCCGGCCCATGTACCTGGACCAGATCGCCTGCGACTTCCCCGACCTGAAGATGATCGGCGCCCACACCGGCTGGCCCTGGGTCGAGGAGCTGATCTCGGTCTGCTACAAGTGGGACAACGTCTGGTTCGGCGTGGACGCCTGGAATCCCAAGTACCTGAAGCCCGAGATCATCCAGTTTATCGGCAGCCGCATGGGCCAGGACCGCGCCATCTGGGGGACCAACGGGCTGCCGTGGAAGGAGAGCCTCGACCAGGTGGACGGGCTCGGGCTCAAGGACGAGGCGAAGAAGAAGCTCCTCCGGGACAACGCCATCCAGCTCTTCAAGCTCTGATCGTTCGGAGCAGGGAGCCGTGGGGCCGCTGGACGGCGTCCGCGTCATCGACCTGACCCGGTACATGGCCGGGCCCTACGGGACCCTGCTCCTCGCCTACCTGGGAGCCGAGGTGATCAAGGTCGAGGAACCTGGCACCGGGGATCCGATGCGCCAGGCCTCGCTCTACTTCCAGGACGGGCTGTCGGGCCACTTCGCGAGTGGCAATGCCTCGAAGAAGAGCCTCACCCTGAACCTGCGGCACCCGGAGGGCCGACGGATCTTCCTGGAGCTGGTGGCGAAGGCCGACCTGGTCCTCGAGAACTTCAGGCCCGGAACCATGGCGAAGCTGGGGCTCGGCTACGAGACCCTCACGGCCGCCAACCCCGGGATCATCCTGGCCTCCGTGTCGGGCTTCGGACAGAGCGGCCCCTGGCGTCATCTCCCTTCCTTTGATCTCGTGGCTCAGGCTGTGGGCGGTGGGATGAGCCTCACCGGGGAGCCCGGCAGGCCGCCGGTCAAGATGGGAATTCCCATCGGCGATCTCGCCGCGGGGGTCTTCGTGGCGCTCGGGGCGGTCTCAGCTCTCTATCACCGCCGGTTGACCGGGCACGGCGAGTGGGTTGACGTGGCCATGATGGATGTGCAACTGTCCCTGCTCAATTACCTCGCCCACTACTTCTGGGCCTCCGGGAAAGTCCCCGAGCCCGAGGGGGCGGGGCATCCCAACATCGTCCCGTACCAGATTTTCCCGACGCCCACCGGGTATCTGGCCGTGGCCGTCTACGGCGATCACTTCTGGGCCGGCTTCTGCCGCGCCCTGGAGCTCCCGGAGCTGATCGAAGACTCCCGCTTCGTCAGCAACGACCTTCGCTGCCTGCACCGTGAGACCCTGATCCCGATTCTGGAAGAACGGATCGCCTCGCGCCCGAGAGAGGCGTGGCTGACCCGGCTGGGGGAGGAGGGAATCCCGGCCGGCGCGGTGTATCACGTGGACGAGGCGCTCGCCTCGCCCCAGGCCCGGGCCCGGCAGATGGTCGTGGAGGTCAAGGGCCCCTCGGGAAGCCCGATGAAGCTCCTCGGCA
>JBBTEL010000021.1:3587-7241 GCA_038042325.1 Candidatus Methylomirabilota bacterium
GTGGATGGCCTGGCTCGGGATTCCGCGCTCAGGGCGGTGGTGCTGACGGGGAGCGAGGGGGCGTTCATCTCCGGCGGCGACGTCAAGGACTTTCTGCGTCTGGACGACCCCGAGGCCGGCAAACGCATGGCCCAGCGGATGCAGTCGGTCCTGGGCAGGCTGGAGGCGCTGGAGGCGCCCGTGATCGCCGCCATCGAGGGAGTGGCGCTGGGTGGTGGTGCGGAGGTCTCCCTGGCCTGCGACATGCGCATCGCCTCGGAGGCTGCGCGGATCGCCTTCAAGCAGGTGAGCCTGGGGATCATGGTGGGGTGGGGGGGCGGCCAGCGCCTCCTGCGGCTCGTCGGGCGCTCGAAGGCTCTCCGGCTCCTGCTCACCGGCGTGACCCTCACCGCAGCGGAGGCGGCCACGATCGGGCTGGTTGATGAGGTTGTGCCGGCGCGCCAGGCGCTCGGGGCGGCCCTCGCGCTGGCCCGGCAGATCGCCGTCCAGCCCGCGCGGGCCGTGCGGACCACCAAGCGGGCGCTCCATTACGGCGCCGAGATGTCCCGCGCCGAGGCGGCGGCCTTCGAGGCCGAGTGCTTTAGGACCCTCTGGGGGAGCCCCGATCACCGGGAGGCCGTCGCCGCGCTCCTGGAGAAGCGGACACCGGTCTTTAGGGAGGAGTGACCATGGCGACCCCCTTCGACGAGGCCCGCGCGCGCTGGCAGTCGCGGATCGCTCGGCAGGTGCCGCCGGCGACCACCCACTCGGGGCTGCCGCTCGAGCCGCTCTACATTCCGGCGGAGGGCGCCCCCGAGTATCTGGACATGCTCGGGTTCCCCGGTGACTTCCCGATGACGCGCGGGATCTATCCGGGGATGTTCCGGGAGCGGCTCTGGACGATCCGCCAGTACTCCGGCTTCGGCACCCCCGAGGAGACCAACGCCCGCTACCGCTTTCTCCTGGCCCACGGGCAGACGGGTCTCTCCGTCGCCTTCGATCTCCCGACCCAGATGGGGCTCGACTCGGACGACCCGCGGGCGTACGGCGAGGTCGGGAAGGTGGGGGTCGCCATCGACACGGTGGACGACCTGGCCGCCGTCTTCGAGGGGATCCCGCTGGAGAAGATCAGCGTGTCGTTCACCATCAACGCGACGGCGGCCATCATCCTGGCCATGTACGTCGTGGTCGCTCAGGAACGCGGCATCAGGCCCGAGCTCGTCACGGGCACGATCCAGAACGATATCCTGAAGGAGTACGTCGCCCGCGGGACGTGGATCTTCCCCGTCCAGCCCGCCCTCCGAATGATCGTCGACACGATTGACTACACCTCTCGCGAGCTGCCGCGCTTCAATCCCATCTCCATCGCCGGTGCCCACTTCAAGGACGCGGGCGCGACTGCCGTGCAGGAGGCTGCGTTTACGCTGGCCGACGCCATCGCCTACGTCGAGTACGTCACGGGGCGCGGTCTCCCCGTGGATGCCTTCGCCCCGCGCCTGAGCTTCTACTTCTACACCCATTCCGACCTGTTCGAGGAAGTGGCCAAGTATCGGGCCATGCGCCGCCTCTGGGCCCGCGTCATGCGCGACCGCTTCGGGGCAAAGGATCCGCGCTCATGGCATTTTCGCTTCGGCGTGGTGTGCGGCGGGAGCACGCTGACGCGTCAGGAGCCGCTGAACAACGTCGTGCGCGTGGCCTACCAGGCCCTCGCCTCTGTGCTCGGCGGCGCGCAGACGATCTTTACCTGCGCGTGGGACGAGGCCATCGCCATCCCCACCGAGGCCTCGGCCCTCCTGGCGCTCAGGACTCAGCAGATCCTGGGCTACGAGACCAACGTCCCCGCGGTGGTGGATCCCCTGGGTGGATCGTATTTCCTCGAGGACCTCACGGACCGGATGGAAGCCGCCGTGGCCGAGAAGATCGCTCAGATCGAGCGGGCCGGCGGGATGGTCGCGGCCGTCGAGGCCGGACGGGTTCAGCAGGAGATCGCGGATAGCGCGTATCGGTGGCAAAAGGCCGTTGAGCACGGCGAGAGGCGGATCGTGGGCGTCAACTGGGATCGCACCGAGGAGGCGCCGGTCGGCGAGCTCTTCCGCGAGCACCCCCAAACGGTCAGCCACCAGCTCGCTCGCCTGACCCGCGCCAAGGCCGCGCGCGACGGCGCGCGGGTGGAGAAAGCGCTCGCTGCCCTCAACGAAGCGGCCGCGGGAGACGAGAACCTGATGCCGTACTTCCTCGAGGCGGCGGCGGCGCGGGCGTCGATCGGCGAAATGGTGACGCGACTGAGGAAGGTCTTCGGGGAGTTCCGTGAGCCGCTGGTCTTCTAGCCGGTTTCCACCCTGGCTGGCTCCGGATGCGCCGCGCCGCGTCCCGCACGCGCGCGCCTGGAACGTGGCGCTCCGGACGCTCCACCTGATGGCCTTCGGGATCCTCGTCGGCGGCCACTTCTGGGGGGTGCCGGCGGAGCCTCTCTACCCGGCGCTCTGGATCACGGTCGCCAGCGGGGCCGCGCTCATGGGGCTGGAGATCTACCAGAACGCGCAGTGGCTCTTCCTCGTCAAGGGACTGGCGGTGCTGGCCAAACTCGCGCTGCTGCTCCTGGTGCCGTTCTTTTGGGAGGCCAGGGTGCCGCTCCTCTTTGCGGTGGTCGCCCTGTCCTCCGTCGGGGCCCACATGCCGGCCCGCTTCCGTCACTACTCCGTTCTCCATCGCCGCGTCCTCCTGGCCGAGCCGGCGCCCCTCGCGGAGCCCGTCGAACGGGCCTGATGCGGCCGATCCTGATCCTCCAGCACCACCCGGTGGAAACGCCGGGAGTCTTCGCCGAGATGCTGAGCGAGCGCGGCCTGGCCACTCAGACGGTTCGCCTTGATTCAGGCCAGCCCGTTCCCCCCGACCCCAGCGCCTTCGCCGGGGTGATCGCCATGGGCGGACCGATGGGTGTGTACGAGGAGGATCGCTATCCGTGGCTCCCGGAGGAAGATCGCTTGCTCCGGGCGGCCATCGCCCGGGACCAGCCGGCGCTGGGAATCTGCCTCGGCTCCCAGTTGATCGCGAAAGCGGCCGGGGCCCGCGTCGCCCCCGGGCCTGAGAAGGAGATCGGCTGGTACCCGCTGACGCTCAGCGATGATGGGCGGAAGGATCCGCTCTTGGCCGGGTTCCCCGCGCGCTTCGAGGCCTTCGAGTGGCACGGGGACGTCTTCGACCTTCCGCCGGGGGCGGTGAACCTTGCCGGCTCGGCCCGCTACGCCCATCAGGCCTTCCGCATGGGCCGGCGGGTGTACGGCCTCCTGTTCCACCTGGAGGTCACGGCGCCGATGGTGCGCGTCATGGCCGACACGTTCAAGGATGAGGTCGTTGCCCTCGGGGATCCCTCGCGGACGAGCGCCATCCTCGCCGATCTCGACCGCCGCACCCCCGCCCTGAACGCCCTCGCCCGGAGACTCTTCTCCGCCTTCCTGGCCCTCCTCTGAATCGCCGGCGCGGCTGCTTACGAATCCCGGCCCGACTCTTCGCTTTCGCATACTCCAGCCTGGGCCAAGCCGCTCCGGTCTGGCCGAGGTTCTCACCCAGTTTACGGATGACCCGCTCCCCTGAGAGTGCTGCCAGGCCCTCCTGCTCCCTAGATCAGTAAGTTCCTGGAAGTCTCTGTCAGTTCCTTATCGACGCGTCAAGCCA
>JBBTEL010000022.1:0-4303 GCA_038042325.1 Candidatus Methylomirabilota bacterium
GATGAATGAGCAGCGTCCCCGTGAACTCCTCGGCGCTCTCGTCCGTCGCCGCCAAGCCCCTCACGCCGAGCAATTCCCACTGCCTCTGGCTCATGGCGCTATGGTACTCCTTCCCCACGGATTTTCTGGACAGAGTGCCGGTCAGAGCGTAGAGATTGCCTATGACCGTCGTCCGGCCGACACGGGCCGAGCCTCCGCTGGTCCTGGCCCTGGACGTGGGGACGTCCTCGGCGCGGGCCCTCCTGTTCGACCGCCGGGCACGGGCGCTGAGGGGGATTCAGGCCCGAGTTTCCTACGCGCCCCGCACGACCCCGGACGGAGGCTCGGAGCTGGACCCCCAGCGCCTCTTCGCCGCCGTGTGCGACGTGCTCGACGGCTGCCTCCGCCGCGCCGGCGCGCGGGCGACGGAGATCCGGGGCGTGGCGACCTCCATGTTCTGGCACAGCCTCATCGGGGTGGACGCCTCCGGCAAGCCGCTGACCCCGTGCTACACGTGGGCCGATCTCAGGAGCGACGGCGCCGCGCGCGGGCTCAGGCAACAATTGGACGAGAGCGCCGTCCACGCCCGGACCGGCTGCCCCCTCCATCCGACCTTCTTCCCCGCCCGGCTTCGCTGGCTCGTAACGCGGCATCCGGAAATTTTCGCGCGCGCCCACGCGTGGGGCGGCTTCTGGGAGTACCTGACGCTCCGCGTCTTCGGCCACGCCATGTCGAGCCTCTCGATGGCGTCCGGCAGTGGCCTCCTGGACCAGGCGAGATGCGTGTGGGACGCCGAGGTCCTCGCCATCTCGATGATCGACGAGGCGCGACTGTTTCCCCTGGCGGATCTGGACGTGCCGCTCCGGGGGCTCAGGACGGCCTTCGCCCGGCGCTGGCCGCCGCTTGCCCGGGTGCCGTGGTTTCCGGCGGTGGGAGACGGCGCGTGCGCCAACATCGGCTCGGGGTGCGTGTCGCCCGAGCGCGTGGCCCTCACGCTCGGGACCTCGGGCGCGCTGCGCATCGTCACGGAAGTGGAGCCCGGGACCGTTCCGTGGGGGCTCTGGCGCTACCGGGTGGACCGCCGCCGGTCCGTGGTGGGCGGAGCCCTCTCCGAAGGCGGCAACGTCGTCGCCTGGTGCCGCGAGACCCTCAGGCTCCCCGCCCCGCGGGCCGCCGAGCGCGTCGTTGCCCGGCTCGCCGCCGACGGCCACGGCCTGACCGTGCTGCCGTTCTTTGCCGGCGAGCGCAGTCCCGGCTGGAGCGGGAGGGCGCGCGCGGCCATCCTGGGGCTCTCGCTGAGCCACCGGCCGGCGCACATCTTGAGGGCCGCCATGGAGGCGGTCGCCTATCGCTTCGCCCTGCTCTACGACCTGCTCCGCGGCCTCGCGGCCCAGCGCCACGAGATTGTCGCCTCGGGCGGGGCGCTCGCCGGCTCCCCGGCCTGGTGCCAGATCCTGAGCGACGTCCTGGGACGGCCGATCACCCTGTCGCCCCAGGCGGAAGCCTCGAGCCGGGGCGCGGCGCTCCTGGGGCTCGAGGCGCTCGGCGCCATCCCGGACCTCGACGCCTTCCCGGGCGGGAGAGGGCGCAGGTTCACCCCCCATCCCCGGCGGCACGCGGAATACGGGGCGGCCCGGAAGCGCCAGTATTCCCTGTACGATCAGTTTGTCGGATCGCCCCGCTCCTGACATACTAGAGGGGCTCGGGGAGATTGACTGATGCGCTTGGCCTTCGGCTGTGACCACGCGGGTCACCCGCTCAAGGAGCCGATGATCTCGGCCCTGGAGCAGGACGGCCACCACGTCCTGGACCTGGGCACTTTCTCGTCCGATCCCGTGGACTACCCGGACTTCGCCCGCGCGGTGGGCAACGCGGTGCGGAACGGGTTCGTGGATCTGGGGATCCTCGTGTGCGGGAGCGGCGTGGGCGCGGCCATCGCCGCCAACAAGATCCGGGGCGTCCGCGCCGCGCTCTGCACCGACCTCTTCACGGCGCGCCAGGGCCGGGCCGACGACGACGCCAACGTCCTCTGCCTGGGGGCCCGCGTGCTGGACGCGGACGCCGCGATGGAGATCACGCGCGAGTGGCTCGCGACCGAGTTCTCCGGCGAGGAGCGGCACGTGCGCCGGATCCAGAAGATCACCCAGCTCGAGCAGGGGATCGCCCCGGCGGCCGCGGAGAAGACGGTCCGCCGCGAGCCGCCCCCCACCCGGCCTGCGCCTCCCCGTGAGGAGGAGCCGCCGCCGCGGCCCAGGACGGCCCCCCGCCCCGCCCCGGTCGTCGAGGAGCTGCTCCCGCGCCCGGCCGCCCGGGTCGCGCCCGAGCGCCCCGTTGCCCCCGCGCGGCCGGCCGCGCGCGAGCCCGTCCCACGCGAGGGCGAGCCCGTTTCACTCGAGCCCTCGCTGGCGGACGAGATGTCGAAGGTCATCCAGGAGTTCGACCGCGAAGCCGGGGTCGCCGAGGAGCCGCCTCCGCGCCCGGCCGCTCGGGTCGCGCCCGAACGCCCGGCTATGCCCGCCCGGCCGGCCCCGAAGGCTCCCCCCGCGGCCCCGCCCCCTCCCCCGCCGCCACCTCCTCCGCCGCCACTTCCTCCGCCCCCGCCTCCCAAGCCTGCCGAGCAGTTCGCCCGGATGGCCTCGGAGTCGCTCCGGACGCTCGAGGACCGCGGCTTCATCGAGAGCCTCTGGATCAAGGACGCATCCCTCTGGACCGACGACGGCGCCCAGCAGGCGCTGATCCGCAACCGGCTCGGCTGGCTGACCTCGCCGACCCTCATGCGGCAGCACGCCGACGACCTGAAGGAGTTCGCCGACGAGGTCCGCCGTTCCCACTACACCCATATCCTCCTGCTCGGAATGGGCGGGGCCACGCTCTGCCCCGAGGTCCTGTCGCTCACGTTCGGCCCGAAGATGGGGTTCCCGGATCTCGTCGCGCTGGATTCGACGGATCCGGCGGCCGTCAAGGCGGCGCTGGGCAAGATCAACCTGCCGCGCACGCTCATCGTGGTCTCGTCGAAGTCCGGCCTGACCGCCGAGACGATGGCCTTCTACGCCTTCTTCCGGGAACAGATCGAGAAGGGCTCGCGCGGAAAGCCGGGGCTCCAGTTCGTGGCGATCACGGACGGCGGGTCGCCGCTCGAGAAACTGGCGAAGAGCCAGGGCTTCCGCAAGGTCTTCCTCAATCCGCCCACGATCGGGGGCCGCTACTCGGCGCTCTCGTACTTCGGCCTCCTGCCGGCCGCCCTGGTGGGCGTGGATGTGGCGGGGATCCTGGACCGGGCCGTCGCCGCGGTGGAAGAGGCGGGCGATGGGGTCCCGATCCGGGACAATCCCGGTGTCGTCCTCGGGGCGAAGCTCGCGTCGCTGGCCAAGGCGGGACGCGACAAGGTCACGTTCGTCTTCTCCCCGGGCATCGCCCCCTTCGGCGTCTGGGTGGAGCAGCTCCTTGCCGAGAGCCTCGGGAAGAACGGGCGCGGCCTCATCCCCGTCGACGGCGAGCCGCTGGGCGCGCCCGCGGTGTACGGCCCGGACCGGGTCTTCGTGGCCATGACCCTGGCCGACGAGGCCGTCGCGCTGGAGTCCCCACTGGCCGCGCTCGAGGAGGCCGGTCACCCGGTGATCAAGATCAGGCTCCGGGACCCCCTGGACATCGGGACGCAGTTCTACCGCTGCGAGATCGCGACCGCCACGATCGGGGCGCTCCTCCAGGTCAACCCCTTCGACGAGCCCAACGTGCAGGAGTCGAAGGACATCACCGCCAAGCTCCTGACAGCCTACCGCACCAGCCGCCGCCTGCCTGAGTGGGCCGTGGACCGCGAGGAAGACGGGATCACGCTGATGACGGGCGCGGGGACAAAGCCCCTGACCGTCTCGGAGGGGCTCGGCGCCCACATGGCGCAGGCCAAGCCGGGGGATTACCTGGCCTTCCAGGCCTACCTGCCTCCCAAGCCGGAGATGGCCGAAGCGCTCCAGGAGCTCCGTCGAATGATGCGCGACAAAACCAAGCTCGCCGTCACGGTGGGGATGGGCCCACGCTATCTGCACTCCACGGGGCAGCTCCACAAGGGCGGCCCGCCCAACGGCCTCTTCATCCAGCTGACGGCCGACGACGCTCACGATCTGGCGATCCCGGGCGAGGCCTATTCGTTCGCCGTCCTGAAGAACGCCCAGGCGCTGGGCGACCTCCAGGCCCTCCGGAACAAGGGCCGCCGCGTGATCAGGGTCCACCTGGGAAGCAAAGATCCGGTGGAGACCCTGAAGAAGTTCACGGCGATGCTGGCCCGGTCCGTCCCCGCCCACTAGACGCCGTGCCGATAACCGTCGCA
>JBBTEL010000022.1:4403-7520 GCA_038042325.1 Candidatus Methylomirabilota bacterium
CTAGACGCCGTGCAGATCGGATTCGTAGGCCTCGGCCGGATGGGAGCCGGCATGGTGGAGCGCCTCCTCGCGGGGGGGCACAGCGTTGCTGTCTATGACCTCTCCCGCGACGCCCGGTGCGCCGCCGCCGCGAAAGGCGCCTCCGACGCCGCCTCCCTCGACGACCTCGCCCGGGCCCTCGCCCCGCCCCGCGCCGTGTGGGTGATGGTGCCTGCGGGCGACCCCACGGAAGAGACCATCCGGGCCCTCGCGTCGCTGCTCGCCGGGAAGGACGTGATCATCGACGGCGGAAACTCCTATTACAAAGACGACCCGCGCCGCGCCGGCGAGCTCAAGCCGCGGGGCATCCACTACCTGGACGTGGGAACGAGCGGAGGCGTCTGGGGGCTGAAGCACGGCTACTGCCTGATGATCGGCGGCGAGCGGCCAATCTTCGAACGCCTGGAGCCGGCGTTCAAGACGCTGGCGCCGCCGGACGGCTACGCGTACGTGGGCGGCCACGGCGCCGGCCACTACGTCAAGATGATCCACAACGGGATCGAGTACGGGCTGATGCAGGCCTACGCCGAGGGGTTCGAGCTGCTCCACGCCTCGGAGTTCCAGCTGGACCTGGCCGCCATCGCCCACCTCTGGAACCAAGGGAGCGTCGTCCGGTCCTGGCTCCTGGAGCTCGCCGAGCTGGCCCTGAAGGCCGACCCGCGCCTCGAGGGCATCAAGGGGTACGTGGAGGACTCGGACGAGGGGCGCTGGACGGTCGAGGACGCCCTCGAGAAAAACGTGCCCGCTCCCACCATCGCGCTCTCGCTCTTCCGGCGCTTTCGCTCCCGCCAGGGCGACCCCTTCGCCGACCGGATGCTGGCCGCCCTCCGCAACGCCTTCGGCGGCCATCCCGTGCGCAAGAGCGGCCCCGGCGGACCCTGAGCCGTCCATGCCCTCGGAAGAGCCGTTCGCGCTGATCATCTTCGGCGCCTCGGGCGACCTGACGAAGCGCAAGCTCGTCCCCGCCCTCTGGAGCCTCTTCCAGGGGCGCGTGCTGCCCGAGCCGTTCGTCATCGTGGGCGTGGCGCGCTCGGAGATGTCCGACGAAGACTTTCGCCGCCGGATGCGGGAGGCGGTGGGCGAGTTCGCCCGGGTCCAGCCCCCCGCGGCCCACGTCTGGGAGCGCTTCGCCTCCTCCCTCTTCTACTGCCCCGGGGATCCCGCGGACGCCGCGCTCTACGACCGGCTCGGCGCGCGCCTGAGGCAGCTGGAGACGGACAAGGGCACCGGCGGCAACCGGCTCTTCTACTGCTCCACCCCGCCGAGCCTCTACCCCGCGATCGTCACCCGGATGGGCGCCTCCGGGCTCCAGCGGGAAGGGAACGGCTGGACGCGCGTCATCATCGAGAAGCCATTCGGCCGGGACCTGTCGAGCGCCCGGGAGCTGAACCGGATCGTCTCTCAGGTCTTCACGGAGGATCAGGTCTACCGGATCGACCACTACCTGGGGAAGGAAACGGTCCAGAACCTCCTGGTCTTCCGCTTCGCCAACGGCATCTTCGAGCCGCTCTGGAACCGGAACCACGTCAACAACGTCCAGATCACCGTGGCGGAGAGCCTCGGCGTGGAGGGGCGCGGCGCGTACTACGAGGAGGCCGGCGCGCTGCGCGACATGATCCAGAACCACATCCTCCAGCTGCTCTGCCTGGTGGCGATGGAGCCGCCGGTCTCCTTCGACGCCGACCCGGTCCGCGACGAGAAGACCAAGGTGCTGCGCGCCATCCGCCCGATCCCGCCCGACAGGGTGGACCAGGTGGCGGTCCGCGGCCAGTACGGCCCCGGTTTCCTCGAGGCCCACCACGTCCCTGGCTACCGGGACGAGAAAGGCGTGACGCCGGATTCCAGGACCGAAACCTTCGCCGCGCTCAAGCTCTTCATCGACAACTGGCGGTGGGCGGGGGTGCCGTTCTACCTCCGGACGGGCAAGCGCCTGCCCAAGCGGGCCAGCGAGATCGCCATCCAGTTCTGGGGAACCCCGCACCCCCTCTTCCGGCGGCCGGATCCCGCCGACCGGCTCGACCCGAATCTCCTGGTCGTCCGGATCCAGCCCGACGAGGGCATCGCGCTCACGTTCGGGGCGAAACTTCCCGGTCCGGAGATCAACATCCGCCAGGTCACCATGGACTTCCGCTACGGCGCCTCCTTCGGCGGCGAGCCGCCCGAGGCCTACGAGCGCCTCCTGCTGGACGCCATGCACGGCGACGCGACCCTCTACGCGCGGAGCGACTGGGTGGATGTGGCGTGGCAGGTGCTGACGCCGCTGCTGGAGCCGTGGGGGGCGGGGCCGGCGCCGAAGTTTCCGAACTACGAGGCCGGCACCTGGGGGCCGGCGGAGGCGGACGCCTTCATCGAGCGCGATGGACGGCAATGGCACCGCCCGTAGCGGATGTCGTTGTTGTTAGCAATGCCGCGGCACTGGCTGAGCAGGCCGCCAGCCGCTTCGTCGAGGCCGCGACCAAAGCGCTAGCCGACGTCGGAACGTTCCGCGTCGCCCTCTCGGGCGGCACGACACCGCAGGGCCTCTACGCGCGGCTCGCGGCCGAACCCTTTCGCTCGCGCGTGGACTGGGCGCGCATCCAGGTGTTCTGGGGCGACGAGCGCTGCGTCCCGCCCGACCACCCTGACTCCAACTACCGCCTCGCCCACGAGCTACTCCTTTCCCGGGTTCCCGTCCGGCCCGAGAACGTGTACCGGGTGCGCGGCGAGGCGACCGACCCAGACCTGACGGCGGCCGAGTACGCGGGCGAGCTCCAGACGGCGTTCGGCCTGAAGCGGGGCGAGCTCCCGCGGTTCGACCTCATCCTGCTTGGCATGGGGGCCGACGGCCATACGGCCTCGCTCTTCCCCCACTCCCCCGCGCTTCGGGAAGTCACGCGCCTGGCGGTGGCGGTGTACGTGGACGCCGTGAAGGGCTACCGAATCACGCTGACGCTTCCGGTGTTGAACAGCGCCGCCGCCATCCTCTTCCTGGCCAGCGGGAGCAACAAGGCCGAGCGGCTCCGGGCGGTGCTGGGGGGCAAGCCTTCGCACGCGGCGCCGGCCTCCATGGTGCGGCCCGAGCGCGGCACGCTCCACTGG
>JBBTEL010000023.1:0-4984 GCA_038042325.1 Candidatus Methylomirabilota bacterium
CCCATGTCTCCATGGGATGACATTTTCACGGAGCAGTTAGCCATGACATTTTTATGTAGCAACAGCACGTCGCGATCGTGCCCTTGACAGGTCCGTCATCCCCGCCGTACCCTCCTCCGCGGCGGGAACCCTATCCGGGATCTCGCCATGCCGCTCGGCAACCGGCAGACCGCCCACTTTCCTGGTCGTGACGGACCGCGCGCGCATCCGTGAGTTCGGCGCGCTCTACCGCGAGGCGTGGTGGGCCACAATGGTCATTCGCTGCTTACCTCCGCGAGATCGGCCTGGTCCGCTGACGCGCCCGTCGAAGCCGTCAGCGCGCCGCGCGCCTCTCGGCAAAGACCTCCTTCGCCGTGAGCATGGCCTCGCGGATCAGGGGCACGCCGACGTAGCCGGACAGGAGCAGCAGGACCTCGATCAGCTCGTCCTCGGCCCATCCCTGGCGGAGCGCCATGTGCAGGTGGATGGCCAGCTCCGGGGTGCGGCCGGTGGCGGCGTCGGAGACCACGCAGACCAGGGTCCGCGTCTTCAGATCCAGTCCCGGCCGGCTCCACAGCGCGCCGAAGACGCTCTCGGTCGCCACGTCGAGGAACTTCCTCATGACGGGGTCGGCATAGACGGTCTGGTTCATGCCCTCCACGTAGGCGTCACCCATGAGAGCGCGCCGCAGTTCGCGGCCCTTCCGATAGGTCTCGCTTTCGGCCATGGCCGGCCTCCTTTGGTTAGGGTTGGCCCTCTCGGGTCACCCCGATATGATATCCTCGCGGGAGACCGAAGGGAGGCCCCATGACCGTCGCGCTCGGCATGTTCACGATGCCGTTGCACCACCCCGCCCGGGACTACGCCACGATCCTCGAGGAGGACCAGGAGGCCGTCATCCTGGCCGACCGCCTCGGCTTCACCGAGGTGTACGTGGGCGAGCACTTCTCGTCGGGGAGCGAGCCGATCACCTCGCCCCTGATCTTCCTGGCCACCCTCATCAACCGCACGAAGCAGATCCGGCTGGGGACGGGGGTCATCAACCTCCCGCAGCTCCACCCGGCCACGGTGGCGGCCTACTGCGCCATGTTCGACCACCTCTGCCGTGGCCGCTTCATCATGGGCATCGGGCCGGGCGGCCTCGTCAGCGACCTCGAGCTCTTCAGCGTGGGGGCGGCGGAGCTGCGGCCCAAGATGGTCCTCGAGTCCATCGACATGATCCTCCAGCTCTGGTCCCAGGAGCCGCCCTACGAGATCGAGGGCCAGTTCTGGAAGATCTCGCTCAAGGACAATATCTGGCCGGAGTTCAAGGTGGGGTACATGGGCCGCCCCTACCAGAAGCCCCACCCGCCGATCGCGCTCTCGCTGGTCACGCCGAACTCATCGAGCGCCCGCACCGCCGGCGAGCGCGGCTGGATCCCGGTCTCGGGCAATTTCTTCCATTCCCGGTATCTCCGCGGCCACTGGGAGATGTACGCGGCAGGCGCGGAGGCGGCGGGGCGCCGGCCCGATCCCTCGGTCTGGCGCGTCTCGCGGAGCCTGCTGGTCACCGAGACCGACAGCGAGGCCGAGGACTACCTGGCCGACCCCGATAGCGCCCTCTCCTACTACTACCGGTTCTTCATCCAGAGCTTCGCCCATGGCCGCAAGGCGCTCTTCATGCTCAAGCCCGACCTCGAGGTGCCGGACGAGGACGTGACGGTGGACGCGGTCAAGCGGGGCATGATCATCGCCGGCAGCCCACGCCGCGTGCTCGACCAGCTCGTCGCCCTGCGCGACCAGATCGGCCACTTCGGGACCCTGCTGATGGCCGGCCACGACTGGGACCGGCCCGCCCTCTGGGCCCGCTCGATGGAGCTGCTCGCAACGGAGGTGATGCCCCGGTTCGCCCAGCACGCCGCGGCGACGCGGGCGCGCTGATGAGACGCGGTACACACGATGGAACGCCACTGGAGGAGGACGACATGGCACATCTGAAGATCCCACTGGACGCGCAGCGGTTCGCCACCGGCCTGACCTGGAAGGACTACCTGGCCCAGATGGGCGACACCCGGGCCCGCACCGGGGACAACTACGCGAAGTCGGTGCTGACCGAGGAGGAGCGGAAGTTCTTCAGCGGCATCCACCAGGTTCGGTACGCGCTCATGCTCGCCGAGAACTGGTGCGGGGACGTCCACCGCAACTCGCCGGTGCTGGCGCATCTCTGCGATGCGATGCCGAACTGCGAGCTGCGCGTGTTCTTCCGCGATCAGAACCTGGACCTGACGGACTGCTTCCTGAACAACGGCTACCGGTCCATCCCGGTCCTGGTCTTCTTCGACAAGGACTGGAACGAGATCGGGCGGTGGATCGAGCGGGCGCACGCGGCGACGGCCAAGGTGGTCGGGATCCGCGCCCGGACCCTCGACGCGGCTCCGGCCGACAAGCAGGAGGCCGCGATGGCCGAGTACCGGAAGCAGGTTCAGGCCGAATACGACGCTCCGGGCGGCCCGCTCTGGCGCGCGGCCGTCCAGGAGGTGCGGACGCTACTCGAGACCCCGCTCGGGCTCGCGGCAAAGAAGTAGCCGCGCCGGTATCCGGGAGGGCGTGGGGGATGAGCGAGGCGAGCGTGATCGGGCTCCTGCATCCCGGCGAGATGGGCTCGGCCGTGGGGGCGACCCTGGCGGCCGGCGGCTCGCGGGTCTTGTGGGTGTCGGACGGGCGGGGAGCGCGGACGCGGCAGCGAGCGGAGGAGATCGGCCTCGAGGATGCGGGCACGCTCGAGCGACTCGCCCGCCGCGCGGAGGTGATTGTCTCGGTGGCGCCGCCCCACGCGGCCGTGGACGTGGCGCGCGCGGTCGCCGCCCTCCGGTTCACGGGCCTCTTCGTTGACGCCAACGCGGTGTCGCCTGAGACGGCGCGCGAGATGGGCCGCATCGTCGAGCGCGGCGGGGCTCGCTTCGTGGACGGCGGCATCATCGGGCCCGCCAACCGCAAGCCCGGCGCGGCGCGCATCTACCTCTCCGGGCCCGAGGCGGCGCAGGTGGTCCCGCTCTTCGCCGCCGGCCCCGTGAGCGCCGTGGCGCTGGACGGGCCGGTGGGCGCGGCCTCGGCGCTCAAGATGGCCTTCGCCGGCTGGAACAAGGGGATGCAGGCGCTCCTCATGGCGATCCGCGCCCTCGCCGTGGCGGAGGGGGTGGACCAGGCCCTGCTCGCGGAGTGGCGCATCTCCATGCCCGAGGTCCCCGCGCGCTCGGAGCGCACCATCCACGACAATGCCGGGAAGGCCTGGCGCTTCGTGGGCGAGATGGAGCAGATCGCCCGCACGTTCGCGCAGGCTGGGCTCCCCACGGGGTTCCCCGACGCCGCCGGTGAGATCTATCGTCGGCTGGCCGAGTACAAGGACACCCCGACACCGCCCTCCGTGGAAGAGGCGATCGCCGCCCTCCTCAAGCGCACCACTCGGGGCGGAGGGATGGGGGTCCACCATGGGGCGTGAGACCTACGACCGGCGCGGGCAGGACGTCGGCAACATCGTCGCCCTCGAGCACGTCAACTTGCGCATCCCCGACCAGCTCGCCGCCACCGCGTTCTACGTGCTCGGGCTCGGCCTCACTCGCGATCCCTACCTGATGGTCGGCCTCGACAACATGTGGATCAACGTAGGGCAGCAGCAGTTCCACCTCCCGACGGGCCGTCCCCAGGTCCTGCGCGGGACCGTCGGCGTCGTGGTGCCCAACCTCGGCGCCCTCATCCCCCGCCTCGCCGCCGTCCGGGAGCGGCTCGCCGGCACCGCCTTCGCCTACGCCATGGAGGACAAGCACGTGGTGGTCACCTGCCCGTGGGGGAACCGAATCCGCTGCCATGCCCCCGGCCCCGAGTTCGGCGACATGACACTCGGCGTCCCGTACGTCGAGTTCCCCGTCCCAGCCGGCCACGCCGAGGGGATCGCGCGCTTCTACCGGACGGTCTTCGGGGCACCGGCGACGGCCGTCACCGAGGGGCGTAGCGCGCGCGCGCGCGTGGGCCGGGGGCAGGAGCTGGTCTTCCGCGAGACCGCTGAGAGCCCGGCGTCCTACGACGGCCACCACATCGCCATCTACGTGGCCGACTTCGCCGGGCCGCATCGCTTCCTGGCCGAGCACGACCTCGTGACCGAGGAGAGCAACGAGTACCAGTACCGCTTCCAGGCGATCGTGGACCCCGACACCCGCCGCCCGCTCTTCGAGATCGAGCACGAGGTGCGAAGCCTGACGCACCCCATGTACCTGCGGCCGCTGGTCAACCGGAACCCCTCGCAGACCCAGCGCGCCTACGCCCGCGGCCGCGACACCTTCGTCCCGGGGATGGAATAGCGCGGGTCAGGCCACCTTCGGTGGTACCGATCTGTAACCCACGCTAATTGAGAAGGCGGCGGCGCTCTGCTTCGCGTTGGTTCAAGGCCACCCGTTCGTCGATGGCAACAAACCCGTGGCGCACGCTGCCATGGAAACCTTTCCGGTCCTCAACGGTACCGAGATCGCTGCCCCTGTAGATGAAGAAGAGCGGCTCATGCTCGATCTCGCCGCCGGCCGGACCGGTCGCGGCTACCTGACCGACTCGCTGCGTCAGCACGTCAAACCGCCCGCCTAGTCCCGGGCACCTATCTTTCAAATCCGTCAGTTGTTGAAGCGTGCTTGGCGCGCCCGCGGGCTCGTCACACGTCAAGGCTGTATCAGGAATGAGTAGATGGTAACCCCCTCTGGCTCGTGTCCGGCAGGATCACCGGCCGCGGCCGGGCTCGGCGCGTCCTCGGCGCGTCCGAGAATTGCGCTCCGCGAACAGACGGCCGAGAGTGCGCGAGAGCGTCGGGGGCGGCGAGGGCCGCGTGATCACCGGTTCCGGTGCTCCGCGCACCTGGCTCCCGCGGGGGCGACGCTCCGTTTCATGGCACTTTGATCTTCTCACACCCCTCACTCTTCCCCTTCCCCTACTCGAATGCCCCTCACCTCTTCTCCTCTCCCCCTCACCCTGCCCTCTCCCCCGC
>JBBTEL010000024.1:0-5715 GCA_038042325.1 Candidatus Methylomirabilota bacterium
AGGGGTGCGCGGACTTCGGCGACCAGATCGTGTACGCGCTCCGCCTCTTCCGCACCCGGCCGTACATCCTCCAGGGGTACCAGCGGCGCTTCAAGTACGTCCTGGTGGACGAGTTCCAGGACACCAACTACGCCCAGGTCGAGCTGGTGAAGCTCCTGAGCACGCGGCACCGTAACGTTACAGTCGTGGGCGACGACGATCAGGCGGTCTATAAGTTCCGCGGAGCGGCGATCTCGAACGTGCTCGGCTTCAAGGAGGTCTATCCCGACGCGCGGGAGATCGTCCTCACCAAGAACTACCGCTCCCACCAGGAGGTGCTCGACTCGGCCTACCGGCTCATCACGTACAACAACCCCGATCGCCTCGAGGTGCGGTACGGCATCGTCAAGAAACTGGAGGCCGAGCACGGCCCGGGCCCGGCGCCGGTTCACCTCCACTACGACACGCTGACGGCCGAGGCCGACGCCGTGGCCGCGCTCATCGAGGAAAAGGTCGGGAGCAAGGCCTACCGCCACGGGGACTTCGCCATCCTGGTCCGCGCCAACAACGACGCCGATCCGTTCCTCCGCGCCCTCAACCTCAGGGGGATCCCCTGGACCTTCTCGGGCAACGCCGGGCTCTACGGCCGTCCGGAGATCCGGCTGCTCACGGCCTTCCTCCGCTCGGTGGCTCACCCGGACGACTCCATCAGCCTCCACTACCTGGCCTCGTCGGACCTCTACCAGGTTCCCATCGTGGACCTCACGCGGTGCGCGACCTACGCCGACCGCCGCGACCGCTGGCTGTTCGACGTGATGCGCCGGCTCGACGAGATCCCGGAGGTGGCCGACGGGATGACCGCGGAGGGGATGCTGGCCATCCGGAAGCTGCTCAAGGACCTGGAGCGCCACATGGAGCTGGCGCGCGAGATGCCCACCGGCGAGCTCCTCTACCAGTTCCTCCAGGATTCGGGGGAGGTAGCGCGCTATTCCAAGGCGCCCCCGGAGAAAGAGAGCGAGGTCCAGAACGTCGGCAAGTTCTTCCGGATCATCCGTGACGCCTCGCGGGTGCTCCGCTACGATAACGTCCGGGAGTTCGTCAACCATCTGGACGCCCTCATCGACGCCGGCGACGACCCGCCGGTGGCCGAGGCCGACTTCGACACGCCCGCGGTCCACGTCCTCACCGTGCACAAGGCCAAGGGGCTCGAGTTCCCCGTCGTGTTCCTGGTGAGCCTCGTCGGGCAGAAGTTCCCGTGGCCGCGCCGGCGCGACGCCCTCGAGCTCCCGGACGAGTTGATCAAGGACACGCTGCCCACCGGAGATTTCCACATGCAGGAGGAGCGGCGCCTCTTCTACGTCGGGATGACCCGGGCGAAGAAAGAGCTCTATCTCACGTCGGCCCGCGACTACGGTGGCGCCCGCGAGAGGAAAGTCAGCCAGTTCGTCCTGGAGGCCCTGGACCTCCCCAAGGACGCGGTGCGCCCCTTCAAGTCCAGGGCGGTCGAGGAGCTCCACCGGCACGCCCCGCCCCCCGCGATGGTGGCGGACGCGCTCCCGCCGCTGGCCCCCGACGAGCCAATCACGGTCAGCTTCCGGCAGGTGGACGACTACGAAACCTGCCCGCTCAAGTACCGGTACATCCACATCCTCAGCGTGCCGATCATGCGCCACCACTCGGTGGCCTACGGGAGCACCCTCCACAAGGTCGTGGAGCACTACCTCCGGCGCCGCGTCGCCGGGCTCTTCACGCCGATCGAAGATCTCCTGGCGGTCTTTGAGCGCGAGTGGCGGAACGAGGGGTTCCTGACGTGGGAGCACGAGGAGGCGCGGAAGGCGGCCGGCCGAGCGGCGCTCACCCGTTTCTGGCACGAAGAGGAGGCCTCCGGGACGAAGCCGACCTATGTGGAGCGCGAGTTCGGCTTCGCCCTCGGCCCCACCAAGGTGCGCGGGCGCTGGGACCGGGTGGACGAGACCGAGGCGGGCGTTGCCATCATTGACTA
The DNA here is from genome assembly GCA_038042325.1 of Candidatus Methylomirabilota bacterium. Lineage (GTDB taxonomy): Bacteria > Methylomirabilota > Methylomirabilia > Rokubacteriales > CSP1-6 > CSP1-6. The sequence continues at coordinate 1,982 of JBBTEL010000024.1, forward strand.
CAAGTCCTCCGACATCCGCGCCCAGAAGGACGCCGACCGGCGGACCCGCGACAGCCTCCAGCTCCAGATCTACGCCCTCGCCTGGAAGGAGATGTTCGGCCGCCTCCCGGAGAAGGTCGAGCTCCGGTTCCTGGAGTCCGGCCTCGTCGGGACGCACGCGCCGACGGACGAGGACCTGGCCGAGGCCGAGGCGGCCATCCACGCGGCGGCCGCTGGCATCCGCGCCCGGGAATTCGCGCCCACCCCCTCCTACCAGGTCTGCCGTTACTGCGCCTACAACCAGATCTGCCCCAGCACCGCCACCCAGGAGTAAGGACAGGTGAGGGGGGTTGGCGCGGATTTCCTGATGTAGTACAATGCTGTCATACAAATCAGGCCGGGAGGCGCAGATGCCTATCAGTGTTCGACTTGATCCCAAGACCGAGAACCTGGTCAACCGCTTGGCTAGGCGGAAAGGGCGCACGAAGTCCGCGGTCATTCGAGAGGCGCTGGTGGCGCTTTCCCGGGCCGAAGGGGAAGCAGGAGCGCGCACCAGCCCCTACGAAGCGATTGCCCACCTCATCGGCTGTGCGCACGGGGGGCCGAAGGACCTGTCAGAGCGGACGGGCGAGAAACTGCGAAAGCTTCTCCTAGCGCGCGCTCGCTGATGATTCTGGTTGACGCCGGTCCGTTGGTCGCGCTCCTCCACCGGGACGACCGGAACCATGACCTCTGCCTGAAGACGTTACGTTCGTTCCGCGAGCCTCTCGGGACCGCGTGGCCGGTGGTGACCGAGGCGATGTATCTCCTCGGGTTCTCGTGGCGGGCTCAGGATGCGCTGTGGGAAATGATCGCCAGTGGTGCTGTCGGGCTCCTTTCGCTCGACTCTGGCGACGTCCTGCGCATGCGAGAGCTGATGCGGAAGTATCGGGATCTCCCGATGGACCTGGCGGACGCGGCCCTCGTGAGGATTGCCGAGCGGGAAGATATCCGCCGAATCTTCACCATCGACCGGCGGGACTTCGCAGTATACCGGCCGGCCAGGATCGGCCGGTTCTCGGTGATTCCCTAAATGGCTCCTTCGGCCGGCATCCGTGCCCGGGAGTTCGCCCCCACGCCCTCCTACCAGGTTTGCCGCTACTGCGCCTACAACCAGATCTGCCCCAGCACCGCCACCCAGGAGTGATCGACTTGGTTAACACATGCCCCTTCCTGATCTGAAGCTGCGGGCTGGTCACGTTCGTGAAGGGAAGTAAGACTCGATCCACATCTCCAGCGTGCGATCGTGCCTTCCCGGGTCGCCAATCACGATTGGTCGGAGCTCCTGCTGGTAGCGCGTTCGGAGTAGAACCGGATCTAGAGGCACTGTCTTGGCCAGGTGAGCCACGTCGTCACGATCTACAGGGCTGTTTCGGGTTAGCTTAGACAAAGCCAAGTCGTGAGGGTCGAGCGCAAACATCCGGAGATTTCGAAATCGCCCGGGGAAGAGTTCTGTAAGGCGCGCGTCGTACGACTCGGGAAGGCTGGCCACCGTGACATGCTGAAAGTACAAGCGATATTTCTTGGCAAGCTGGGATTCTCGGCCAGCTATCTCTTGGAGAACTTGCACGGCGTCGTGAGGAACGATCTTAATGTAGTCCAAGTCATTGGTCGGGCGATCCAGATGGTAACGCATCGCAGCGACGAAGCCTCCGAGACAGTGAAGCTCGACCGGCCCCGGCAGCCGACGGTCCACTTCCGAGAGAAACTCCCGCCACGGCGATCGCAGTTCAGACGACATAGCGAAGGGCATCTACTGTCCAGTCCGTCAGAACGTTCCAGTGCTTTGCCTCTTCGGGCCGGTTCTCCGCTAGCCAGCGCCGCTCTGGCTCGGGGAGCGACGCTTTGCACAAAGTGTCTTCACGTGCAAGACGGCTTCGCTCGAGTTCGCTCTCAAGTTCGTTCAACGCCCGAGCCTTGCGCTCGTCTCGTGCGCGCTCAGCAAGGCGGCGCGCTAGGCTGACGACGAAGCCCAAGCGATTCTGAAGGTCGCGTAGCTTCGCTTCCCGCACCAGCCATTCCCAATCAAGAGTCCAGTACCTCAGCACAAGCCAGGGGAGCGCCTCGACAAGACGGGCTTCCAGATCATCCTGAGCCAGGGCTGCTAGCAAAACGTCGCTGGGGTTCTTGGGCTTCCAGTTCCGCGGACGCAGATAGGCGAACCCGGGGTATCCCAACGCGGCAAGATCATTTGCCAAGACCTCAGCATCCACTCGGTGGCGAGAGAGTAATTCCGAAGGCGGAAGTACTGTTGGGGGCAGGTCATAGACCTTCATCGCACGTCGAGCGAGTTCGGGTGTGAGTCGCCGTCTGCCGCTCTCGAGCATGGCAAGGTAAGGCTGCGAAACGCCCAGGCGAGTAGCTGCCTGCACTTGGCTTAATCCCTTAGCCGAACGCCCCGACTTTAGGTCATTAGAGTTCATGGCACAGACGAGTGTATCACAGAGTCTGTAATAGCCAAGGCGCTGTCCAGGAGGGGGCGCCGAACAGGCCCTACTGGAAGAGCTGTCTTGAGAGCGGGTCTCAGCCGCCCACCGGGGACAGATGTTATCCTTTGTCGAGGAGGATACTTGCCTTGGGATGAACCGCGCTCGGACGCTCACCGTTGAAGGGCCCGCCGGCGTTGCCGCTGAGCAGCGGCCGAGGCGCGTCCAGCCGCTGGTGGTGGGGGCGGCGGGGGCGCTGCTCCTGAGCGGGGCACTCTGGCTCGGGGCGGACTACGGGCTCAGGCAGGCGGCGCTGTTCCTGGTGGGGGCTGGCTGTGGCCTTGTCCTCTATCACTCCGTCTTCGGTTTCACCACGGCCTTCCGAGTCTTCGTCACCACTGGCGACGGCCGCGGCCTCCGGGCCCAGATGCTGATGCTGGCCGTGGCCACGCTGCTCTTCGCTCCCATGCTGGCCTCGGGTGAGGTGCTGGGCACTGCCGTGGGCGGGGCTGTGGCGCCGGTGGGGCTGTCGGTGCTGGTCGGGGCCTTCATCTTCGGCGTGGGCATGCAACTCGGGGGCGGCTGAGGGTCGGGCGTCCTCTTCCAGTTTGGAGGAGGCACGACGCCGATAACGCTGACGCTCCTGGCCTTCATCGCGGGCTCCGTCGTGGCGACGTTCCACATGCCCTTCTGGTGGAACACCCCGTCGCTCGGCGAGGTCTTGCTGGGGGACACCCTCGGCTGGACGGGCGCGGTGGGGGTGCAACTGGCCGCATTCGCCCTCGTCACGGCCGTGACGTGGTGGATCGAGCGGCGGCGCGGGGGGGCGCGAGAGTCCAGGACGCCGCCGCTTCGGGGATGGGCGCGGGCGCTCCGCGGCCCGTGGCCGCTCCTGGCGGGCGGGGTCGTGCTCGCCGTTCTCAACGCGCTGACGCTCGTCCTCGCCGGCCATCCGTGGGGGATCACGTGGGCCTTCGCGCTCTGGGGCGCCAAGGCGCTACAGGCCGTGGGGTACGACCTCACGACGGTGCCCTTCTGGAGCGGCGAATTCCAGCAGGCGGCGCTCGCGGCGCCGGTGCTGGCCGACGTGACATCGGTGATGGATCTGGGAATCATCCTCGGCGCGCTCCTGGCAGCAGGCCTGGCCGGGCGCTTCGCTCCCGCGCGGCGCGTTCCGCTCGGCATCGTCGCCGCCTCGGTGCTGGGGGGACTGCTGCTGGGCTACGGCGCCCGGATCGCTTTCGGCTGCAACATCGGGGCATACTTCAGCGGGATCGCCTCCACGAGCCT
>JBBTEL010000025.1:0-5675 GCA_038042325.1 Candidatus Methylomirabilota bacterium
CCCATCAGGTCGGTCACCTCGTGGAAGATCGTCGTGGCGGTGAACGCCCGGACCCCGTCGTAGCGCGGCGCCGCCAGCGCCTGCTCGGCCAGGGCCTCCAGGGAGGCGTGAAACGCCCGCCGAGAGGCCAGGCCGGCCCAGCGGGACCGCCTGCCGCCGTCGTGAAGGGCCGCCATCCGCTCGTTGTCGAGGTGGAAGTCTCCGATCCGGTCTCCCGGCCGAATTAGGGTGCCGTCCTTCAGGGTCAACGGCCGCCCGCGGTGGCGCGCGACCCGCACTCTGAGGACGGGTCCCACGGCGGAGGCAGGGTCCGTGAGCCCGTGGAGCCACCGGTAGAGGAAATCGTACCCGCGCAGGACGAGCCGGAGCACGCCCTCACTCTCCCACGCCCCCTGGAAGTCGGTCAAGGTATGGGCTAGAATCAGGCAACTCCGTGAAGATGGGTCTCGCGGACGTGGTGGCCGCCGCGCGAAGACAACCGCTGAGATCGCGCGATACAGGTCAGTAACCGCAATAATCGGGCGGGGGCGGGCGTGGCGACAGCCCGGCGTGCCCGCCCCAGGTGAAAAGAGGAGACTTCTATGACTTTCGATCCCCGCCACAAAAGCCGCACGCTCCTCGAGGGACCCGACCGCGCGGGCGCCAGGTCCATGATGAAGGCCGTTGGCTTCACCGACGAGGACCTCAAGCGCCCGCTGGTCGGCGTCGCCCACTGCTGGATCGAGGTGACCCCGTGCAACTTCAACCACCGGAAGCTGGCCGAAAAGGTGAAGGAGGGGGTCCGCGCCGCGGGCGGGACGCCCATCGAGTTCAACACGATCACCGTCACCGACGGGATCGCCATGGGGACGGAGGGGATGAAGGCCTCCCTGATCAGCCGGGAGAACGTGGCCGACGCTGTGGAGCTGGTCGCCCGCGGCCACCTCTTCGACGCGGTGGTCGGCATCTCCGGGTGCGACAAGACGATCCCCGCGATGGTCATGGCGCTGGCGCGGCTCAACCTCCCCGGCCTCATGCTCTACGGCGGATCCATCATGTACGGGGAGTATCAGGGGCGTCGCCTCACGATCCAGGACGTCTTCGAGGCGGTGGGGGCGTTCAACTCGGGGAAGATGAGCGCGGCCGAGCTCAAGGAGATCGAGAACCGCGCCTGCCCCGGCGAGGGAGCCTGCGGCGGCCAGTTCACGGCCAACACCATGGCCACGGCCTTCGAGATGCTCGGGATCTCGGCGATGGGGTTCAACGGCGTCCCGGCCATGGATTCCTCCAAGGAAGAGGTGGCATTCCAATGCGGGCGCCTGGTCCTGGATCTCCTCCGGAAGGGGGTGACCCCGCGGCAGATCATCACGCGGAAGGCCCTGGAGAACGCCATCGCAGGGGTCATGGCCACGGGCGGCTCGACCAACGCGGTGCTGCATCTCCTGGCGGTGGCGCGGGAGGCCGGGGTCAGGCTCTCCATCGACGACTTCGACCGCATCTCGCGCAAGACCCCGCTGCTGGCCGACCTCAAGCCGTGGGGGCGGTTCACGGCCGTCGAGATGTACCGGGCCGGCGGCATGGCGGTAGTAGCCAAGCGGCTCCTGGACGCGGGGGTTCTCCACCCCAACGAGCGGACCGTGACGGGCCGGACCATCGGCGAGGCGGCCCGCGCGGCCCGGGAGGAGCCGGGCCAGCAGGTCATTCGCCCGCTGTCCTCCCCGCTGAAGCCGACGGGAGGGATGGCCATTCTCAGAGGCAACATCGCGCCGGGAGGGTGCGTGATCAAGCTGGCCGGCCATGAGAAGCTGGTTCACCGCGGGCCGGCCCGCGTCTTCGACCGAGAGGAGGACGCCTTCGCCGCCGTGAAGAAGGGAAAGGTCAGGGCCGGCGACGTGATCGTGATCCGCTACGAGGGCCCCAGGGGCGGGCCTGGGATGCGCGAGATGCTGGCCGTCACGGGTGCGCTCCACGGCGCGGGGCTGGCCGACTCGGTGGCGCTCATGACCGACGGGCGGTTTTCCGGGGCCACCCACGGCTTCATGATCGCCCACATCGTGCCGGAGGCGGCCGACAGGGGCCCCATCGCCGCGCTGAAGAGCGGGGACCCGATCGTCATAGACGTGAAGCGGCGCCGGCTGGACGTGGAGCTGTCTCCTGCCGAGATCAAGAAGCGCCTGCGCGCGGTGAAGCCGCCCAGATCCCGCTACACGAGGGGCGCTATGGCCAAGTATGCGCGCCTGGTCTCCTCGGCCTCGGAGGGCGCGGTGACCGGCTGAGGCGGGATGCTCAGCCCGAAGTTCCTGGCACTCCTGGAGGCGGAAGACCTCAAAGATAAGGTGGTCCTCGATGTGGGCTGCGGCGCGGGGCGGCTGACGTTACTGATTGCGTCGCGCTGCCGGAGCGTGATCGGGATAGACCGCGACACGACCGCTATCGTTCAAGCGCGGCAGCGCGCCGCCGCCGAGCGGCTGGCCAACGCCGAGTTCAGCGTGGTTGACGCAGAGGCCGTCGAGTACGACCCCTTCGGCCCGCAGCTGATCGTCGCCCATCTCTGCATGTCCGACGCCATCATCGCCCGCTGCGCCCGCGCCCTGGCGCCCGGCGAGTGTCTCGCCTTCGTCGCCTTCCACGTGGATCAGTGGCGGGAGACCGGAAGGCCCTCGCGCTTCGCCTACGACGAGGCGCGCCTCGCCTCGGTCCTGCGGGAAAACGGGTTTGTCCCCGAGCACCTGGAGGTGGAGCGGGAGGTGACCCGCTTCGGGACGGTCCAGGAAGGACTCGCCGCGGCGATGGGGCGCGAGGAGAAGTGGAAGGCGGACGAGCGCCGGCAGCGCTATGTGGAGTTCCTGGAGAAGGGCGGCCGCACCCTGACGCGGAGCCATCTCATCGTGAAGGCCCGCCGGCAATGATCCTCGCGCGCGCCGCTCTGACCGTCGCCGTTAAAGACCGGGCGCTGGCCCTGGGCTTCAACCGCGTGGCTGTGGGCCCGGCCGATCCCCCGGATCATGGCCGCGCGTTCGCGACCTGGCTCGACGCCGGCTACGCGGGAGAGATGGAGTACCTCGAGCGCGGGAGGGCCGAGCGGCTCGATCCCCGGCGTCTTCTCCCCGGAGTCCGCTCGGTGATCGCCGTCGCGCTCAACTACTATCAGGGGGATCCGCCCGGCGCCGAGGCGTGGGCGCCGGTGGCCCGGTACGCGTGGGGGCGCGACTACCACGACCTGATGCGGCCGCGGCTCAAGCGGCTGGGTGAGTTCATCAGCGAGGCCGCCGGGCCCGCAGTCAGGACGCGCGCCGCGGTGGACACGAGCGCTGTCCTCGAGCGCGACCTGGCTGCCCGCGCCGGTCTCGGGTGGGTGGGCAAGAACACCAACCTTCTCCATCCCGAGCTGGGCTCCTGGTTTTTCATCGGCCTCGTGCTCACGACGGCCGAGCTGGATTTCGACGGGCCGCTCCCCGACCGGTGCGGCACGTGCCGGGCCTGCCTGGATGCCTGTCCGACCGAAGCGTTCGTCGCGCCTTACGTGCTGGATGCGCGCCGGTGCATCTCGTACCTGACCATCGAGCACCGGGGTCCGATTCCCGCGGACCTCCGGGAGCCGATGGGGGAGTGGGTGTTCGGCTGCGATCTCTGCCAGACGGTCTGCCCCTGGAACCGGAAAGCCCCCGTGACGAGCGAAGCCGCCCTGATGCCGGAGGCGGAGCCGCTCTCGCTTCCATCGCTTCTCGGGATGACCGAGGAAGAGTTCAAGGCGCGCTTCAAAGGAACGGCCTTGAAGCGGCCCAAGCGCCGCGGGCTGCTGAGGAACGCCGCCGTGGCCCTCGGTAACCGAAAAGACCCCGCGGCGGTCCCGGCGTTAACCCGGGCCCTGTCGGACCCCGAGCCGCTGGTCCGCGAGCACGCGGCCTGGGCCCTCGCCCGGATCGCGGGGGAGGAGATGGTGAGCCATGCCGGAAAAGATTGATCCAACCTACGACGCCCTGGTGGTCGTGGATGTCCAGAACGATTTCTGCCCGGGCGGGTCCCTGGCCGTCCACGCCGGCGACCGCGTGGTGCCGGTCCTCAACCGGTACATCCAGCGCTTCAGGGCGCTCAAGGCGCCGATCTACGCCACGCGCGACTGGCACCCGCCGGTGACCAAGCACTTCCAGGCCTACGGCGGGGTGTGGCCGCCCCACTGCGTCGAGGGAACCAAGGGTGCCGAGTTCCACCCCGACCTGGCGTTGACTCCCGAAACGGTCATGGTCTCCAAAGGGATGGATCCGGAGCAGGACGCGTATTCCTGCTTTCAGGCGCAGGATGCGGAAGGACAGGACTTTGCCGTGAGTCTCGGCGAGAGGGGCATCCAGCGCCTCTTCATCGGCGGCCTCGCCACCGATTACTGCGTGAGGTGCACGGCGCTGGACGCTCTTCACGAGGGGTTTCAGGTGGTCGTCCTCCAGGACGCGATCGGCGCCGTAGACCTCAAGCCCGGGGACGGCGAGCGGGCCATCGAGGAGATGCGCGCCGCCGGCGCCACCTTCGCCACTCTCGACGACCTCTGATGCTGCAAGTCAAGCGGCTCGATCACTTCGGGGTGGACGTCGCCGACCTCGAGCGGGCCGAGCGCTTCTACACCGGGCTCCTCGGCATGAGCGTCCGGATGCGCCTGCCCGATCAGGTGCTGCTCCGTTACGGGGATGGGAGCTGCGCGCTCTTCTGGAAGCCCGGGCGCTCGCCGGGCGGCCTCGACCAGATTGAAAACCCGCTCGGCAAGAGCCACCACGCCTTCGAGGTCTCCTACGAGGATCTCCGCCGCGCCCTTGATCTGTTCAAGGCGGAGGGCATTCCCCACCACGCGCCCATCGATTGGGGCGACCACGACTGTCTCTACTTCCTGGATCCCGACGGAAATCTGCTCGAGCTCGTCGGCTACCGCCAGGCCGCGGGGCGGTGACCGTTCCCCTCTCGGCCTTCGGGCTGCCGTCGCCCGTTCCCCTCTGGGAGGCCCTGTTTCTGACCGTCCTCTCGTATGGCGTCGGCGTGCTGGGAGGGATTGTCGGGCTCGCACTGGGGACGATGCGCCTGCCGTTCCTGCTGCTGCTGGGGATGCCGGCGCCCGTGGCGGCGGGGACCAACATCCTGGTCAGCACCCTCAGCGCCGCAACCGGCTCCGTCCGGCACTTCCGCGATCGCCGCGTGGATCCGTGGGTCGTGGCGGTGCAGGGGATTCCCGCCGTGGTTGGCGCGTTTATCGGCGGCTTCGTCAGCGGGTGGGCGCCCGAGGCGCTGCTGATCGGTCTCGCCGGCGTTCTCGTAGTCTGGCAGGGCGTCGAGCTTCTCCTTCGCGCCCGGCGCGAGCGGCCGAAGGAGAGCCCGGTGGCTTCCCCGGCAACGCAGTCCCACGGCCATCACTGGACGCCCGGCCGGATCGCCGCCGAAGCGCTGGTGGCCCTCGCCATCGGCCTCCTCGGCGGGGCCGTGGGGTTGATCCTGGGAAGCCTCAGGCTCCCGGCGCTCATCACGATCCTGGGGATCGACCCGCGCGTGGCGGCCGGGAGCAACCTGGTGATCGGGTTCCTGATGGGGGCCTTCGGGTGGGTGGGGCACGTGGCGCGGGGACAGGTCGATTACCCGCTCCTGGCCCTGATGGCGCTCACGGGAATGGGCGGGACCTGGCAGGGAGCCCGGCTCACGGGGAAGATGAGCCTCCGGGG
>JBBTEL010000026.1:0-23709 GCA_038042325.1 Candidatus Methylomirabilota bacterium
GGTCGGATAACGGGCTGGCAATCCCAGGATTTCCAGTATCCCCACCTTCATCGGGCCCCTCCTCAGACCTCCATGCTCGTCAGTCGGGCCGGCTCTTCGAGGATGTCGAGGAGGGCCCTGGCGCAGTATACGCGATCGCGCTTGGCGCGGCTGATCTCCGTGATGATGGACAATTCCTCGAGCTTCGCCACCGCACGCTGGGCCGTGGTGAACGCCACGCCAAACCGCTTCGCTGCTCCCTTGACGGTGAGAAATGGGTTGGCCGCGAGTTGATCCACGAGGGCCAGAGGCACTTTCGAGGGTGTCCCCGAGACGGCAACCCTCCACTGGGCGAGATGCCTGTTGATCCGCTCAGCCCGCCCCAGGGCATCCTCAGCCTGCCGCGCGACGCCATTGAGAAAGTATTGCAACCAATCCGACCATTCCCCACGCTCGGTCACGTCTCGGAGTCGGTCGTAATAGTCGCGCCGAGTCGCCTCGAAGAACGCGCTCAGGTACAGCAAGGGCGTCGGCAGGATGGATCGCTCGACCAGGAACAGGGTGATCAACAGGCGGCCGACGCGTCCGTTGCCATCGAGAAATGGATGGATCGCCTCAAACTGGGAATGAGCCAGCGCGATCTGGACCAGGGGCGGCAAGGTCCGGTCGTGCAGAAACTTCTCCCAGTTCCCCAGGCACCCCGTCAGCTCGGTCGGCGGAGGCGGGACATAGACCGCATTCGCCAGCGTGGCTCCCGGCGGACCGATCCAGTTCTGGGATCGACGAAACTCCCCGGGGGTGGCGTAGTCGCCCCGCACGCCGGCCATGAGCTTTTCGTGCACCTCTCGCACCAGCCGGAGGGAGAGGGGAAGTTTCTTGAGGCGCTTGATGCCGTGCTCCAGCGCCACGACATAGTTGCCCACCTCGCGCAGGTCGGCCGGGCTGCGCTCCACGGCTGCCCCGGCCTCCGCCGCCAGCAATTCGCCGAGCGTGGTCTGCGTCCCCTCGATCCGGCTCGAGAGCACCGCCTCCCGGCGGACGAACGGGCGGATGAGCAGATGGGGGTTGGGCAACCGTCCCCCCTCACCGGCCAGCCGGCCGATCATGCGGTCGGCGTCCGAGAGGGGGCGTACCAGCTCCGGCGTCCAGGAGAGTTCAGGCGGGAGGGGGTCCGGGACGAAGGCCGTGTACCCCCCGGGGCAGCGAATGTGCCGTCCAGGCGCTCCAGCCACGTTTTCCCTCTAATTTTCGGCGGTGAAAATAGCAGAGAAGTCTATTAGCGGGATTATCCAGAATCGAAAATAAGGAGTCAACCCTTGTATGTGGGCTTTCAAGGCTCCCTGCTGAACGCCCGGTGCAGGAGGGGAGTGTCAGGGTTGGCGCCCCGATGGGGTAATATTGGGGCGGGATGGATGAAGCGAGGATCCTGAGCCGGCTGCCGCTGCCCGAGGAGGCGCAGGTGGAGCGCCAGCTCCGCCCCCAGCGCCTGGACGACTACGTCGGGCAGCGCGAGGCGGTCGAGAGCCTCCGCGTCTCCATCGAGGCCGCCCGCCAGCGCAGCGAGCCCCTCGACCACGTCCTCCTCTACGGGCCCCCCGGCCTCGGCAAGACCACGCTGGCCCACATTGTCGCCAACGAGATGGGCGCCCAGATCGTGCCCACCTCGGGGCCGGCCCTGGAGCGGGGCGCCGACCTCATGGGGATCCTCACCAACCTGGCCGAGGGCGACGTGCTCTTCATCGACGAGGTCCACCGGCTGCCGCGCGTGATCGAGGAGCTGCTCTATCCGGCCATGGAGGACTTCGCCGTCAACTTTGTCATCGACAAGGGCCTCCACGCCCGGACGCTCCGCTACGCGCTCCGGCCGTTCACGCTGGTGGCGGCGACCACGCGGCCGGGGATGCTCACCTCGCCGCTCCGGGAGCGCTTCGGGATCTTCCACCACCTGGACTTCTACTCGGACGAGGAGCTCTGCCGGATCATCCTGCGCTCGGCGTCGATCCTGGGCGCCTCCGTGGAGCGGCCGGGGGCGGAGGAGATCGCGCGCCGCTCCCGCGGCACCCCCCGGATCGCGAACCGCCTCCTGCGCCGCGTCCGGGATTACGCCCAGGTCAAGGGAGACGGCGTGATCACCGGGGAGGTCGCCCACGACGCCCTGGACCGGGAGGGAGTGGACGGCCGCGGGCTGGACCGGCTGGACCGCCGCTTCCTCACCGCGATCATCGAGCAGTACGGCGGGGGGCCGGTGGGGATCGAGGCGGTGGCCGCCACCATCAACGACGAGGCGGAGACGCTGGTCGAGATGGTGGAGCCCTATCTGCTGAAGATCGGCTTCATCGTGCGGAGCCCCAACGGCCGCCGGGCCACTGCCGGGGCCTATTCCCACCTGGGCTACCCGGCTCCGGCTGGGCATGGCGGGCAGGGGCAGCTGCCGCTGTAGGGGGTGATCGGCCGTGCCTGAGCTGGGCGGGCTGGGGAAATTACTCATTGGTTTCGGGGTCGTCATGATAATTCTGGGGGGGATATTCCTGCTGTTGGGGAATTTATCGGGAAAGGTGCCGTGGATCGGGCGACTGCCGGGCGACATCTACATCCAGCGCGGAAACTGGAGCTTCTACTTTCCCCTCGCCACGTCCATCCTCCTCTCCGTCATCCTGACCCTCATCTTCTCCCTCTTCACTCGGCGCTAACGGGGCTCGCGCTCTGCCTGTTCCTAGTGGTTCCCGCTCCGGCGTGGGCCAGCGGGACGATCCGCGTCGCGGTGGCCGACGGGCTCAAGAGCGTCGAGGTGGGTGGGGGCGCGATCCTGGTCAGCGACCTCCAGGGGCAGCCGCTGCTCGCGGGACGCCCGGCGACCGTGCGCGTCGCCCTCCGGAATGGCGGCCTCGATGTAGAAGGGCGAAGGGTCGCCGGCGCGCGCCTTCTGCCGGCGGGGGCGGGCGCCCTCCGGCTGAACGGCCGGGAGTACCCGGGGTCGCTCGAAATCTTGAGAAATGGCGATGGGCTCGTCGTCGTGAACGAGCTGCCGTTCGAGCAGTACCTGGCCGGCGTCCTGAAGGCCGAGGCCTCGGACCGGTGGCCGCCGGAGACGCTCAAGGCCCAGGCCATCGTCGCCCGGACCTACGCCGCCTATCACCGCTGGCTCAACGCGGCCAAGCCGTATCACATCCTGGCCTCGACGGCGAACCAGCAGTACGCCGGGAAGGTCGCGGGGACCTCGCCTGTCTGGGAGGCCGTGAGGGACACGGAGGGGCAGATCCTGACGTGGGAGGGACGGCTCTTTCCCGCCTTCTACCACACCGACAGCGGCGGCCACACGGAGGACCCGCGCCTGGTCTTCGCCGCGCGGAACATGCCTGCGCTCAGGGCGGTGCGCTCGGAGTTTTCGGGGGACTCGCCCCACTTCGCCTGGAACCTGGACATGCCGATCGGCCAGCTGACCGAGCTCCTGCGGAGGGGAGGGGTCTCCGTCGGCACGGTGGTACGCCTGGAGGTGCTCGAGCGGTCCCGCTCGCTCAGGGTGCTGCGGATCGCCGTGCACGGCACGCGCGGGACGGCCCGGCTCTCCGGGGCCGACTTCAGGCGGATCCTGGGCTACGACACGCTCAAGAGCACGCTCTTCGCGGTGGCGGTGGACGGCCAGTACGCGCGCTTCGCCGGCCGCGGCTACGGCCACGGCGCGGGGATGGATCAGTGGGGCGCCAAGGCCATGGCCGAGCAGGGGCACCGCGCCTATCAGATCCTGGAGTACTACTACCCGGGCGCCGCCCTCGCGCTGCTCCGATGATCGGCTGGAGCGATTTCGAGAAGGTGGACATGCGCGTGGGCGTCGTGGTGGACGCCCAGGAGTTCCCCGAGGCGAAGAAGCCCGCCTACCGGCTCTGGGTGGACCTGGGGCCGCTCGGAGTCAAGCGCTCGAGCGCCCAGATCACCGACCGCTACCGGCTGGCGGATCTGGTCGGCCGCCAGGTGGTCTGCGTCGTCAACTTCACCCCGAAGCAGGTGGGCCCGTTCGTCTCCGAGGTCCTCGTGATGGGCGCCTACACCAAGTCGCGCGAGGTGGTCCTCCTCCGCCCCGACGAGCCTGTCCCTCCCGGCTCCAGGATCGGCTAGCTTTGCCCGCTCCCGGCTGTCTTCCCGCTGACGATGTCCGCACGCAGGTGTCGGCTGGCCTGACAGCGCCCCGAGTGTCGGCTTCCTGACGAAGCGAAACTGCTCAGCCGTTTCAATGAGTTCCGGCTCGGCCCGCGGCTGGCAGAGAGGTTGCTCCGTTTCCCTCTGGCAGAGACATCCCGCCCATTCCAACAAAGGGGGGGCCCCATGTTCAACCGAGGTCATGCGGTAGCCGCGGTGTCAGAGGCGTGTCCGAAGTGCGGGTTTGGCGAAGTCGTGGGCGACACCTGTCCCCGCTGCCGGGTGAGGGTGTCGAACTACCGGGCCTATCTCGCCATCCCGGACTCGGGAGCCCTCGCGCGACGTGCCTGGTTCCCCAGATTGAGAGCCCTCAGGACGCTGAGACGGCCGGCGCCTTCAACGGATCGGCGCTCGATGTACGAGGAGCTGATCCTGGGGCGGATCTATCGGGAGCTGCGCTACCCCGCGACAGCTCGCGAGGTCTACCTGGTCTTGCTCGGCTTTGACCTGACGCCGGCCGGGCGGGCCAGCGCGCTCCGTCTCACGGTGAACCCGGCGAACGCTCAAGTAGGGGAGAGCATCCGGGCCGCTCTTAACCGGGCTCAGCCGTTTCCCACGCCGCCCAACGGCGGGGACGGCAAGCCTCACCACGTCAGCCTCGCGCTGACCGTGAACATCTGAGGGGGTGCCGCGATGAATCGAGCGATTCGGTGTCTGGCCGGTGTGCTGGCTCTGGCCCTCTGGCCCGGAGCCGCAGTTGCCCAGAGCGGAGCCTGGGAGACGACCATGGCCGCCGGGATGAGCGCGCACCAGCGGGGTCACTATGCCGAGGCCGAAGAAAAGTTCTCCGCCGCCCTCAAGGAGGCTGAGGCATTCGGACCGGAGGATCCCCGCCTGGCGGCGAGCCTCAACAACCTGGCCTCGGTGTACGCCGCCCGGGGTCAGGCCGTCCGCGCCGAGCCCCTGTCCCGCCAGGCGCTGGCGATCCGCGAGAAAGTGCTGGGGGCGCAGCACGCGGATGTGGCCGCGAGCTTGGAGAACCTCGGCTCCATCTACGCCGCCCAGGGACAATACGCGCGGGCCGAACCGCTTCTCCGTCGGGCGCTCGGGATCCGCGAGAAGACGTTGGGGCCGGAGCACCCGGAGGTGGCCCAGAGCCTGAACGCGCTCGTGGAGCTCTACCGCGCTCAGGGCCAAGCCGGCGCGGCGGAACCGCTTGCGAGCCGGGCGCTGGCGATCGCCGAGAAAGCCCGAGGGCTGGAGCATCCTGACGTGGCGACGAGCCTCAACAACCTGGCGGGGGTCCGTCTCGCCCAGGGGAAATACGCGGAGGCTGAAGCGCTCTACTCCCGGGCGCTCGAAATCCGGGAGAAGGCGCTGGGGCCGGAACACCCCCACGTGGCCACGAGCCTCAACAACCTCGGGGTGCTCTATGCGGCTGGGGGCCGGTCTGCCGAGGCCGAGCCGCTCTTCGCGCGCGCCCTGGCCATCGCCGAGAAAGCCCTGGGGCCGGAGCATCCCCAGGTCGCCACGAGCCTGAACAACCTGGCGCTGTTCCACGTCACCCAAGGCAGGCACGCTGAGGCCGAGCCGCTCTTCGCGCGCGCCCTGGCCATTGATGAGAAAGCGCTGGGGACCGAGCATCCGAGCGTCGCCACCGACCTGAATAACATGGGCCTGCTCTATGCGTCGCAGGGGGACTTCGAGCGGGCCGAGCCGGTCTACCGGCGGGCGCTGGCGATCCGGGAGAAGGTCCTCGGCCCCGAGCACCCCGACGTGGCCAGCACGCTCACCAACCTGGCCGTGCTCCGCCACGAGCAGGGCAAGCACCGCGAAGCGGTGTTCCTCTATCGCCGCGCGTGGGAGATCCGGGAGAAGGCGTTTGGCCCCGAGCACCCGCAGGTGGCCGCGAGCCTCGAGAACTACGCCGCGCTCCTGCGGGCGATGGACCACCCGCGGATGGCGGCGCCGCTGGAGGCGCGCGCCGAGGCGATCCGCGGCAAGCTCACCCAAGCCGCCTCGGTGAAGTGAGGCGAAATCGGGCCGGGGCTAGGTCACTAGGACTCTGAGATTCGAAGCGAGTCTGGACTGGTTCCGACGTGAGATTGTGCCGAGTTGTCTGAGAAGTCGGCGGTTGTCGATGGCCCGCGGCTGGTCCACCATGATATCGGACGGCTCCTTCAAGCCCGCTTCCCCCGCAGCGAGGTGCACCCTCAAGAAGCGAGCCTGCGGGCGGACATTGGTGGTGAGGGGGCACACCACGGTTGAGGGATGTGTCCCGTTCAGCAGATCGGTCTGGACGACAACGACCAGACGTACCTTTCCGGGCTCCGTTCCCATCCGCGGGTCAAGATTCGCCACGTAGACGCGCCATTTCTTGATTTCCATGGCGCCCTACTCGCTGAGTTTGTCTTCCAGCCGCTCAAAGACCTCCAAGACCTCTAGGGAGTCGGCTGAAACCAGAGCTGATTCTTTTGTGAGTTCGCGCTTCAGGAGCTTGCGCCGCCAGAGCTTGTTATACAGGTTGATGGCTTCGTTAAAGTAGGCATTCCTGGCCTTTCGGCTTTTGCGCAGGATCTCTTCCGTTTCCTCGTACACACCGTCCTGCAATTTTAGCGACAGCATCTTGGACATCGCAGCGCCTCCTATTCGGGTATCACCGGGAGTATATCCCGATGGTTCGAGAGCGTCAACGGTTTTGAAATCGGGGCGCGGGCGGCTTAGACTCGGTGGGTCATGGATGTCGGCCTGTTCGATTACCCTCTGCCGCCCGAGCGGATCGCCCAGTACCCGGCCGAGCAGCGGGACGCCTCGCGGCTCCTGGTGTGCGACCGCGCCGCGGGCCGCTGGGAGGATCGCGCCTTCGGCGAGCTGCCGGACCTCCTGCGCGCGGGCGACCTGCTCGTCGTCAACGATTCGCGCGTGATCCCGGCGCGGCTCCTGGGGCGCCTCGAGCCCGAGGGGCGCCCGGTGGAGCTGCTCTTTGTCAAGGCCGCGGGAGGGTCGGCCTGGGAGGCGCTGGCCCGGCCGGCGAAGCGCTGTCGCCCCGGTGCCGTCGTCGTCTTCGGTGACGGGCAGGTGAGGGCCCGGGTCGTCGGCGTCGCGGGAGAGGGCCGGCGGATCGTCGAGCTGGAGGCCGGCGGCTCGGTCCGCGAGGTCCTCGAGCGCTATGGGCTGCCGCCGCTGCCGCCCTACATCACGCGGCACCAGAAGCCCGGGCAGGAGGACTGGGAGCGGTATCAGACGGTGTACGCGGCGCGCGACGGGTCGGTGGCGGCCCCCACGGCGGGTCTTCACTTCACCCCGGCGCTTCTGGATCGGCTGAAGGCCAGGGGGATCGCGATCGAGACCCTCACGCTCCACGTCGGGCCCGGCACCTTCCGCCCGATTCGTTCCGCCCGGGTTGAAGGGCATCGGATGGAGGCGGAGGAAATGACGATCTCTCCGGAGGCCGGCGGCGCGATCAACACGGCCAAGGCCGACGGGCGTCGAGTCATCGCCGTGGGAACGACGACCTGCCGCGCGCTCGAGTCGGCGGCGGACGCGCAGGGCAGGGTGCGGCCCATGTCCGGGCCCACCGACCTGTTCATCTATCCCGGCTATCGCTTCAAGGTGATCGACGCCCTCCTGACCAACTTCCATCTGCCGCGCTCCTCGCTGCTCCTGCTCGTGTGCGCCTTCGCCAGGCGCGAGTTCGTGCTGGACGCGTACCGCCACGCCGTGGACTCCGGGTACCGGTTCTATTCCTACGGCGACGCGATGCTGATCGCCTAATGGACCCCCTCACGCCGCCCAACTCAGATGCCCCTCACCTTTTCTCCTCTCCCCCTCACCCTGCCCTCTCCCCCTCGGGGGGGAGAGGATGAAGGTGAGGGGATTATGAGTGGGGTGAGGGGGGAGATCCCGATGCGGTTTGAGCTGCTGAAGACCGATGGCGTGGCCCGCGTGGGGCGCCTTACCACCGCCCACGGGGTGGTAGAGACACCGGCCTTCATGCCCGTGGGGACCCAGGGGTCGGTCAAGAGCCTCACGCCGGAAGATCTCCGCCAGATCGGGGCCCAGATCGTCCTGGCCAATACCTACCATCTCTTCCTCCGTCCGGGGCACCGGCTCGTCGCCGAGCTCGGAGGCCTCCATCGCTTCATGGCCTGGGAGGGGCCGATCCTGACCGATTCGGGCGGGTTCCAGGTGTACAGCCTGGCTTCGCTGGGAAAGGTGACCGAAGAGGGCGTCAGGTTCCGATCCCACCTGGATGGGGCCGAGCACCTCCTCACGCCGGAGCTGTCGGTGGAGATCCAGCAGGCCCTCGGGGCCGACATCATCCATCCCCTGGATGAATGCCTGGCCCATCCCGCTCCCCGCGCTCAGACCGAGGCGTCGCTGGCCCTCACGCTCCGCTGGGCGGCTCGAGCGAAGGCCGCCTGGGGGCGCGGCGAAGGGCGCCAGGCCATGTTCGGGATCGTCCAGGGGGGCGGCTATGAGGATGTGCGGCGCCGCGCCGTGGAGGAGACCTGCGCCCTCGAGTTCGACGGGTACGCCATCGGCGGCTTCGCGGTGGGGGAGCCGAAGCCCCTCATGCTCGACCTCCTGGAATTCACCGCGGCGCTCCTGCCCAAGGATTGGCCGCGCTACCTGATGGGAGTGGGGACGCCGCCGGATCTCCTGGATGCGGTGGCCCGCGGCGTGGACCTGTTCGACTGCGTGCTCCCCACCCGCAATGCTCGGAACGGCCAGCTCTTCACCGCCGCCGGCGCCCTCACGATCAAGCAGGCCCGCTACGCGACCGACCCGCGCCCCGCGGACGAGGGGTGCCTCTGTTATACGTGCCGGACGTTCTCCCGGGCCTACCTCCGCCACCTCTTCGCGGCGCGGGAGCTGCTCGCCTATCGCCTGCTGAGCCTGCACAACCTCCACTTCTACCTGGCCCTCATGGCGGCGATGCGCGCGGCCATCCAGGCCGGGACGTTTCAGACATTCAGGGCTCGGTTTTTGGCACGGTATGCGGTATCATCCGATGGCGGTTCGTCCGCCACTCTGGAAAGCACGGAGGCCTGAAATGTCGATTGCCCACGCCGCCGACCTTGCCTACGCCGCCGTCCCGATGCCGGGCGGCTCGGGGTCGGGCTCGGCCATGGTCCAGATCCTCTTCCTGGCCGCGCTGTTCGCGATCTTCTACTTCCTCCTGATCCGCCCCCAGCAGCGACAGCGGAGGCAGCGGGAAGCCATGCTGAATGCCGTCAAGCGGGGAGACAAGGTGGTGACGTCCGGCGGGCTTCACGGCACCGTGGTCGGCCTCAACGAGCACACCGTCGTGCTGAAGGTGGCCGATCAGGTGAAGCTGGAGTTCGACCGCAGCGCCATCGGGCGCGTCGTGGCGCAGGGCGAGAAGGAAGGGGCGTAGCGGCCCGAATGCGCCGATACCTCGGGCTCCGCATCGCGATCGTCCTCGCCGTCATCCTCGGCTCCCTGATCTACCTCTACCCTCCCCCCGGCATCCGGGAGTATCTCTACGGCCCCGGGGGCGCTCTGGCGAGGAAAGGGGGCCTGCTCCCGCCGACCCTGAACCTCGGGCTCGACCTCCAGGGCGGGATCCACCTGGTGCTGGGTGTGGACGTGGACAAGGCCCTCGAGAGCCAGGTGGAGCGGGCCGCCGCCGACATCCGGGGATCGCTGGAGAAGAAGGGGATCGGGGTCACGCAGGCCGCGCGCCAGGGGACCACGGAGATCGTCCTTCAGCTGGCGTCGCCCCAGTCCTGGAACGATGCCCTGATCGTGCTGAACGAGTTCCCGGCCTATGACCGGAAGAGCGCGGACCAGTCCGCCGGCCGGATTCTCCTCGCCCTGAGGGAGCGGGAGGCGGCCACGCAGCGGGATCTGGCGATCCGCCAGGGGATCGAGACGATCCGGAACCGGGTGGATCAGTTCGGGGTGGCCGAGCCCACGATTCAGCAGCAGGGGGAGAACCGCATCCTGATCCAGCTCCCCGGGGTTCAGGATCCCGAGCGGGCCAAGGCGCTCATCGGCAAGACCGCCCTCCTCGAGTTCAAGTTCGTGGACGAGCAGGCCGACGTGGAGAAGGCCGTCCGCGAGGGGCCGCCCGAGGGCCGGGAACTCCTCTGGCAGCGGGTCATCGACAAGCAGACCCGGCAGGAGGTCCGCCGGGTCCCCTTCGTGGTGCACCGGAAGACGCTCCTCACCGGCGCCGACCTCGCCACGGCGCGGATGTCCATCGACCAGACCACCAGCGAGTCCTACGTGTCGGTGACGTTCAACGACGTGGGCGCCCGGGTCTTCGCCGAGCTCAGCGAGAAGAACGTTGGGCGGCACCTGGCGATCATCCTCGACGGCAACGTCCACTCGGCGCCGGTCATCCGCGAGCGAATCCCGTCCGGCCAGGCCCAGATCACCGGCGGCTTCACCCCCGAGGCGGCGACGGACCTGGCCATCGTCTTCCGGGCCGGGGCCCTGCCGGCGCCGGTGAAGATCCTGGAGGAGCGGACCGTGGGGCCGTCGCTGGGCGCCGACTCGATCCGCCAGGGGATGATCGCCATCCTGGCGTCGGCCGCCATCGTCTTCCTCTTCATGCTCGTCTACTACCGCCTCTCGGGCCTCATCGCCGACGTGGCGCTGCTCCTGAACCTGCTGGTCCTCCTCGGCGTCATGGCCGGCTTCCACGCCACGCTGACGCTCCCCGGCATCGCCGGCATCGCGCTCACCATCGGCATGGCGGTGGACACCAACATCATCATTTTCGAGCGCATCCGGGAGGAGCTCCGCACGGGGAAGACGGTGCGGGCGTCGATCGACTCCGGCTTTTCCCGCGCCTTCAGGACTGTGGTGGACACCCACGTCACCGTGCTCGTGTCGGGGTTCATCCTCTACGAGTTCGGGACGGGCCCGGTCAAGGGCTTCGCTGTGACGCTCATGATCGGCATCGCCGCGAGCCTCTTCACCGCCGTCTTCTTCACGCGCTTCCTCTTCGACCTGCTCTACACGGGCCGTCGGCGCGTGGAGTCGCTCTCCATCTGAGCCATGTGGCAGCTCTTCAAGGACTCCGCCTACGACTTCATCGGCAAGCGCCGCTGGGCCTACCTGGTCTCCGTGATCTTCATCGCCGTGGGGCTCGTCTCCGTGTGGCGCGAGGGCGGGATCCGCTACGGCATCGACTTCTCCGGCGGGACCCTGATCCAGGTCCGTTTCGAGCAGGCGCCGCCGGTCGAGCGGATCCGGCGGGCCCTCGACCAGATCCGGCTGGGGGAGAGCGTGATCCAGGAGTTCGGCGACCCGCGCGAGTTCATCCTCCGCCTCCCCCTGACGGAGGTCCCGCCGGAGGAGGTGACCCGCCGGGTCCAGGAGGCCCTGGCGGCCGACCCCTCCCTCGGCAAGCCCGAGATCCGGCGCGTGGAGTTCGTCGGTCCCCAGGTGGGGCGGGCCCTCCAGCTCCAGGCCCTCCAGGCTGTCTTCTACGGGATGATCGGGATCCTGATCTACGTGGTGATCCGGTTCGACTTCAAGGGCGGGGTGGCCTCGATCCTCGCCATCGTCCACGACGTGCTGGTCTGCCTCGGGGCCATGTCGCTCACGGGGCGGGAGATGTCGTTGCCGGTCCTGGCGGCCCTCCTCACCATCATCGGCTACTCGGTGAACGACACGATCGTCGCCTACGATAGGATCCGGGAGAACCGGGGGAAGGGGTTCAAGAAGGGGCTCCCCTTCGCCGAGCAGATCAACATCGCGATCAACCAGACCCTCTCCCGGACCGTCCTCACGGCCCTGACCACGTTCATGGCCACGAGCGTGCTTCTCTTCTTCGGCGGCAAGGTCCTCGAGGATCTCGCCTTCGTCCTCACGGTCGGGGTGATCACGGGCACCTACTCCACGATCTACATCGCCGGGGCGCTCATCGTGGACTGGACGGCCTGGGCCGAGGCGCGGGCCCGCCGGGCTAAAAAAGCCGTGGCAAAAGCCGGATCAGCGTGAGAAAATAATGAGTTACAAGGCGGTAAGGTGGAAACGGCGTGACGCAGCTCCAAACGTTGATCGAGGAGATTCCGAAATACCAGCCCGGGGCCGACCTGGACCTGGTCAAGCGCGCCTACCGCTTCTCTGAGGTCTCCCACCAGGGGCAGCAGCGCGCCTCGGGCGAACCGTACCTCTCCCATCCCCTCGAAGTCGCTGGCCTCCTCGTCAACTTCAAGATGGACGTCACCACGGTCACCGCCGGTCTGCTCCACGATGTCCTCGAGGACACGCGCGCCACCAAGGACGACCTGACCCGCGAGTTCGGGGTCGAGATCGCCGACCTGGTGGACGGCGTGACCAAGATCGGCAAGCTGGCCTTCTCCTCCAAGGAGGAGCGCCAGGCCGAGAACTTCCGCAAGATGCTGGTGGCCATGGCCCGAGATATCCGGGTGCTGATGATCAAGCTGGCCGACCGCCTCCACAACATGCGCACGCTGGACTACCTGGTCCAGGACAAGGGCCGGAAGATCGCCGAGGAGACCCTGGACATCTATGCCCCGCTGGCCCACCGGCTGGGCATGGCCAAGGTGAAGGCCGAGCTCGAGGACCTGGCCCTGCGCTGCCTCCACTCGGAGGACTACGCGGACCTCCAGCGGCGGGTGGCGAAGCGGCGGCTGGAGCGGGAGGCCGAGATCAACCAGGTCATCGCCATCCTGGAGAAGAAGCTCGGCGAGGTCGAGATCGAGGCCCAGATCCGCGGGCGGCCCAAGCACTTCTACTCCATCTGGAAGAAGATGCATGATCAAGGTCGGGAGTTCGACGAGATCTATGATCTGACGGCTGTTCGAGTGATTACGAACTCGGTGCGCGACTGCTACGGCGCCCTGGGGGTGATCCACTCGCTCTGGAAGCCGGTGCCGGGGCGGTTCAAGGACTTTATCGCGATGCCGAAGGTCAACATGTACCAGTCGCTCCACACGACGGTCATCGGCCCCAAAGGGGACCCGGTGGAGATCCAGATCCGCACCCGGGAGATGCACCGGGTCGCCGAGGAAGGGATCGCGGCCCACTGGCTCTACAAGGAGAAGAAGAGCGACAAGGACAAGTTCGACCAGTCCCTCGTCTGGCTCCGGCAGCTGATGGAGTGGCAGCAGGAGATGAAGGACCCGCGCGAGTTCATGGAGAGTGTGCGGGTGGACCTCTTCCCCGATGAGGTGTACGTCTTCACCCCCAAGGGGGACGTCAAGGCGCTTCCCGAGGGCTCGACGCCCATCGACTTCGCCTTCGCGGTCCACACCCAGGTCGGCCAGCACTGCGCGGGCGCCAAGGTCAACGGCAAGCTGGTGCCCCTGCGCTACACGCTCAGGCAGGGGGACATCGTCGAGATCGTCACCTCACCCACCCAGCATCCGAGCCGCGACTGGCTCAAGATCGTCAAATCCTCGCGCGCCCGCTCCAAGATTAACCAGTGGCTCAAGACCGAGGAGCGCGCGCGCTCGCTGAGCCTCGGGCGCGAGCTCTTCGAGCGGGCGGCGCGGAAGTACCGCCTCTCCCCGGCCACCCTCCTGGGGTCGGAGGAGGTGGTGAAGAAGGTCCTCACGGATCTCGGCTTCCCCTCGGTCGACGACCTCCTGGCCTCCATCGGTTACGGGAAGACGGGGGTCCACCAGGTGCTGACGAAGCTGGCCCCCGGGGAAGTGCTCGAGGCGGAGCGCGGCCCCGAGGCCAAGCCCCAGAAGGCGGCCCGTCCCGCCAAGAGCGATGGCGGCGTCAAGATCCGCGGCGTGGAGGACCTCCTGGTGCGCTTCGCCAGGTGCTGCACGCCCGTCCACGGCGATCCCATCGTGGGCTTCATCACCCGGGGGCGCGGGCTGACCGTCCACACGCGGGATTGCCACACCGTCGCGCATGGGCTCCTGGACAAGGAGCGGGTCGTCGGGGTGGAGTGGGACGTGGCGGAGCCCGCGGCCCGTCCGGTGAAGATCGCGGTCTACATCGGGCGCGACCGTCCGGGGCTCTTGGCCGAGATCTCGGCGGCCATCTCGTCGCGGCATGGGAATATCACCAAGGCCGAAATCACCGTCACCGAGGACCGCAAGGGCATCAACCACTTCGTGGTGGAAGTGGCCGACCTGCATCAACTCCAGCAGATCATCGAAGCCATCCGCGAGGTCAGGGACGTCATGAAGGTCGAGCGCGTCCGGGGCCTGTAGTGACCCGGGCCGAGTTCGAATCCCTCGTCGAGCGGGCCCTCAAGACCCTGCCGCGGCGCTTCCGCCAGAAGATGAAGAACATCGCCGTGGTCGTGGACGGCTGGGCCGACGCCGGGACCCTCGAGGAGATGGGGATCGAGCCCCCCGACACGCTCTACGGTCTCTATCGCGGGGTCGATCTCACCCGCCGCGATTCGTCCTACGGGAACGTGCTCCCCGACACGATCACGATCTACCAGGGGCCCATCGAGGAGGACTGCGCCGACGAGGCGGAGATGGCCGAGCTGATCCGCGACGTGGTGATCCACGAGGTCGGCCACTACTTCGGCCTGGACGACGACACCATGGCCGAGTTCGAGCGCTCCGAGGACGACTGAATCACCCGCCTGCTGTTCTAGTCCCCGCTAAGTTTTTTCCTTGACAAGGCTTTCAACTTCTTCTAGGTTTTCAGCAGATGCTGAAACAGCAGGGACAAGTGAAACAATGCGAAAGTTTGAAGAGATTCGGAAACTGGCGGCCCAGCGGCTGCGGGAGCTCTTTCCCAAAGTGAAGACTTGGGAAGAGATGCCGGACGCCAAGGTGGGCGATCAACGTGCCGATCTGCTGGTGAAATTCCAGATGGGGGGACACGAGCATCTGCTGGCGCTGGAAGTCGGCGGGCTCGGCCAGCCCCGTCAGATTCGGGAGGCCGTCACCCGGTTGAGCGATATCCGGCGCGATCTGCCCGCGGCGTACCCGGTCGCGGTGGCGGAGTACATCGGCCCCCAGTCGGCCTCGCTCCTCCGCCGCAACGGCTTCGGCTATCTCGATCTGTCCGGCAACTGCTCCCTCGCGTTCGAGAACGTCCTCATCGAAAAAGAGGGGAAGCCCAACGTCCGTCCCTCCAACCGGCCGCTCAAGTCGCTGTTCGCTCCCCGGGCGACGCGCGTCGTGCGGGTGCTGCTCGTGGACCCGCAGCACGCCTGGCGTCTCGAAGAGCTGGCCAAGGCCGCGGAGGTCAGCCTCGGCCACTGCCACAACGTGGTGAAGCGCCTCGAAGAGCTCGCCTGGATCCTCCGGGGGGAGCACCAGCGGATCCACCTGGCCAAGCCGGCCGATCTCCTGGAGGCCTGGTGCGAGAGCTACTCCTACCGCCAGAACGCCATCGCGGCGTACTTCTCGCCCGAGCGGATCACCCGGCGGCTGATGGCCGAGATCGCGCGCCTGGCCCAGGCCGAGGGACGCCGCTACGCCTTCACGCTTCACTCGGGAGCGGCGCTCGTCGCCCCCAATATCCGCTTTCCCGTCATCCACTGCTACCTGGAGGGGCCTCTGGATCCCTTCGCCCGCGCGCTCGGGCTCCGGCCCGGCGAGGGGGAGGGAAACGTGCATCTCCTGACGCCGTACGACCAGGGCGCCTTTTACAGCCGGCTGGAAAAGAGCGGCCTGTCGGTCGTGTGCCTTCCGCAGCTCTACGCGGACCTTTACCGCTACGAGCGGCGAGGTCGAGAGCAGGCGGAGTACCTCCGGCGTGAAGCCATGGGGTACTGAGGGGGAGAGGGGGTGAAACCGAGCGATGGCAAAGAAGAAAGCGAAGAAGAAGGGCAAGAAGCGCTAGGACCCGATGTGTAGCGAGACGACTCGTGTAAGAAAGGAGGTGAAAACTGAATGGCGAAAAAGAAGGCAACCAAGAAAAAGAAGAAGTAGAGTCTGCAGCACACCTCGGTGGGGGGTGGCGGCCTCCCACCGGCACTCATCCCCCTCACCCTGCCCTCTCCCCGCGGGGGAGAGGGTGGGGGTGAGGGGTCGTTTTTTAGAGGACCTTGGTAACTTTCCCGGCCTTGAGGCAGCGGGTGCAGACGCGGAGCCGCTTGGGGGTCCCGCGGACCATGGCCCGCATCGAGACCAGGTTGGGCAGCCAGCGCCGTTTGCTCACGTTGTGAGCATGGCTGATCCGGTTGCCGACGGCCGGACCTTTCCCGCAGACATCACAGCGCCGCGCCATCGTGGCTCCTTCGAGGGGGATGTCGGGTTGCTGCAGCCAAGCACCTTATATAGCATAAGCCGGTGAACGAGGCAACTCGTGACGCGCCCCGGGGCCTCCAGGCCCCCCTCCAGTACTTGAAGGGGGTCGGGCCTCAGCGGGCCAAGCTCCTCTCCCGCCTCAGCCTCGAAACGATCGAGGACGCCCTCTTCTTCGTCCCCGGCCGCCATGAAGACCGGAGCCGCCTGACCCCATTCAGGGAGCTGGCGGAGGGGATCACCCAGTCGTGCGCCGGGACGGTCGTGCGGGTCAATCCGCCGCCGCGCGGCAACCCGCGCGTGCCCTTGTCCGTGACATTCCGGGACGGCACCGGCTACCTCACGGCGGTCTGGTTCAACCAGCCTTACCTCGAGGAAAAATTCGACAAGGTCCGCGAGCGCCAGCAGAGAGTCTTTCTCCACGGGCCTCTCGCCCGCTTCAGGAACGGCCCTCTGCAGATGCAGCATCCGGATTACGAGGTCGTGGAGGACGGCGAGGACGAGACCATCCACACCGGCCGTCTCGTCCCCATCTACCGGCTCACCGAGGGGCTTCCCCAGCGCTGGCTCCGTTCCCTCTTGTGGCGGATGGTGGCGAAGGAGGAGTACGCCGGAAGAGTGCCGGAGAGCCTGCCCGAGGCGGTCCGCCGGCGCCGCCGGCTCAGTGCCCTGTCCGACGCCGTCAGGGCCATCCACTTCCCCCAGACCGAGGAGGAGCTCGGCGCGGCCCGGCGCCGCCTCGTCTTCGACGACTTCTTCCTCTTCGAGCTCGGTCTCGCCATCCGCCGCCAGCGAGAGGGGCGGCAGCGCGGCATCGCCATGGCGCCGGCCGGCGAGCTGGTCGCGCGGTTGCGCCAGGCTTTGCCGTTCCGCCTGACGGCAGCCCAGGGGCGCGTGTGGGAGGAGATCCGCCGCGACCTGGCGGCGCCCCACCCGATGAGCCGGCTGCTCCAGGGCGACGTCGGCTCGGGAAAGACGATCGTGGCGGCCCTGGCGATCCTGACCGCCGTCGAGGCCGGCTACCAGGCCACGATGATGGCGCCGACGGAGATCCTGGCCGAGCAGCACCTGCTGACGCTCCGGCAGTGGCTCCCGCCGCTCGGCGTTCCCGTCGAGCTGCTCACCTCCGCGATCAAGGGACGTGAGCGGCAAGGGCTCCTGGACGGCGTGAAGTCCGGCGAGATTCCCTGCCTCGTGGGCACGCACGCGCTGATCCAGGAGGGCGTGGAGTTCCGGCGGCTCGGCCTCGTCGTGGTGGACGAGCAGCACCGCTTCGGCGTCGCCCAGCGGGCCACGCTGCGGGAAAAGGGGGACAATCCCCACGTCCTGGTCATGACCGCTACGCCGATCCCCCGCACCCTGGCGCTGACCCTCTACGGCGATCTGGACGTGTCGGTGATCGACGAGATGCCGCCGGGCCGGCAGCCGGTCGTGACCGTGGCGCGCCCCGAGGGCCAGCGCGCCCAGATCTACGCCTTCCTCCGGCAGCAGATCACGGAGGGCCGCCAGGTCTACGTGGTCTGCCCGCTGGTGGAGGAGTCGGAGGCCATGGACCTGAAGGCCGCCACTGAGATGGCGGATCGCCTCCAGGGAGAGGTCTTCACGGACCTCAAGGTGGGTCTCCTCCACGGCAGGCTGAGCTTCGCCGAAAAGGAGGCGGTCATGCGGGCCTTCAAGGAGGGCCAGATCCACATCCTCGTCTCCACCACCGTCATCGAGGTGGGGATCGACGTCCCCAACGCGTCGGTGATGCTTGTCGAGCACGCGGAGCGCTTCGGGCTCTCCCAGCTCCACCAGCTCCGCGGGCGGGTGGGCCGCGGCCCGTGGAAGTCCTACTGCATCCTGCTCGAGTCGGGGATGCTCAGCGACGAGGCGCGGCGTCGTCTGGAAGCCATGACGCAAACGAACGACGGCTTCAGGATCGCCGAGGTGGATCTGGAGCTCCGGGGCCCCGGTGACTTCTTCGGCACCCGCCAGTCGGGCCTCCCCGAGTTCCGCGTGGCCGACCTCCTGCGAGACGGCCGCGTCCTCGAGGAGGCGCGGCAGGAAGCCTTCGCGCTGGTCGCCGCGGATCCTGATCTCGCGCGAGGGGAGCACCGGGCCTTGCGCGAGGCGCTGCTCGCCCGCTGGCGCGGCAAGCTCGATCTGGCCTCGGTCGGATGAATCAACCCCGCGCCCTCGTCGAGGCCCTGGCCGCCGCCGCCTCCCGCTTTTCTCCGGACGAGCGCAAAGAGAAACTGCGCCTCCTCGATGAACTTGCGGAGTGCCCGATCCCGCAGCCGGATCTGCTCCTCCGTTTCCACGAGACGCTCTGCTTCCTCCAGGCGTATCCCGACGACCGGGCGGTGCTGGCGCGCGTCGACCGCGCCCTGGAGGGGTTTCAGGCCCGCGTCGAGGGCCTCGGCGTTGCCGCGCGGCGGGAGCTCCACGACTCGGGTGTTGCCGGGACGACGCTGGACTACCCGTTCGGGTTCCCGATGACTCGCCGGCTCGCGTCGCGGTTCCCGCAGGACGTGGAGGTCGCCTGGCGGAAGTTCGAGGGCGCCGAGCAGATCGATGAGGCGCTCTCCTTCCTCGTCGCCCATGCCGAAGACGATGCGCTGAGCGAGGGGGGCTTCGGCTGGCGGAAATGGCTCGCCGTGGCCAAGGGGGGGCGCCGCCTCAGTGATCTCCAGGTCCTCATGGAGCTTGTAGAGCAGGCGCAGCTCCCCGAGGCGACGCGCGACTGGCTCTTCGAGAGCCTCGAGCTGCCCATCCAGTGGAAGCTCCGCGGGGCCTCGCGTACCCGGGCCAAGCTCCCCTGGCCCCGCCCCTTCTTTCACCGCGACGGGGTGAAGCGCGCGGGGTTTTCCTTCGTGCGCGAAGTCACGCGGCAGCTCCCGTCGATCCGGCGGGCGCCGCTGGCGCTGGCGCAGACCCTCATCGAGTCCGCGCGCAGCGCCCTGGCGACCCGCCTCCGCGAGCTCCACGCCTTCTCTCACCCCAACCCGGACGATGTTCTTATCGCTGAGCCCGGTCGGGGACTCCACATCGCCCTCATCGGGCTCCTCCCGAAGTTCAGGCTTCCCCTGGAGGGCTATTACGCCTTCTACGTGCTGAAGAACGGGGTGCCGGTCAGCTACGGCGGGGGCTGGCAGCTGTTCGGGAGCCTGGAGCTCGGGCTGAACATCTTCGAGTCGTTCCGTCAGGGGGAATCCGCGTTCATCTTCAGTCAAGTGTTGCGGGTCTACCGCCAGATGCTGGGCATGCGCACGGTCGTCATGGATCCCTACCAGCTCGGCCGCGACAACCCGGAGGCGCTCCGGTCCGGGGCGTTCTACTTTTATCACCGCCTGGGGTTCCGCCCGAGGGATCGAGCCGTGCTGCGCCTCTCGGAGCGGGAGCTGGCGAAGATCGCCCGGAATCCCTCGTACCGCTCGCCGCTTCCCGTTCTCAGGCGGCTGGCCGAGGCGGAGATGTATCTGACCCTCCCCGGCGGAAGCCGCGAGCCCGAGAAGCGGCTCAGGGCCAGCCAGGTGTCCGCGCTCGTGACGCAACACATCGCGCGGGAATTCGCAGGGGACCGCCGCGCAGCGGTGAGGCAGGCCACGACCCGCGTTGCGCGGGCCCTGGGAGTCCGCGGGTGGAGGACGTGGCCCGAGGATGAGCGGCGGGCGTTCGAGCGCCTGTCCCTGGTCGCGGCGCTGATTCCCGATCTCGAGCGCTGGCCGCCGGATGAGCGACGCGCCCTCGCCGGGGTCTTGCGCGCGAAGGGCGGCAGGAGCGAGGGGCCCTACACCCGACTGCTCGACGCTGACGCGCGGCTCAAGCGGAGCCTCAGGGCTCTCGTCGGGGGACCCCGGTGAGGGTCATCGCGGGGGAGTGGAAGG
The DNA here is from genome assembly GCA_038042325.1 of Candidatus Methylomirabilota bacterium. Classification (GTDB taxonomy): domain Bacteria; phylum Methylomirabilota; class Methylomirabilia; order Rokubacteriales; family CSP1-6; genus CSP1-6. The sequence goes on from JBBTEL010000026.1 coordinate 20,159, forward strand.
GCCAGCGGCTTTCAACGCCGGCCGGCCGGACGATCCGCCCCACGGCCGACCAGGTGCGCACTGCGCTGATGGACACCCTGGCGCCGTGGCTCCCGGGCGCGCGCTTCCTGGATCTCTTCGCGGGCGCCGGAGGCGTCGGCATCGAGGCCCTCTCCCGCGGCGCGGCGGAGGCGGTCTTCGTGGAGATCGACCCGATCGCGCTGGCGCCGCTCAAGGAGAATCTCTCGCGGCTGGGAGCCGGAGGGCGGGGCCGCGTGCTGCGGCGCGAGGTCGCGCAGGCGATCGAGGCCTTCAGCCAGTCGGGCGAGGGTTTCAGGCTCATCTTCCTCGATCCGCCCTACGGCAGCGCGCTGGCGGCAGAGACGCTGAAGCGCCTGGGTGACGGCGCGCTCCTGGAGGCGGACGGCGTCGTGATCGCCCAGCACCTGACCAAGGAGCCGCTCCCGGAGCGGTTCGGCTCGCTCGTTCGCTGGAAGAGCCGTCGCTTCGGGGAAACCACCTTGACTTTCTTTCGCCGCGGGGAGTAAGATCAGCGAGGTTTTTTGGAGGCGCGCGTGGGCAAGCGAGCGGTCTATCCCGGCATGTTCGACCCGATCCACAACGGCCACCTGGATCTCATCCAGCGGAGCCTCCGCATCTTTGACGAGCTCATCATCGCCGTCGTGGCGAACCCCGCCAAGGAGCCCCTCTTCCCCGTCAACGTCCGCCTCGAGATGATCGACGAGGCGACGGGCGGGCTCTCCAACATCCGCATCACGTCCTTCGACGGCCTCCTGATCGACCTGGTGGCCCGCGAGCGTGCCGACGTGATCGTGCGCGGCATCCGCGCCGTGTCCGACTTCGAGTACGAGTTCCAGATGGCCCTCATGAACCGGAAGCTCCGCGACACCGTCGAGACCGTCTTCATGATGCCGCACGAGAGGTACACCTACATCTCCTCCCGCCTCATCAAGGAGGTCGCCTCCTTCGGCGCGTCCGTGACGGGGATGGTGCCTCCCCTGGTGGAGAAGCGCCTGGCCGAGAGGTTCGCGAAGAAATAGCCGACCCGATGCTGGCCGACCGGATCAAAGCGCTCGCCCCCTCGCCGACCCTCGCCATCCAGGCCAAGGCCAAGGCCATGCGCGCCCAGGGAATCGACGTGATCTCGTTCGGGGCGGGGGAGCCCGACTTCGACACGCCGGAGCGGATCAAGGAGGCGGCGATCCGCGCCCTGCGGAAGGGCTACACCAAGTACACGGAGGCCTCCGGGATCGTGGAGCTCCGCGAGGCCGTCTGCCGGAAGCTCAAACGCGACAACGGCCTGGACTACGAGCCCGCCGACGTCCTGATCTCCGTCGGGGCCAAGCATGCCCTCTACAACGCGGTGGTGGCGCTCGTGAACCCGGGGGACGAAGTGCTGATCCCCGCGCCGTACTGGGTCTCCTATCCGGAGCAGGCGAAGCTGGTGGGCGGCGTGCCCGTCGCCGTGCCCGCGGAGGAGGCGGACGGATTCCAGGTCGATCCCGACCGGCTCGCCGCCGCCGTCACGCCGCGCACGCGCGCCGTCGTCATCAACAGCCCCAACAACCCGACGGGCGCGGTCTTCTCCCCGGCCGCGCTGCGCGCCGTCGGCGAGCTCGCGGTGAAGCACGATCTCCTGGTGATCTCCGACGAATGCTACGAAGCGCTGACCTACGAGGGCCGGCACGTCTCGATCGCCTCGCTCGCCCCCGAGGTCAAGGCGCGGACCCTCGTCGTGAACACCTGCTCCAAGGCCTACGCGATGACGGGATGGCGCATCGGATATGCCGCCGGACCCCGGCACCTCATCAAGGCCATGGGCGACGTGCAGAGCCAGGTCACCTCCAACCCCTCCTCCATCGCCCAGTGGGCGGCCGTGGAGGCATTGACCGGCCCTCAGGACGACGTGGCGAAGATGGCCGGTGAGTTCGACCAGCGCCGGCGGGTGATGATCCCGGGCCTCCGCGCCATCCCGGGGGTGAGGTGCGTCACCCCCGGCGGCGCCTTCTACGCCTTTCCCAACGTGGCCGGCCTCTTCGGCAAGCGCTGGCAGGGGAAGCCGCTCCAGGGCTCCGCGGACGTGACGGCCTTCCTCCTCGAGGTCGCCCGCGTCGCGGTCGTTCCCGGTCTCGACTTCGGATCCGACGCCCATATCCGGCTGTCGTACGCCACCGGGCTCGCGACCATTCAGGAAGGGCTGTCCCGTATGGACAAGGCCGTCCGGTCACTCGACGCATGACGGTCGAGCCCTCCTGGGAGCAGGCCGTCGAGCGGGCGGCGTCGGCCCGCGTCATCCTGATCATCGGCGAGACTGACACCGGGAAGACCTTGTTCACGACCTTTCTCGCCAACGGCCTGGTCGGGAAAAAGCTGAAGGTCGGCGTGGTGGACGCCGATCTCGGCCAGTCCGACATCGGTCCCCCGACCACCGTGGGACTCGGCCTCGTCTCCCAGCCGATCGATCACCTGGGGGAGGCGGAGGTCGCGGGCCTCTACTTCGTCGGCTCCACCTCGCCTCAGGGTCATTTGCTCCCGACCGTGATCGGGACGAAGAAGATGGTGGAGAAGGCCCTGGCCCTCGGCGTGGACCGAGTGCTGGTGGACACCAGCGGCCTGATCCAGGGCGAGCTGGGCCGGACCCTCAAGCAGCACAAGATCGACCTGATCGACCCCGACCTGCTGCTCTGCCTCCAGCGCGGGGGCGAGTCCGAGCACATCCTGCGCCCGTACGGCCAGGGGCACCGCCCTGAGATCCTACGTCTCGCTCCGGGAACGGCCGGACGCAAACGATCCCAGGAGGAGCGGCGCCAGCACCGCGAGCGGACCCTCCAGGCCTATTTCCACGGCGCGCGCACGCTCCACCTCGACCTCTCGAAGGTCGTCCTCATTCAGCCCTGCCTCTACGCGGGACAGCCGCTGCCGCCCCGCCAGCTCGACGAGATCTCGGGGATCACCGACGACATGATCCTCTGGGCCGAGCGGCGGGGGGGCGAGCTCACGCTGGTGACGCCCGATCCCCTGCGCGAATCCCAACTCCGCCAGGCGCAGAAGCGCTTCGACGACGCCTCGGTGGTCAACTACAGCCTCGACGATTTTCAGGGGTCCCTCGCCGGCCTCTACGACGCCAATCGGGAGACCCTGGGCCTGGGCATCGTACGCTCCATCGACTTCGCCAAGCAGCTCCTCGTGGTGGAGACGGCCGTCTCCGAGGCGGCCATCGCCTCCGTTCGTATCGGCCGCCAGAAATTCCGCCCGGCGTAGCGCGGGGTCGCATGAAGATCGAAGGCTCCTCCGACATCCCCGCTCCGCGCCAGAAGGTCCGGGCCGCGTTGCTCGATCCCGCCCGGCTCGCGACGGCCATGGCCGGCTGCGAGAAGCTGGAGCGCCTCGGGCCGGACGAGTATCGCGCGATCTTGAAAATTGGCGGCAGGTGAGCCCCGCAGTCTCAGCTTCTGCTTTTTACAAAAAGCCGATGGCGCCGCAGCATTCTTGCGGTAAGCTATTTTATAAACTTGCGACCAGATATACTTGGTGGCTAATATGGCAATGCG
>JBBTEL010000027.1:0-1973 GCA_038042325.1 Candidatus Methylomirabilota bacterium
GGGAGGAGTCGGAAGGGGGGCAGAGCCCCCCTCCGAGTAAAGGCTATGTCAGGTCATTCACGCTGGTCCCAGATCAAGCGCAAGAAGGGGAAGGCCGATCAGCAGCGGGGCAAGCTCTTCACCAAGCTGATCCGCGAGATCACGGTCGCGGCCCGCACGGGCGGCGGCGACCTGAAAATCAACATGCGGCTGAAGTCCGCCCTGGAGGCCGCCAAGGCGGCCAGCATGCCCGCCGACAACATCAAGCGCGCCATCCAGAAGGGCACCGGGGAGCTGCCCGGCGAGACCTACGAGGAGGTCACCTACGAGGGCTACGGGCCCGGCGGGGTGGCCCTCATGGTTCGGGTCCTGACCGACAACAAGAACCGGACGGCCCCGGTGATCCGTCACGTCTTCGAGAAGAACGGCGGCAACCTCGGCCAGGTCGGGTGCGTGGCGTGGATGTTCGAGCGCAAGGGCGTGATCCAGGTGGACGCCGAGCGGATCGGGGAGGATGAGCTCCTCGGTCCGGCCCTGGACGCCGGCGCCACCGACATGCGACGCGTCGAAAAAGTTTACGAGATCACCACCACTCCTGATGAAATGGAGTCGGTGCGCCGGGCCCTGGAGGAGCGGAAGGTCCCCGTCCTGGAGGGGGAGGTGAGCATGGTGCCCCTCTCCGCGGTCCGCGCCGAGGGCAAGGACGCCCAGGCGGTGCTGCGCCTGGTGGAGGCGCTGGAGGAGCTCGACGACGTTCAGGCCGTCTACGCCAACTACGACATCCCCGACGAGATCATCGACGCCATCACGGCCGCCTAGCGCCGCGCCCGGGCTCCGGGTCATCGGCATCGACCCGGGGCTGGTCGAGACGGGGTTCGGCGTCCTGGAAGCCGGCCCGGGCGGCGTGTCGCTGCTGGACGCCGGTGTCATCACCACCTCCCGGAGCGCCCCCCTCGAGACGCGCCTCCACGCCCTCCACGACGCGGTCCACCGGCTCCTGGAGCGCTTCACCCCGAGTCTCCTCGTGGTGGAGGATCTCTACGCCGAGTACAAGTTCCCGCGAACGGCCATCCTGATGGGCCACGCGCGCGGCGTGATCTGCCTGGCCGCGCGCCAGCGCGGGGTGACCGTTCTCCCCCTGGCCCCGGCCGAGATGAAGCGCGCCATCGCGGCCAACGGGAACGCGTCCAAGAGCCAGGTTCAGCGGGGCGTCCAGCGGCTCCTGGGACTCTCGGCGGTCCCCAAGCCCAGCCACGTGGCGGACGCCCTGGGGCTCGCGATTACCGGCCTCTCGCGGGTGATGGGGCGCTTGCCCTCATGATCGCCTCGCTCCGCGGCAAGCTCAGGAGGAAGCTGGAGGACCGGGTGGTCGTGGAGTCCGGCGGGGTGGGCTACGAGGTGTTCCTGCCTCCCGTTGCGTACCGGGCGCTCGGGGACGCCGTCGCGTCGGAGAAGGACGACGCGAGCGACCTCTCGCTGGTCATCTACTACCACGCCACGCGGGACCAGCCGCGGCCGTTCCTCATCGGTTTCACGAGCGAGCTCGACAAGGAGTTCTTCGAGAAGCTGATCACGGTGAAGGACATCGGCCCCCTGGTGGCCGCCCGGTCTCTCACGTGTGGGGTGGCGGATCTGGCGGCAGCGATCGCCCGCCAGGACGAGAAGTTCCTCCGCCGCCTGCCGGGGATCGGTCCCCAGAAGGCCCGGAACATCGTCGCCCAGCTCCAGGCCAAGGTTGCCAAGTTTGCGCTCCTGAAGGAGCCGGGCGCGGGGGAGCCCGAGCCGGTCCCCGCGCCGCCGCCGGGTGAAGAAGAAGTGCGGGGCCTGGTCTGGGAGGTGCTCGTGAAGCAGCTGGGCCACCGGCCGAGCGAGGCGGCCCAGCTGATCACCGAGGCGCTCCGCCGCAAGCCCGGGATCGAGACCGCCGAAGAGCTCTTCGACGAAATCTACCGCGGCCGAAAGGCACCATGACCCCTCACCCCGCCCTCTCCCCC
>JBBTEL010000028.1:0-3195 GCA_038042325.1 Candidatus Methylomirabilota bacterium
CAGCCTCTTCCCCTTCCGGGACTCGCTCTCGCGCCTGCTCGACGGCGATCCGCTTGTCGAGTCCTGACCCTGCTCGTATACTCGATTCATGCCTGAGCTCCGATTGCGCGGCGGAGAATTCGACGGCTTCACCTTCCACTATGTGAGCGAGGGGAACGGCGTTCCCGTCCTCCTGCTCCACGGCCTCGGGGGATTCGGCGGGGTCTGGCGCCACAACCTGCCGGCCCTGGGCCGTCACGCGACCGCGATCGCCCTGGACCTGCCCGGCTTCGGTCTCTCCTCGAAGCCCCCCGGCCCCTATCCGCTCGCCTTCTTCGCCCGCGCCATCGAGGGCTTCAGGCGAGGGCTCGGCCTCGAGCGCCTGGCGCTGGTGGGCCACTCGATGGGCGGCGCGGTGGCCGCGGCGTACGCCCTGGCCTATCCGTCGCGCGTGGAGTGCCTGGCCCTGGTCGGGGGCGTGGTGCCCGGATTCGATTACCGGGTTTCCTGGGTGTACCGCCTGCTCGCCGCCCCCGGCCTCGGCGAGCTCATCGGAGGGCTGATGTGGCCGGGTCTCCTGAGGGCCGCGCTCTCCCGGTGCTTTGCCGAACCCCGCCGCGAGGAGGTGGACTTCCTGGTGCGGACCGGCTATCCCATCCGGGTGAGCCCCGAAGGGCGGGCGGCCTTCCTCTCGGCGCTCAGGAGCGTGAGGGCGGATTTCGTCGCCGAGGGCGATCGCTACCGGCGCGCTCTCGCCTCCCTGTCCCCGCCGGTTCTCCTCATCCACGGGCGGCAGGATCGCGTCGTTCCCCCCGTTCACCCCGAAACGGTCGCCGGCCACCTGCCCAGGGCGCAGCTGCGCTGGCTCCAGCGCTGCGGTCATTTCCCCCAGATCGAGTGGCGGGACGCCGTGAACGAGTGGCTCGCCGACTTCGTCGCCTCAACGTGGACGAGATCACGCCGCGGGAGCTGAAGGCCCGGTGACCGAGCCCATCCTCCGGGTCGAGCACCGGGACGGCGCGGCGTGGGTCACCCTCGACCGGCCGCCCCTGAACCTGATCGTCCCGGAGCTGATCCAGGCACTCCGCGACGCCTTCCACGGGCTGGCGCGAAATCCAGGCGTCCGGCTCGCCGTGCTCACCGGCAGCGGCCGGGCCTTCACCGGCGGCATGGACGTCCGGGTAATGAAGGACCTCGACGTCGCCGGAGCCAAAGCCCTGATCACGGCCCTCCACGAGGCCATCCGCACCGTCCACGAGGCGCCCTTCCCGGTGATCGCCATGCTCAACGGATACTGCCTCGGCGCTGGCTTCGAGCTGGTGATGGCGTGCGACCTGAGGACCGCCTCCACCGAAGCGCGGCTCGGGCTGCCGGAGATCAAGGTGGGAGTGCCTTCGGTCATCGAGGCCGCGCTGTTGCCCGCTCTGGTCGGGCCGGGACGCGCCGCCGAAATCCTGCTGACGGGAGAGATGATTACCGCCGACCAGGCGCTCGAGTGGGGGCTTGTGAACCGCGTGGCGCCGCCCGACCGGCTCGAGGCCGCGACGCGCGAGCTGGCCGAGCGCATCCTGGCCTGCGCGCCCACCGCGGTGCGCGCCCAGAAGGAGCTGATCAACCGCTGGCGCCAGACCGACCTTCGGACCGCCATCGCGTACGGGATCAACGCCTTCGCCACCTGCTTTTCCACCGACGAGCCCCTCGAGGCGATGACGGCCTTCCTCGAGAAGCGCCCGCCCAAGTTCCGCCCATGACGCCACCGCGGGGTGACCGCCGAAGGCCAGGGGAGCGAGGGCCGGCGCCGGCCGGGCTCGCGAGGACGCTAGGGCCATGATCCGCGCGGTCACGGTGGATTTCTGGGGGACGCTGATGTTCGATCCCCCGTCGAGCGACAACCGCTACAAGCAGAAGCGTCTGGCGGACTTCGAGACCATCCTCCGCTCCGCGGGATTGGCGGTGACTCCGAAAGCCCTTGATCGCGCCTACGAAGAGTCGGGGCGGTTCCTCGGAAGGCTCTGGCGGACGTGCAAGGACGTGCCGGTCCAGGGGCACGTCGCGGCGATCCTCGAAGCGGTGGAGCCCGGGCTGCCGGGCCGCCTCGGTTCGGGGACCCTGGCCGCCCTCGTCCAGGCGTACGCGAACCCGGCCCTGCTCGTTCCGCCCACCCCCGACCTGAGCGCCGGGGGGGCGCTCGCGGCGCTGGCCGCCCAGGGGACGATTCTCTGCGTCATCGCCAACACGATGCGCACGCCGGGCGTCGTCCTGCGGAAGGTCCTGGACCGCTACGGCCTGCTGGCGCCCTTCAAGCTCCTGACGTTCTCGGACGAGTGCGGGGTGAGAAAGCCCGACCCGGAGATCTTCCACCTCACGCTGCGCCAGATCGGCCTGGCCCCCGCGGAGGCGGTGCACGTGGGAGATGACCCCGTGCTGGACGTCCAGGGCGCCCAGGGCGCGGGCCTGCGCGCGATTCAGGTGACCGCGACGCCCCCGGCGGCGCTCCGCCGGAAGCCCGACGCCGTCATCCGGCAGCTGGGCGATCTCCCGGCCGCGCTCTCGCAGCTGCCGTGATCCAGGTCGTCACCTTCGATTTCTGGCAGACCCTGATCATCGACACCCCCGAGAATCTCCAGCGCGGGAAGGAGCTCCGCCTCGAGGGGGTGGCCTCGGTGCTGGCGCGGGCCGGGCGTCCGATCCGCCCGGAAGACCTGGAAGCCGCCTACGAGGCCTCCGGGATTGCCCTCACGGATCGCTTCTGGGCGAATCACCGCGACCCTCCGTACCGGGAGCAGGTGAAGATCTTCCTGGAGCTGGCCGCACCCGGAGTGACGGCGGATCTGTCTCCCGAGCTTTTCGAGGAGGCGGTGGCGGCCTACATCACCCCGGTCCTGCGCCTCCTGCCGCGGCCCGTCGCCGGCGCCGTGGAGGCGCTCTCCGCCCTGAGGGAGCTGGGCGTGACGCTCGGCATCATCTCGAACACCGGCCGGACGCCGGGGGTGGTGCTCCGCAAGGTGCTTGACCACTACGGTCTCCTGGGCTACTTCACGGTGCTCTCCTACTCGGATGAGGTGGGCTATCGGAAGCCACACCCCGCGATCTTCACGGGGACGCTCCGCCGGGCCGGCGCCGAGCCGGCGCACGCCCTTCACGTCGGCGACGACGCCGGCGCCGACGTGGCCGGGGCCCGGTCCGTCGGCATGCGGGTCGGCCACTTCCGGGCCG
>JBBTEL010000029.1:0-19773 GCA_038042325.1 Candidatus Methylomirabilota bacterium
TACAGCAGACTTTTCAGCCCGGGCGGAGAGAAATTCTCCGACAGGCTCCTAGGGGATGAGGAGCCGGGAAGGACCATGAATCAGCCTGCGAGCATCCTGATCATTGACGACGACCGGGGAACGTGCGAGACCGTGGGTGATGTCCTCCGGGCCAAGGGGTACGCGGTCGAGACGGCCACGCGCGGGCGGGAGGGGCTGGACAAACTCTCGGCGCGCCCCTTCGACGCCGGGATCGTGGACATCAAGCTCCCGGACATCTCCGGCCTGGACCTCCTCCAGGCCCTGAAAAGGGCGTCGCCGGAGACCGAGGTCGTTTTCATCACCGGCTTCGCTTCGCTCGCCACGGCGATCCAGGCCATCAATGGTGCCGCCTACGCCTACATCACCAAGCCGTTCGAGATGGACCACCTCCTGGCGATCCTCGATAAGGCCCTGGAGAAGCAGCGGCTGGCCCGAGCGGTCCGAGACTCGGAGGAGCGCTACCGGCTCATCCACGAGAATATCAACGACGCGATCTTCCTGGCGGACCTGGAGGGCCGGCTGACCTTCTCGAATAGACGGGGCGAGGAGCTCGCTGGCTACCGCCAGGAGGAGTTCGTGGGCCGGCCGCTCCTCTCCCTTCTAACCCCAGAGGGCGCGCGCTTGGCTCAGCTCCGTCTGGGGGGCGGCGCCGGCCGGCCGGTCCTGCCGTTTTTCGAGTGCGAGATTCTTCGGAAGGAAGGGAGCCGCATCTGGGTGGAGGCAAACGTCACCAACGTCGTCAAGGACGGTCAGGTGGTCGGCCGCCTCGGAGTGATGCGTGACATCACCGAGCGCAGGCAGGCGGAGCAGGAACTCCACCTCCAGAGCACGGCGCTCGAATCCGCGGCGAACGCCATCCTCATTACCGACCGGGAGGGAACTATTATCTGGATCAACTCGGCCTTCACGAGCCTGACCGGGTACGTCGCCGAGGAGGCTATCGGCCAGACCCCCCGCATTCTCAAGTCCGGTCGACAGGACCCGTTGTTCTACCAGGATCTCTGGCGGACGATCCTCTCCGGTCAGGTGTGGCACGGGGAGATCGTCAACCGACGCAAGGACGGCAGCCTGTACACCGCAGAGCAGATCATCACGCCGGTGCGTGACGAGCGCGGGGAGATCAGTCACTTTGTGGGGATCAAGCAGGACATCACCGAGCGCAAGCGGCTCCAGGAGCAGCTCATCCAGTCCGAAAAGCTGGGGACGCTGGGCCAGCTCATCGCCGGGATCGCCCACGAGCTGAACAACCCCCTGGCCGCGATGGTGGGCCACGCCCAGATGCTGCGGCTGGCCCAGCAGGATCCCAAGGTGGCGGCGCGAGCAGAGAAGATCGTCGACGCCGCCCTGCGGGCCACGCGCATCGTCCGGAACTTCCTGACCGTCGCCCGGCAGCACCGCCCGGAGCGGATCGCCGTCTCCGTCAACGACACTGTGACCAAGGCGCTGGAACTGCTGGCCTATCAGCTCCGGGTCAGCAACATCGAGGTCGAGAGCGCCCTGGCGCCGGATCTCCCCCAGATCGCGGGCGACCCCCACCAGCTCCAGCAGGTGATCCTGAACCTCGTCAGCAACGCCATCCAGGCGATGGCCGCCGCCCGCGGCCAGGGGAAGCTCAAAGTCGCAAGCGATCTCAGCCCGGATCGCTCAACGATCCGGCTCGCGGTGACGGACAACGGCCCGGGGATTCCGCCGGAGCATCTCCCTCGCGTCCTCGAGCCGTTCTTCACGACGAAGCCGCAGGGGGAGGGGACGGGGCTGGGCCTCGCCATCGCCCAGGGGATTGTGACCGACCATGGCGGCATCATCGCGGTCGAGAGCACTCCCGGGCAGGGCGCCACCTTCAGCGTGACGCTCCCCGTGACGGCGCCGCCGGTCGCCAAGCCCGCTGCGCCCCCCGCGAAGGCCTTCCCGAAGGACCTCCGGGTGCTGGTGGTGGACGACGAGGCCGGGCTGCGGGAGATGATGGCCGAGGCGCTGGCGGGCCAGGGGGCGCGAGTGGAGACCGCCCCCGGGGGGCGGGAGGCGCTGGAAATCCTCGCCCGCGTCCCGGTGGACGTCCTGGTCCTCGACGTTCGCATGCCCGAGGTCTCGGGGACCGACCTCTGGAGCCAGGTCAGCCAGGCGAACCCCGCCCTGGCGCGGCGGACCGTGTTCTGCACTGGCGACGTCGTCGGGGCGGAGACCCACGACCTCATCGCGGGGACGGGGTGCCCGTCGGTGAGCAAGCCGTTCGAGTGGGCCAGATTCTTCGAGGCCGTCGCCGAGGCCGCCTTCCGCTAGGGAGAAATTCCGACATGCCGCCTCGTCTTCTTGGCACGAACCGATATGGCAAACGATATCTCGCTTGATTTTCCGATAAGTTCCGCCTGGTCAGGGGCTGGCACCTTTATTGCGTAGTTCAGCTGCCATGAAGAGCCATCGGGGCTTGAGCATCCGCAATCGCCTCCTCCTGGCGTTCCTTGGGGTGCTCCTTCCCTATCTGGCTCTGATCGCCATCGGCGTGGGCGGGTTCCGGGCACTCTCCCAACGACTCCACTCCATCGAGCAGGAAGTGACGCAGGACATCGAGGGGGTGACGGACCTTCAGCTTGCCATCCTTCAGCTGCTCATGCCGGCCAACGACTACCTCATCACGGGAGATTCCGAGGAGCGGGAGGAGTTCGAGCGGCGGCTGGCGCAGACGCGAGGGGCTCTTGCCCGGATGGAGAGCTTTTCCCTTCAAGACACGAAAGCGCGGCAGTTGTTGGAGGCATTCGGGGCTCAGGTATCGCAGATCGACACCCTTAGTCGGGAGATCCTGGCCGTCCCCGATCCCCGGGCGGATCACTCCGCCCAGGCGACTGCCCACGCGAAGATGAAGGCGCTGGATCGACTGGGCGACGAGGCCGCCTTAGTCCTGAGCCAGCTCCGCGAGATCGAGCACCGGGAGATCAGAAAGGAAGTCGAGCGCGGCTCGGGCCTCGTCCGCCGGGCCACCGCCGCCGCCCTCGCCGCCCTCGTCCTGAGCTTGGGCGGGGGCGTGGTCCTCGCTCTCCTGTTCTCGAGGTGGATCGGCTACCCGCTTCAGACCATTGCCCGCGCAAGCCACGCGATGGCTCAAGGCGACCTCTCCCAGCGCGTGGACACCAGCTCCGGCGGCGAGCTGGCGGAGACCGTCCGCGCCTTCAACACGATGGCCGAGCGGCTCGAGGCCTCTCACGCCGCCCTGCGCCGGACGAACGAAGAGAGCGAAGCCCTGGCCGCCATCGGCCGGGAGCTCGCTCAATCGCTCGACCTTGCGATGGTCGGGCAGCGGATCACGGATGGCATCCGGGAACTCCTGCACGCCGACTCCTCCGCCTTCTTCCGGCAGGCGTCGCAGCCGGGGTGCTTCGTGCTCGTGGCCATGTCGGGAGAAGCGGGGCCCGCGTTCGAGGCGGGTCAGATCATTCCGGAGGAGGCGGGACCGCTCGCGTTTGCGGCGCGGGAAGGTCGCCTGACGGCATCCCCGGATATTCTGAATGATCCTCGTTTCCGACTCGCACCCGAGGTGAGAGACGGGATCGAGCAGTCACCCTTTCGCGCGGTGCTGATGATCCCATTGCTCGTCGCGGGGAGGGCGATTGGGGCACTCGCTATCAGCGACCGGGTGGGACGGACGTTCAGGGAGGAAGAAATCCGGCTGGCGCAGGCGTTCGCCGACCAGTCGACCCTGGCGCTGGAGAACGCGCGCTTGTACGCAGAGAGCGAGGCGCGGCGCCGGCAGGCCGAGGCGCTGGCGGCGGTCGGGGGCGACCTCGTTCAGTCGCTGGACCTTGCTGTGGTCGGAGAGCGGATCGTCGAGAGCGTCCGCACACTGCTCCGCGTCAGGTTTTCCGCCCTCCTTCGACTGGAGCCGGAGTCGGGAGACCTGGTTGCGGTGGCCGTCTCCGAGAATATGGCCTCGATCATCGGCCCTGGTCTGGTCTTTCCGAAGGGGTCCGGCGCGGTCGGGCTGGCTGTGAAGGAGCGCCGCCTGGTGGTTTCCGAGGACGTCCTCGCCGATCCCCGGGTGACCTTCACGCCCGAAGTGCGTGCCCGCGTCGAGCAGGCTTCGTTTCGCGCCATAATCGCCCTCCCATTGCTGGGCAAGGAAGGGGTGATCGGCGTCCTCGGCATCGGCGACGAAGTGGGGCGGGTGTTCGATGCCGAGGAGATCCGGCTGGCGCAGGCCTTCGCCGACCAGGCCGCCCTCTCGCTGGAGAATGCCCGGCTCTTCGACGAGGCTCAGCGCGCGCTCGCGGATCTCAAGACGGCCCAGGAGCAGCTGATCAAAGGGGCCACCATGCGGGCGCTCGGCGAGCTGGCCTCGGGGGCGGCCCACCACCTCAACAACCTTATGGCCATCGTGCTGGGGCGGGTCCGCCTGCTGCTGTCGAGCCGGGAAGCGGCCCCCGTCCGGCGCCCGCTGGAGATCATCGAGCGGGCCGCCCTGGACGCGGCGGAGGTGGTACGGCGCGTCTCGCGGTTCGCCCGGATGGAGCCGATGGAGGAGTGGCAGCCGCTGGATCTGAAGCGACTCGCGAGCGAGGTCCTGGAGCTCACCCGGGCGCGGTGGGAGGACGCGTGCCAGGCCCAGGGGATCAGGATCGAGGCGGGTGTGGAGGGCCCGGACCTCCCGCCAATCATGGGAAATGCGGTGGCGCTGCGCGAGGTTCTCATGAACCTCATGCTGAACGCCGTCGAGGCGCTTCCGAATGGCGGGGAGATCACGCTGCAGACGTTTTCCGAGGACGGATGGGTCGGCCTGGCCGTGAGCGACACCGGGGTCGGGATGTCCCCGGAGGTGCGAGAGCGGGTTCTCGAGCCGTTCTTCACCACGAAGGGGCCGAGGAGCACGGGGCTCGGGCTGAGCGCCAGCTATGGGATCCTCCAGCGGCACGGAGGCAAGCTCACGATCGAGAGCGCGGAGAGCCGGGGGACCACGGTCACGGTCCGCCTGCCGGTTCACGCTTCGCCGAAGGAAATACCTCCGGGCGCGGGGGCTGAGCCCGCTCTACCGAGGGCGTCGGGACTCCGGATCCTGGTCATTGACGACGATGGCGAGGTGCGAGAGGTGATGGCGGAGATGCTCGCCGCCCTGGGGCATAAGGTCCTGCAAGCAGCTGGCGGCCGGGAGGGATTGGCTCTCCTGGAAGCCGGCGAGAAGGTTGACCTGGTGCTGACCGACCTGGGGATGCCCGAGATGACTGGGTGGGACGTGGCGCAGGCCATCAAGGGCGGCTGGCCCGGGCTTCCGGTCGGAATGCTGACGGGGTGGGGAGACCAGTTGGAGCTGTCGGCAGCGGACCGCCAACTGGTGGCGGGGATACTCTCCAAGCCCCCCACCCCTGAGAGCCTTCTGGAGCTCATAGCCACCTGCCGCGGCACCCCGAGGGGGACCTAATGGAACGACCGATGCCGACGATCCTGTGCGTGGACGATGACCCGGAGGTTCTCGAGCTCCTGAAGGAATACCTCACAGGCCAGGGGTTCCGCGTCGTCACCGCGACGAATGGCGTGGAAGCGATGTTCCAGGTCCAGCGCTCTCTGCCCCCGGCGATCATCCTGGACCTGTTCATGCCGCGCCTGGGCGGGCTCGGGGCCCTCCACCACATCCAGCGGATGGTGCCCGAGATCGTGGTGCTTCTGATCAGCGGCCACTCGCGGGCGCTGGAGATGGTCACCGAGGCGGGGGTCAGCGTTGCAGGGGCCTTCGAGAAGCCCCTGGACCTGGTCGGGATCCTGGGGGCGCTGGCTCAGGCCGGCGTGCTTCCCCAGAAGAAGACGCCAACGGCGGCGGCCGGGGCGCCCGTCGCCACGGCCGGTCCGTCGGGTCGGCGGCGGGTCCTGGTGGTGGACGACGAACCGGAGCTCCGGGCTCTGCTGGCCGAGTACCTCCAGGGCAAGGGGTTCGAGGTGGTCCAGGCGGGGGGCGGGGAGGAGGCGCTTCGGCGGCTCCCGGAGTTCCGCCCGCAGGTCGTCCTGCTGGACATCATGATGCCCGGGCTCTCGGGCGTGGAGACCCTCCGGCGGATCAAGACCCTGCTGCCCGAGACCGCCGTCATCATGGTCTCCGCCATCGAGGACCAGGAGATTGCCCGCCAAACGCTGGTGCTGGGGGCGGCCGACTACGTTGCGAAGCCGGTGGACTTCCAGTACCTCGACTCGGTGCTGCAGGTCCACCTGTTCATGACCCAGATCTAAGACCCTTCGGCGCTCTTCCAACCCTCGTCGGTGCTCGTTGCGGCTGGAACGTGATCGCCACGTCATGGTCGAGCGCCCGCGCGAGCTTGACCAAGGTCCCGAGCGTGAGATTCTGGCCCGGGCTGGCTTCAATCCGTGAGATGTTCGGGCCGCTCATGCCGGCCTTGGCGGCGAGCTGGGTCTGACTGAGTCTCTTTCGTTGCCGCAACTTGGCGAGCTGGACGCCGATACGGAAAGCCTTGAGCTCTTCTTTGACCATGCTCCTTACGCCGGGATCCGCCATCTGCTCCTTGAAATACCGATCCCAGTTGGTTCGTTTCTTCATCGTCATTTCCCTCGTTCCTCGCCGCTCTCGTAGAATTCAATCGTCCATGGCGGTGTGACTATCATGTGTAGCATACCATATATTGTAAGAGGCGCAAGGGGGGTTGACTTCGCTCCGGCCTCCGGGTATATCGAAGGCGCCATGGCCTTCCCCCGGATGGTCAGGGTCCGCCAGTCCTTCCCCCGCCCCCGCGTGGAGGACATCCCCGCGGCGGTCCGCCAGACCCTGTCCGCCAGCTCCTTGCCGATCAAGCCCGGCGACCGGGTCGCCGTCGGGGCGGGGAGCCGCGGCATCGCCAACATTGCCACCGTCGTCCGGGCCACGGTGGACCACCTGAATGCCCTGGGCGCCAAGCCCTTCGTCTTTCCCGCCATGGGAAGCCACGGCGGCGCCACCCCCGAGGGGCAGCTCTCCGTCCTCGCCCACTACGGGATCACCGAGGCCACCATGAGCTGCCCGCTCCGCGCCACTATGGAGGTCGTCCAGGTCGGCGAGGCCCTCGGCCTGCCGGTCTGGCTCGATCAGATGGCCGCGGAGGCGGACTGGATCGGCGTCGTCAACCGGGTCAAGCCCCACACCGACTTCAAGGGGACGATCGAGTCCGGCCTCTTCAAGATGTTGACGATCGGCGTGGGCAAGCAGAAGGGGGCGGCCCAGTACCACCGCGCGAACGTCCAGCACGGCTACGAGACGGTCATCACCGCGGTCGGGCGGGAGATGCTGGCCAAGGCCCAGATCGCCTTCGGCCTCGGCGTCGTCGAGAACGCCTACGACGAGACGGCGAAGGTCCAGGCCTTCGCCGCGGCCGACCTGGAGGCCGGCGAGCGGGCCCTCCTCAAGGACGCCCGCGCGTGGATGATGCACCTGCCCTTCTCGCCCATGGACGTGCTGATCGTGGAGGAAATGGGGAAGAATATCTCCGGCGCGGGCATGGACTCGAACGTCATCGGCCGCCCCACGAACCCCCACGAGCCGTTCCCGGCCGACCTGAAGATCCTCTGGATCGTCGTCCTCGACCTGACCAAGGAGAGCTACGGCAACGCCACCGGCATCGGCAACGCCGACTTCACGACGCGGCGGCTGGTGGACAAGATCGACATGAAGGCCACGCTCATCAACTGCCTGACCGCCTGCGCCCCCAACGGCGCCAAGGTCCCGGCGACGTTCGACAGCGACCGCGAGGCCGTCGAGGCTGCGCTGGACACGATCGGCCTGACGCCTCCGGAGCGGGCGCGCGTGATCCGGATCAAGAACACGCTGACCCTTGGGGAGATCGAGTGCGCCGAGGTGTTCCTCCCCGAAATCGAGAAGCGCGAAGACCTGACCGCGGTCGGCGAGCCCCGGCCGCTACGCTTTGACGTCGCGGGAACGCTGCATCCCCTCGGCGCCTAACCGATCCGACTCCCCCCTCACCTTTTTCCTCTCCCCCCGTGGGGAGAGGGCAGGGTGAGGGGGCAATTCAAAAGGAGGTTTCCACCTATGCGGACGACTCGCTGGCTCGTGTTCGTCCTGGTCCTGGCCCTGCTCCTGCCCTTCCCCGCCGACGCCCAGAAGGTCAGCCTCGTCTTTTCGGCCGGTCCCACCGGCGGCACCTGGACGCCGATGGCCGCCGCCACGGCGGAGGTGATCAAGAAGCGCTTCCCCGAGCTGGACGTCCAGGTGGAGCCCGGGGCCGCGCTGGTCAATATGGAGAAGATGCGCAATGACAAGGCGGACCTTGGCTGGTCCATGACGACGGTGCTCGCCGATGCCCGCGCCGGGGCCAACACCTGGAAGGGCAAGCAGACAGACAAGCCATTCTTCGTGGCCAACTATTATCCCAACGTCTGGCAGCTCGTGGTCCCCCAGGATTCCGACGTGCGGAAGTTCGCCGACCTGAAGGGAAAGCCCGTGGCGCTCCCGCCCCGAGGGAACACGAGCCTCGCCGAGGGCTGGGACTGGCTGCTGCGCGCCCACGGCATGAAGCTGGACGATCTCGGGACGAAGAGCTACGGCTCCATCGCCGAGAACAGCGAGCTGATCAAGAATCGCCAGGCCCTGGCCATGGGCTGGTATACCGTGGTGCCCGCCTCGTACATTCTGGATTTGGGTTCCGCCCGCAAGCTGCGGATGATCTCGCTCTCCGACGACGTGATCCAGAAGCTGCGTCAGATCAATGCCGGCTTCGTCCGCCACGTCGTTCCCAAGGGGACCTACTCGGCCTACGGCATCGACGAGGAAGTGGTGACGATCCAGTCCCCGACGATCCTCATCGCGTCGTCGAAGGCGCCGGCGGAGGCGATCTACAAGGTGACCAAGGCGATCATCGAGGGGCGGGACGCCTTCGGCAACGTGGCGGCGTCGATGAAGGGAATCGCGGCCAAGGAGATGGCCCAGAGTTTCGGGATGCCTTACCACCCGGGGGCGGAGAAGTACTACAAGGAAGCGGGCCTGCTGAAGTAGGAACACCCCCTCACCCTGTCCCCCCTCACCTTGATCCTCTCCCCCAGTGGGGGAGAGGGGAGGGTGAGGGGGAGAGTCCTGGCAAGGGGCTCTTGCACTGTGCGTAAGCTCAGCGGTTATCCGGGGCTGGTCGTCGGCGTGGTGGGGGTCGTCATGGCTCTCTACCACGTCTACGCCCGCCTCACCCCGGTGGCGCCGGACAGCCTCGCACTCAGGATCCTCACCCTCGCCTTCAGCCTGGTCCTGGCGTTCCTGCTCTATCCGCGCCGCAAGGGAGGCACCCCGGACCGGATCCCCTGGAGCGACCTGCTCCTGACGGGCCTCTCCCTCGCGGCGCTCGCCTACCTCTTCCTGAACTACACATATGTCACCTCGCGCTTCGCGACCGCGGACCCGCTCTCCGCTCTGGATATGCTCGTCGCCGCAATCGCGACGCTCCTCACGCTGGAGGCGACGCGGCGCACCATCGGGGTCTCGCTCCCCGTGGTGGCCCTCTGTTTCATCGGGTACGCGCTGGCCGGGCCCTGGATGCCGGGATTCCTGCGCCACAAGGGATTGACCCTCGAAATCCTCCTCGACCAGACCTACTTCACCACGGAGGGGATTTTCGGCATCCCGCTGGCCGTAGCGGGCTCCTACGTGATCCTGTTCATCATCTTCGGGGCGTTCCTGGAGAAGTCGGGGGCGGGGCAGTTTTTCATGAACTTCGCGAACGCGATCGCGGGGGGCGCCCGGGGCGGGCCGGGCAAGGTGGCGGTGGTCTCCTCGAGTCTCTTCGGCACCATCTCGGGCTCCGCGGTCGCCAATGTGATGGTGGACGGCTGGCTCACGATCCCGATGATGAAGAAGACGGGATTCAAGCCCGAGGCCGCGGCCGCGATCGAGGCCGTCGCCTCCACCGGCGGCCAGATCATGCCCCCCATCATGGGAGCCGCCGCCTTCGTCATGGCGGAGTTCCTGGGCGCCTCTTACACCAGCATCATGATCGCGGCGGCGATCCCGGCGATCTTCTATTACGTCGCGCTGTTCGCCGCCATCCACTTCAACGCCGTCCGCACCGGCCTCAAGGGGATCCCCAGGAACGAGCTCCCCATCCTGGGCCAGATCATCTGGCGTCAGGGCCACCTCTTCCTGCCCGTCCTCATCATCCTGGCGCTCCTGGTCCAGGGGTTCACGGCCACCTATGCGGCCATCGTCTCCGCCGCTGCGGTGGTCGTCCTATCGTGGATGCGTCCTGAGACGCGTGTCGGTCTCCGGAAGGGGATCCAGGCCCTTCGGGACGGAGCCGAGCAGACGGTGCCTGTGGCGATGGCGACGGCTTCGGCTGGAATCGTGATCGGGATCATCCTCCAGACCGGCCTGGCCATCCGGTTCACCAGCTTCCTGGTGGATCTGGCGGGCGGGAAGCTGATCGTCGCCCTTCTCATCACGATGGTCGCGGGAATCATCCTCGGCATGGGGATGCCCACGACGCCGGCCTACATCATGCAGGCGGCCATCCTGATCCCCGCGCTGATCAAGCTCGGCGTACAACCCCTGGCGGCCCACATGTTCGCGTTCTACTTTTCCTGCCTGTCGGCCGTCACCCCGCCGGTGGCGCTGGCCGTCTATGCTGCCGCCTCCATAAGCCGGTGCGGCCTCTGGGGGGCCGGCTTGCAAGCGGTGAAGTTCGCGGCGGCCGGGTTCATTGTCCCGTTCTTCTTCGTCTATTCGCCGTCGCTGCTTTTCCAGGGCGCCTGGGCCGAGATCGTGCGGGCCGTGGTGACGGGCAGCATCGGGACCGTGGCGCTGGCCGCCGGGCTGGAGGGGCAGTTCCTCCGGCCCGCCACGTGGTTCGAGCGCGGTCTCTTCGTCGCGGCCGCCCTCCTGCTGATCGACCCGGGCTTGACGACCGACCTGATCGGCCTCGGCGTCCTGGCCCTCGGCCTCCTCATGCAGAAGATGTGGACCCCGGCCGGCCTGATGCTCCCGCGGGGGGAGAAGGCGTGAGTAGGGCGGCCCAGGTCGCGCTGACGCTCCTCGCTGCGGCGCTCCTCGCGGGCACGATCCTCTACGGCGTCCTGAGGCTCTACGCGTGACCGTAGCCCCGGGGCAGCCCTCGTCCGCGGGCCGCGTTCCGCCGCACCCGGTGTGCAATGCGTTCCTGATCTGTGATTACGCGATCCGTGAGGAGGGAACGGGCAAAGTCAGCCTCGTGGGAGTTTTCGAGAACATCAACGCGCGCAGCTTTCCTGTCACCCACGGGCTTCTCTGCGTATATGCCAAGCTGACGGATGCGGAAGGGAACTACGAAATCCGTCTCGAGCTGGTTCGCCTGGAGGATCTTGTGATTGTGGGTCAGGGCGCATTGACGATGACCATCGAGGATCGAATGGTTGCGCCGGAGATCATCTTCCAGCTGGGCGGGCTGGTGTTCGAGCGTCCCGGACGATACGAGTTCAGGCTGTCCGCCAATGCCAGGTCGGTTGCGATCAAGTCGTTCAACGTGGTACAAATACCGTAGAACTGAAGGGGAGAGGAGAAGCGATGGGGAAGGTCACGATCAAGGTCAAGTCGGCTGGCCCTGCCCCCGCTCACCAGGTGCAGGAACAGGTCCAAGTTTCCGGGTCGGGCGCGACAGTCCGATGGCCGAACTTCATGCTGCGCACCCCTAGGCCCGCGAAAGCGGAGAAGTAGCCCCTACCAGAAGTGTCCTCGCAGGCCCGGCTATAGGGTCGTTTCGGGTTCTGTCGAGTCCTGCCCTTGACAAACGTGAGCGGGACAAGTCATCGACGAAGCTGATGAAGGCGCTCGTCTACTCCGACTGGGACGCGCTGGAGGTCCGGGACGTCCCGGAGCCGAAGCCCCAGCCCGGGGAGGTCGTCGTCCGCGTGGCAGCGGTGGGGATCTGCGGCTCCGAGCTGGAGGGCTTCGCCAACCGGAGCCCACGCCGCACCCCGCCCCTCATCATGGGCCACGAGTTCTGCGGCGAGGTCCAGGAGGTGGGCGGGGGCGTCTCAGGTTATCGCCCCGGCGACAGGGTCGTGGTGAACTCCGTGATCTCCTGCGGGTGTTGCCAGGCGTGTCGCGAGGGGCAGAGCCACCTCTGCCCGGAGCGCGAGGTCTTCGGGATGAAGCGCCCCGGCGGCTTCGCCGAGCTCTGCGCGGTTCCCGTCTCGACCCTCCTCTTGCTGCCGGAAAAGGTCTCCCCCGTCGAGGGCGCGCTGGTGGAGCCCCTGGCCAACGGCGTCCACGCCCTCTCGCTCGTGGCCCAGCGCCTTCCCGAGACTGTGCTCGTGATCGGGGCGGGGACCATCGGGCTCATGGCCCTTCAGGTGGCGAAGGCGATGGGCGCCTTCCGACTGGTCTGCGCCGACACGAACGAGCGCCGCCTCGAGGTGGCCCATGCGCTCGGCGCCGAGCCGGTCTTCAACCCCGTGCGGGGCGATCTGGTCGCGGCGATCCGCGAGTTCACGCGGGGACGCGGCGCCGACGTGGTCATCGATGCCGTCGGGGCCTCGGTCACCCGCCGGCAGGCCGTGGCGGCGAGCCGCCCGGGCGGCGAGGTCGTCTGGATCGGCCTCCACGAGGACGCCACCGAGCTGTCGGGGTTCGACGTCGTGCTGGGAGAGCGGCGGGTGACCGGCTCCTACGCCGTCACGCCGCGCGACCTCCAGACGGCCATCGGCCTCTTCGCTCACGGCAAGATCGAGGTCGCTCCGTGGGTCAGGGCGTTCCCGCTCGCGGAGGGCGCACGCGTCTTCCGGGAGCTTGTCACCGCGCCCCCCGAGGAGTACATCAAGGCCCTGTTACTACCGTAGCCCCTCTCACTTCATCTGAGGAGGTGCCCTATGCCGAGCTACGTCACTCTCGTCAAGTGGACCGACCAGGGGATCCGGAACGTCAAGGACGCCCCGAAGCGCATGGAGGCGTTCGAGGGGGCCGTCAAGGCCGCGGGGGGCGCGCTGAAGGACGCCTATCTCGTGCTGGGGGAGTATGACCTCGTTGTCGTGACCGAGGCCCCCAACGACGAGACGGTGGCGCGGCTCACCCTGGCCACCGGGAGCATGGGGAACGTCCGCACGACGACCATGCGGGCCTTCAACCGGGAGGAGTTCCGGAAGATCATCGCCAGCCTGCCGTGAGCCCCCTCACCCTGCCCTCTCCCCCTCGGGGAGGAGAGGATGAAGGTGAGGGGATCATGAGTGGGGTGAGGGGGGAGAGGATACAGGTGAGGGGGCGCCGGTGAGGTGCTTCACTCGAAGAGCTTCTCCATGATGATGGTGTCTACCCACTTGCCGTCCAGCCGGCCCTGCTCCTTGTAGATCCCGACCGTGCGGAAGCCGAGCTTCTGGTAGAGCGCCATCCCGCCCGCGTTCCAGGGAAAGGCCGAGAGCACGAGCTTGTGGTAGCCGAGCTCGCGCCCCAGCTCGATGAGCCGCGTCAGCAGCCGACTTCCGACGCCCTTGCCGCGCCAGCCCCGCTCAACATAGACGGAAAAGTCCGCAATGGAGTCGTAGGCCTTCCGCGGGTTGAAGACGTTCAGGCTTCCCCAGCCCACGACCTCGCCCCCGGCCTCCGCCACGATCACCGGATGGCGCGGGCCACGGGCTGCCAGCCACTGGCGGCGCTCGTCGGGAGTGCGGAGGTTGGTCTCGAGCGTGGCGACGCGGTCCTCGATCCCCTGGTTGTAGATAAAGCAGATCGCCTCGGCATCCGAGGCCGTGGCGGGCCGGATCGCGATCTCGCTCATGCCAGTTCTCTCGCGTCGAGCCGCCCTTCCTTTTTGAGACGCTCGAACTCTTCGATCGTTTTCTGGATTCCCTCGGCCAGCGCGGTGCGGGGCCGGGGCCCCAGGTCGCGCTGGTAGCCGTGGTCGGCGAGCGCGGCCGGGAAGGGGAGCGGGCTCTCCGCGTGGCTCAGGCTGCCGCGCGCTGCAGGACACGCCTCCTCGATCAGGCTGATCAGGCGGGAGATCGCCGCCGATTCGCCGTGGAGGTTGTACACCCGCGCGGCGGGAAGGTCGGAGTCGGCGGCTGCGAGGCACGCCGTTGCCACGTCGTCAGCGTAGATCAGATCGGTGCTGCCACCGAACCGGATCTTGAACGGACGGCCCAGCACCGCCGCTTTCACCGCCAGCGTCGGGTCGGCCGTGACGCCGAAGTCGCGCCCCGGCCCGTACACCGACAGCGGGCGGAAGCCGATGGAGGGGATCCGGTGCTCCTCCCAGTAGATGCGGGCCGTCTCCTCGTTGGCGACCTTGTACACGCCGTAGTGCGTGGCGGGTTTCGGCGGCGCGTCGTCGCTCAGCGGGTCGGGGCCGTAGAGCTCGGGAGGACCGAACACCGCAGCGGAGGAGAAGTACACGATCCGAGTCACCTGCCCCCTGTGGGCGCGGGCGGCCTCGAAGACGTTGGTGGTGCCGACGACGTTCACGCGCGCGCCGCCGGCGGGATCCTGGCGGCAGAGGGGCACCTGCCAGGCCGCCAGGTGGATGATGCGCGTGATCCGGCGCTCGGCCACGACGCGGCGGAGGTGGTCGAGGTCCGCGACGTCGCCTTTGATGAGCGGGACGTCCCGGAGCCGCTCGGATCCCACGATCATCCTGAGCCGCCACGGGTCGTCCCCGAAGTCGTACACGACGGGGATCTCGCCCGCCGCGAGGAGCCGCCGGACCACCCAGGAGCCGATACAGCCGAACGCCCCCGTCACCAGCGTCGCCATCGCCCGGAGAGTCTATCACGACCCGGCAATGGGGTCAGGTCTTGCAATCCGACATATGTGAATGCAAGACCTGACCCCGGCGGGGGGTGGTGGTAGAATGGGCGGCCGGGAGCCTCATGCCGACTGTCTCGCTGCCGTACGACGAGGGCCGCTCGCTCACGCTGACGATCCCCGACGGGAACTATCTGGGATCGGCCGACCTGCCGCGCCTTCCCGCGGCTCCCGATCCTGCCGCGGAAGTCCGTCGGGCTCTTGCCGAACCGCTCGAGAGTCCACCCCTCGCGGAGCTGGCCCACGGCAAGGAGCGAATCGACATCGCCGTGACCGACATCACCCGCTACTGCCCTGACGACCTCCTCGTGGACGCGATCCTCGGCGAGCTGGCGACGGCTGGCGTGCCGTCCTCCGCTGTCACCTTCATCCTCGCGCTCGGCTCCCACCGCCCCATGACGCCGCGGGAGATCGCGGGGAAGCTGGGAGCGGGGATCGCCGAAACGTACCGCATCCTCAACCACGACTGGAGGGACGACGGGGCACTCGTGAACGTCGGAGCCGAGGAAGGGTTTCCGATCCAGGTGAACCGGGAGATCGTGGAGGCGGACCTCCGGCTGGCGACGGGCGTGATCGAGCCCCACCTCTTTGCCGGCTACTCGGGCGGCGCCAAGACGATGGTGATCGGCGCCGCCGGCCACGCGACCATCGCCGCTACCCACGGCTACGCGGTCCTCTCCCATCCGTCGTCGCGGCTGGGGAACGCCGACTCGGTCTTCCGGCGCTTCATCAACCGGGCCGGGGAGCGCGTGGGGGTGGACTTCGTGCTGAACCTCGTCGTGGACCCGGACAAGCGCCTGATCCGCGCCTTCGCGGGGCGCCCCGCCGCCGTCTATGCGGCGGGCGTGGCCTTCGCGCGCGGCGTCTTCGAGGTGCCAGTGGCATGCCCAGCCGACATCGTGATCTCCGTGCCCGGCGCGCCCAAGAACCTGAACCTCTACCAGGCAACCCGCGCCGCGTACCCGGCGATCCTGGGACCGCGCCCGGTGGTGCGCCCGGGAGGCATCGTCATCATTCCCGCGCCGTGCCCCGACGGGGTGGGCGAAGAAACCTCACGCGTGTGGATGCGGGACACGCCTGACGGCCAGAGCATCGTGGAAAAGGCGCGGTACCTTGGGATTCCCGAGGGGACCCACATGGCATACCGCTTCGGCCGCTTCCTGACACACGCGTCCGAGGTGATCGTCACGGACTCCCAGATCCCCGACAAAACCATCCGGCAGGTGCGGCTGACCCCGATGGCGACGGTCCAGGAGGCCCTGGACTACGCCCTCACGGTGCTGGGGAAGGACTCCAGGGTCCTGGTGATTCCCCACGGCGTCGCCGCCATTCCCGTCCTTCCCTCATAGAGGAGGCGTCCCTTCATGGCCACGGATCAGAGACCCCTCGTCGTCCTCGCCGGGCCCATCCATCCCGCCGGCACCGAGCTCCTCAAGACCGAGGCCCGGGTGGTGATCTCCGAGGATCTTTCCGAAGACGGCATCGTCGCCGCGGCTCAGCAGGCGGAGGCGATTCTCTTCCGCATCAAGCCGCCCTGCACCGAGCGGCTCATGGCCGCCTGCCCGAAGCTGAAGGTGGTGGGGCGCTACGGCGTGGGGCTCGACACCGTGGATCTGCCGGCCGCGACCCGTCTCGGCATCGCGGTGGTGCACGCGCCCGGCTCGAACTCCGACTCCGTCGCCGAGCACGCCATCATGCTCATGCTAGCAGCGATCAAGCACCTGATCCCCATGGACCGGGCCACGCGCAAGGGCGAGTGGCGGGGGCAGCGCGTGCGCGGGATCGGCGAGCTCCGGGGGCTGACGCTCGGGATCATCGGCGTGGGCAACATCGGCAGGCGCGTGGCCCATCTCGCCCGGGGATTCGGCATGAAGGTCCTCGGCTACGATCCCTACGTGCCGCCGGACGAGCTGAGGCGCAGGGAGGTGGAACCGATGTCCGGCCTGTCCACGCTCCTGGGCCAGGCGGACATCGTCACGTGCCACACCCCGCTCACGGATGAGACCCTTCACATGATCAACGAGAAGACGATCACCCAGATGAAGGATGGGGCGATCTTCATCAACACGTCGCGGGGCAAGGTCCAGGACGAGCGCGCGCTGTTCGAGGCGCTCACCCGGGGAAAGCTCAGCGCGGCCGGGCTGGACGTCTGGGAGGAGGAGCCGGTGTCGGCGGACAATCCCCTGCTGAACATGGAGAACGTGGTCGCCACGTCCCACGTCGCCGGCGTGAGCGAGCAGGCCAACCGCAACATCGCCACCATGGTGGCGGCCGAGATCCTGCGCGTGCTGCGCGGCGAGAAGCCCAAAGTGCTCGGTAACCCGGACCTCTGGCCTCGGCTCTCTCACCTGCGCTGACCCCCTCACCCCCTCACCTTTGTCCTCTCCCCCCCTCACCCTACCTCTCCCCCCTGGGGAGAGGAGAAGAGGTGAGGGGCGTTCGAGTGGGGTTGGGTGAGGGGGTCCATTGGGATATACTCAGGCACACGCCCGGAGGAGATCATGCCGATCGATAGCCGCCACCCCAAGGAGATCCGTGACGAGATCCGCCGAGGGAAGCTGACCGGCGTCACGGCGGGGCTGGCGCCGGGCTTCGTCCAGGCCAACCTCGCCATTCTCCCCAAGGAGTGCGCCTACGACTTTCTTCTCTTCTGCCAGCGCAATCCGCGCCCGTGCCCGCTCATCGAGGTGACGGACGTCGGCTCGCCTGAGCCCGTGGGGGTCGCTCCGGGGGCCGATCTCAGGACAGACGTGCCGAAGTATCGGATCTACAAGGACGGCCAGATGGCCGACGAGGTGACGGACATCACGCCCTACTGGCGGGACGATCTGGTGGCGTTCCTTCTGGGGTGCTCCTTTACCTTCGAGTGGGCGCTGCTGGACGCCGGCGTTCCGATGCGCCACATCGAGCAGGGACGAAACGTCGCCATGTGGCGGACCTCCGTCGCCTGCCGCCCCGCCGGCCGCTTCCACGGCCCGATGGTCGTCTCCATGCGCCCGGTCGCCGCGGCGCTCGTGCCCAAGGCCGTGACGGTGACGGCGCGCTTCCCGATGGCCCACGGCGCCCCCGTCCACATCGGCGACCCAGCGGCCATCGGCATCAAGGACATCGGCAAGCCGGAGTGGGGGGACGCGCAGGAATTTCGCCCGGGGGACGTACCGGTGTTCTGGGCTTGCGGAGTGACGCCCCAGGCGGTGGCCCTGGCCTCGCGGCCGCCGTTCATGATCACGCACAGCCCGGGGCACATGTTCATCACCGACCTGCCCAACCACGCGCTCTCGGTCATCTGAGCCGCCGTGAGATTCCTGCCGGCGGGCGACCTGGCGGTCTCCGTGGAGCTTGGCGATGACATCAGCCGGGAGGTGAACGCCCGGGTCCTGGCGCTCGAGTACCTGATCCAGCAGAAGGGCCTTCCCGGCGTCCTCGAGACCGTCCCCACTTTTCGCTCGCTCCTCGTCTATTACGATCCTTTCGTCGTCGGCTACGACGAGCTGGTCGCAGCGCTCACGGCCCTGATCCCCGAGGCCCGTGCCGACGTCCTCCCGCCGGCCCGCACGGTGGAGATCCCCTGCTGCTACGGCGGCGATCTCGGCTTCGAGCTGGACGCGGCCGCCGCCCGGATCGGCCTGGCGCCTGAGGAGATGGCGCGGCTCCACACCGGGGCGGACTACTACGTGTACTTCGTCGGGTTCACGCCGGGCCTCCCCTACATGACGGGGATGCCCGAGCGGCTCACGATCCCGCGGCTCCAGACCCCCCGCACTTCGACCCCGGCCGGGAGCGTCGGCATCGGCGGGACCCAGTGCTCCATCTACTCGGTGGAGAGCCCCGGCGGCTTCTGGGTCCTCGGGCGCACGCCCATCCCCCTCTACGATCCCGCGAGCCCCGAGCCCATCCTCCTCAGGGCGGGGGACCACGTGCGCTTCCGCCCCATCGACCGCGCCGAGTACGACAGGATCGCCGCTGCCGTCGCCGCTGGAACTTTTCGCCCCCGCATCGAGGAGGGATCTTATTCCCCTCTCCCCCCGGGGGAGAGGGCAGGGTAAGGGGAGGCCTGCCTGTGCGACGTGCATGGCTGACGTTTCTGATGGTCCTCGTCCTCGGTCTCCTCTCGGCGCCGCTCGCCGCCGACGCGCAGCAGGCGGCGAAAGTTCCTCGCATAGGTTGGCTCGGCGGTCCTACCCGCGAGTCCGCGGAGCCCTTCGTGCAGGCATTCCAGCGAGGGTTGAAGGATCTCGGCTGGGTTGAGGGTCAGAACATCGTCATCGAGTGGCGATTTGCCGGAGGGAGGGCCGAGCGGCTCCCCGACCTCGCGGCGGAGCTGGTGCGTCTCCAGGCGGACCTCATCGTTACACCGTCTACGCCAACGGCCCTGGCCGCGAAGAATGCAACCAAGACCATCCCCATTGTCACGGTGGGAGTTGGTGATCCTGTCGGGTTGGGGCTCGTCGCCAGCCTGGCGCGACCAGGGGGGAATATCACGGGGTTGACCTCCGTTGTCACCCCAGAGATAGCCGGAAAACAATTGGAGCTGCTCAAGGAGGCCGTGCCTAAGGTCTCGCGGGTGGCCGTCCTTTGGAATCCCGCCACTCCCGGCACCGCACTCTGGTTGAGAGAGACGGAGGTCGCGAGCCGTGCGTTGGGGGTACAACTTCAACCGTTGGAGGCGCGCAGTCTCAGCGACTTCGATAGCGCCTTCGCGGCGATGACCACAAAGCGCGCTGGCGCGATCCTCGTCCTAGGGGATGTCATGTTCGTTACTCATCGAATACAGCTGGCAAACCTTGCGGCGAAGAGTCGTCTGCCAGCGATGTATGGGGTGAGAGAGTATGTGGAGGCTGGCGGCCTCATGTCCTATGGACCGATCACCCCCGAGTTGTTCCGGCGCGCCGCCACCTATGTGGACAGGATTCTGAAGGGCGCCAAGCCCGCCGACCTGCCTATTGAGCGTCCCACGAAGTTCGAGCTGGTTATCAACCGTGCGTCCAGAGAAAGCTGACGCGTTCAGCGGGAGGCAATCCCGCCGG
>JBBTEL010000030.1:0-1361 GCA_038042325.1 Candidatus Methylomirabilota bacterium
CCCTTGCCGCTCGAGCCCGAGGCCTTCCAGCCGCCGAAGGAGTTCACGCCGGGCCACGCCCCAGTCGTGGCGCCGCCGCGACGGTTGGCGTAGGCGACGCCCGCCTCGATCCGATCGAAAAACGCGCGCACCTCGTCGGGATCCTCGCTGAAGATCCCCGCGGTCAGCCCGAACTCGGACCGGTTGGCCAGGGTGAGCGCCTCCTCCAGGCTCCCCACCTCCACCACGGCGACGAGCGGGACGAACAGCTCGTCGCGCAGCAGGCGGTGGTCCAGGGCGAGGCGATCCACGATGGTCGGCGTGACGAAGTGACCGTGGGCCAAGGTTCCCTCCCTCGGGACCTCGCCGCCGGTCACGATCCGCCCGTCGCGCCGGGCCTCCGCCACGGCCGCCTCGTAGGTCCCCACGGCCCGGCTGTTGATCAGCGGCCCCAGGAAGACGTCGCGCTCCACGGGGTCCCCCACCCGGAGTGACCTGGTCTTCTCGGTGAGGCGCTCGACGAACTCCCGGGACACGCTTCGATCCACGTACACCCGGGAGCACGCGCTGCACTTCTGGCCCGAGTTGCCGAAGGCCGAGCGCGCGATCCCCTCCACCGCCTTGTCCAGGTCGGCGCGGGCGGTCACGATGGCGGGGTTCTTCCCGCCCATTTCCAGGATGTACGGGCGGAGCCGGGAGGCGTTGAAGCGGCGGGCGATCCGCTCCCCCACCTCGCGGGAGCCGGTGAAGATCAGACCGGCCACGTCGGGGGAATCCACCAGCGCCGTCCCCACCTCGTCGCCGCTTCCGGTGATCAGGTTGACGGCGCCCGGGGGGAGGCCGGCCGCTTCGAGGACCTCGACCAGCCGGAGGGCCGAGTAGGGGGTGTCGCTGGACGGCTTCAGGACCACCGTGTTCCCGGCCACGAGGGCGCCCGCGCACATGCCCGCGGCCAGCGCCACGGGGAAGTTGAAGGGCGAGATGACGGCCCAGACGCCGTAGGGGCGGAGGATGCTGCGGGTCTCTTCGTTGGGGCTGAGGCGTCCCA
Source organism: Candidatus Methylomirabilota bacterium (assembly GCA_038042325.1). Classification (GTDB taxonomy): domain Bacteria; phylum Methylomirabilota; class Methylomirabilia; order Rokubacteriales; family CSP1-6; genus CSP1-6. The sequence continues at coordinate 1,028 of JBBTEL010000030.1, forward strand.
GGGGCAGGTCGAAGCCGCCCGCCTCCTCCATCTGCTGGGCGTAGTACCGGAAGAAGTCGGCGCCCTCGCTCACGTCGCCGAGGGCCTCGACGCGGGTCTTCCCCGCCTCGAGGCCCATCAGGGCCGCGAGCTCGAAGGCGTGCTCCGAGAGCAGATCTCCGGCGCGCCTCATGAGCGCGACGCGCTCCCGCCACGGAACCCGGCTCCACTCGGCGAAGGCGTGCCGGGCCGCGGCCACGGCGTCGGCCACGTCCTGAGGGCCCCCCAGGGCGAAGTGGCCCAGGACCTGGCGCGTGTCGGCCGGATTCGTGTCAGGGAAGGTGCGCGGCGACTC
>JBBTEL010000031.1:0-1509 GCA_038042325.1 Candidatus Methylomirabilota bacterium
TGAACCGTCCGCCCCTCGACGAGGAACCACTCGACCTGGCGGCGCGCCGCGGCGCCGCCCGCGAGCCAGGCCCCGGCCAGGCTCGCGAGAGGGCGGCCTCGCATCAGGGACGCGCGGGCGCTGGCGGGCGCGGTTCGCTCCCGGCGGAGTTGCTCTGCGAGGGATGGCCCGTCACGGAGCCCTGCCGTGAGCTGCGCCAGTGGCTCCCCCGACAGGGCCAGCCGCTTCAGGCAGCGCTGCGCGACCTCCGGGGGCGAGTGCCCGAGGAGCGCCAGGAGCCCCAACGGGAGGGCGTCCACCGCGATGGCGTGGCCCCGCAGCCGCTCGAGGAGGCGGCCCAGGTCGGCGGCTCTCCGCGCGGCCAGCCCGGAGAACCGGTACGCCGGGTCGAGGAGCTTCATGGCGCCCCAGCGACCGAGCGTCATCAGGCTCAGCGGGCCCGCGGGCTCGGCCAGGATCAGCTCCAGCTCCGCCGCGAGGCGCTGGCCCGAGAGGGCGGGATACGGCGCCAGCGCGATCGCCAGCCGCAGGGCCCGCCGGCTGCCGGGCTCGAGGGTCAGGCCCAGGCGCGACTGGTACCGGACGGCCCTGAAGATGCGCGTCGGGTCCTCCACGAAGGAGAGCGGGTGGAGAATCCGGAGCCGCCGGCGCCTGAGGTCGGCAGCGCCGCGGAGGGGGTCCAGGAGATCGCCGAAGCCGCGGGGCGCCAGGGCGATGGCCAGGGCGTTGACGCTGAAATCCCGCCTCAGCAGGTCCTCCTCGATGGACGCGGGCGCCACGATCGGCAGGGCCCCAGGCATCTGGTACCGCTCGCGGCGCGCCGTCGCGATGTCCAGCCGCGACCCCGCCCCGCCCTCCAGCGTGGCTGTGCCGAAGGTGCGATGGACCAGCAGGCTGCCGCCCCACTCCGAGGCCAGGCGGCGGGCCAGGGCGAGGGCGTCGCCCTCCACCGCGATGTCGAGCTCAGAGGACCCGCGCCCGAGGAGGAGATCCCTCACGCAGCCTCCGACCGCATAGGCCCTCGCGCCGATCGCCTCCGCCGCCGCTCCGATCCGGCGGAGACAGTCGAGCGTCGGGCCGGGCAGCTCGCGCTCCAGTCGGGGCAGGAGCGAGATCGCCGGCGGCACTGCCGGGGGGATCGAGGCCTCCACGGCCCCCACGATTCGCCGTCCCTCTCTGACGAGGACGGCAGGAGCGCCTTCCAGGAGCAAGCGGCGCACGCTCACCTCCGACGCGCGGGGGGTGACCACGGGGCTCCCCCACCGCGCGACGTCGCGCGCCTGCCTCGATTCCAGTCCCAGGGCCCTCGCCCCCTTCAGATCGGCGGGCAGGACGACTCCTGCTCGATTCCCCTCGCGCGTCACCAGCAGACGGAGGCGCCGCCGCCGGAGCAGTGCCAGCGCCTGCGTCACGGTGGCCTGAGGCGGGCAGACGGCCAGCGCCCGATGCATGAGCCCGCCGGCGCCCGGGTCCACCTGAGGGTATGTCCGCCGCTGGAGCGCCATCATC
>JBBTEL010000031.1:1609-7302 GCA_038042325.1 Candidatus Methylomirabilota bacterium
CGATACATCTCGCGGACGGCCGACGACGGCAGGCGGGTGTAGATCTGGGTCGTGGAAATGTCGGCGTGGCCGAGCATGGCCTGGATGGAGCGGAGGTCGGCCCCCCGCTCCAGCAGATGGCTGGCGAAGGAGTGCCGGAGCGTGTGCGGCGACACGGCCGTCCGGACTCCCGCGCGCCGGGCGGCCTTTTTGATGATTCCCCAGAGCCCCTGGCGGGAGAGCCGCCGGCCCGCGCGGTTGACGAAGAGCGTTCCCGGGTCGGCGCGCTTCACCAGCGACGGCCGCGCCGTCTTGAGGTACGCCCGCACCCAGTGGAGGGCCTGGGCGCCCACGGGAACCAGCCGCTGCCGGTCTCCCTTGCCCGTCGGGATGACGTAGCCGGCGGCGAGGTTCAGGTCCTCGATCCGGAGCGCCAGGCATTCCGAGGCGCGCATGCCGGTGGCGTAGAGGAGTTCGAGGAGGGCCCGGTCCCTGAGCCCGGCCCGATCGTCCAGGGCCGGCGACTCCACGAGGGCCGCGGCCTCCTTCGGCGACAGCGTGCGCGGCAGCCGCCGGGGCGGCCTCGGCCCCTCCAGGTGCTCGGTGGGATCACGCCCGAGGCGCCCTTCCCGCACGAGGAAGCGGTAGAGCCCGCGCACGGCCGAGAGGTGGCGCGCGACGCTGCGCGGCCCGAGCCCCGCCTGGCGGAGGGTCAGCAGGTACCGCGCCACGTGGTCGGCGCCCGCGGGCTCGATCGTCGTCCCGCGCCGGCGCAGGAATCCGAGGAACCCCGACAGGTCACGGCGGTAGGCGGACAGAGTGTTGGGGGAGGCCCCCCGCTCCGTCTGGAGGGCTTCGAGGTACTCGGCCACGGGATCCATCAGCGATGAGGAGAAACGCTGACGCCTCGGGCATTCGGGCCGGCTCGCTGATGACCGACCGCCGCCGAGGCGTCCATCACCGGCTGGGGGAATAGGAGCATCCGAAGTCCTTCAACGTCGAAGTATATCAATCCTCTGCCCCCGAAGGCAACTTCCGGGGGAGCCGGCGCCTCAGCGCGAGCAGCGCGGGTCCTTCCTCACCGCGGAGCGCGAGGCTCGCCGCGGCGTACGCCCCCACCGCCCCGCCGATCGCCGCGACGAGCCACGCCGCCTCGAGGGCGCGCGTGGCGGCCGGCGGCCACGTCCAGAGCAGGAGGCCGCACCACGCCGCCATCACCGCCGTCGCGGCCGCCACCCGCCCGAGGCTCCACAAGATGCGCCGCCCGCCCAGGGTCCCGAGGCGCTGCCGGAGCAGCCAGAGGAGGATCAGCAGATTGGCGACGGCCGACACCGACGCCGCGAGAGCGAGCCCGCCGTGCCGGAGCGGCCCCATCAGCGCGAGGGCGACGGCCACGTTCAACCCGACCGCCGCGATCCCCGCCTTCACGGGCGTGCGGGTGTCGCCGAGCGCGTAGAACGCCTGGGCCGCGATCCTCACCGCGGCGAACGCGGTCAAGCCGAGGGCGTAGAAGCCCAGGGCCCAGGCGGTGGCCTGGGTCTCCTCGGGCCCGAAGCGTCCGCGCTCGAAGAGGACCCGCGTGATCGGCTCGCGCAGGAGCCAGAGCCCCACCGACGCCGGGACCGCGACGAAGCACGAGAGCCGCAGGGCGAAGTTCACCGTCTCGCCGAGGGCCCTCGAGTCGCGTCGCGCGGCCTGTTCCGACATCACGGGAAGCGACGCGCTGGCCACAGCGATCCCGAACACGCCGAGCGGGAACTCCACCACCCGGTCGGCGTAGTAGAGGAAGGAGATGCTCCCGCTCGGGAGGAGCGACGCGAGGAGCGTGTTCACGAAGACGTTGAGCTGGACGGCGGCCAGGCCGAACACCGTCGGGCCGAGGAGCCGGGCGATCCGGCGGAGCGCCGGGTGGGAGAACTCGGCGGACGGCCGGAGCGGCGCGCCGGCGGCGCGGACCTCGGGTAGCTGGATCGCGAATTGCCCGAGTCCCCCGACCAGGACGCCGACCGCGAGCGCCAGCACCGGGACGGGGAGGCGGGACGCGAGGAGGAGCACCGCGGCGATCATCCCGACGTTGAGGACCGCCGGCCCCAGCGCGGAGGTGAAGAAGCGGCGGTGGGCGTTGAGCACTCCCATGGCGAGGGCCGCCAGCCCCACGAAGATGAGGTACGGGAACATCAGGCGGGTGAGCGTGGCGGCCAGCCGGAGCTGCTCCGGGACGGCCGAAAAGCCGGGGGCCATCACGGCGACCAGCCAGGGGGCCAGCAACGCGCCGACCGCGGACACAGCGCAGAGGGTCAGCAGCAGGCCTCCCGCCACGGCGCGCAGCATCCGGTTGAATTCGGCGCGCGGCCGGGTCGCCAGGTAGTCGGTGAAGACCGGGATGAAGGCCGTGGACAGCGCTCCCTCGGCCAGCAGCCGGCGGAACAGATTCGGGATCCGGAAGGCCACGAAGAACGCGTCGGTCAGGGGGCCGGCCCCGAAGGCGCGCGCCACGATGACGTCGCGGACGAATCCCAGGATTCGGCTGGTCAGCGTGGCGAGGCCGATGCTGCCCACCGCCCGGACGACGCCGGCATCCACCGACGCCGCCGCGCCGCCGTTCTCGCTGGGGTCAGGGAGCGTCACGCCGCGCCCTCCGTTTCGCCGTACGGCGCCAGAAATCCCTTGACAGTTGGAGTACCGGACGGTAGGGTGAACCGGTTCGATCAGACGCGATCCCTGGAGGACACTCGACGTGGCCAACATCAAATCCGCGAAGAAGCGGAGCAGGCAGAACGAACGGCGGCGGCTCCGGAACCGGGCGATCCGAACGCGCCTCCGGTCGGCCGTGAAGGTGGCCCGTGAAGCCGTGGGGGCCAAGGCGCCGGCGGCTCCCGCGTCGGTGCACGAAGCGATCCGCATTCTGGACAAGGCCGTTTCCAAGGGCGTGCTCCATCCGAACACCGCGGCCCGGAAGAAGTCTGCGCTTGCCCGCCAGCTGGTCCCCGCCCACTAGCGCTCCTCCCGAAGTTTCTTTAGGATGTCGGTGGCCCGTGCCGCCACGAGCCGCCCCCCCGCTTCCCCGTAGAGGCTCGCGCACGCGATGTAGCTCGGCCGGGCGTATTCCTCGGGCGTGAGGAAGTAGCCGGCGTAGTCGTTCGAGATTCCCACGATGAAGGCGTGGCCGAAGAGCCGGCGCCCCTCGGCCTTCACCGCCTGGCCGAGGCGGGTCTGGAGCTCCCCGGGAACGGTCACCCACGCGCTGTCGCCGACGGCGACCCCCACCATTTCGGCTTCCGAGGGGAATCCCCATCCCACCCCGACGGTCAGCCCTCCGGGGAGCCACCGGCCCACGCAGTTCCTGAGCGACAGGCGCGGCGGCGGGAGATGCAGGCGATCCGACACCGCGCGGAGCGCCGATTCGCGCTCCACGGCGGTTCGCCGCCACGTCGCGAGGACCTCCCGCGCGAGCGCGTCGGCGGTCCGGCGCACGCCGGGCCAGCCGCGCAGCGCCGGGCTCACGTCGCCGACCGCGCCGTTGGTGTAGAGCACCGGCACGCTCAGGGCCCGCTCCAGTTCCTGCGAGGCGGCCCCCGTGACGTCGCCCGAGAGCAGCAGGTTCTTCTTGCCGAGCAGGGTTCCGTGGATGGCGTAATTCCAGAGGAGGGCGATCGGCCGGCCGTCGGTCCTGACCACCTTCAGCACCCCGACCTCGGGATCGAGGGGGAGGCCCACCCGGCTCCGGATCACGTCCCTCACCTCCCCGCGCCCCACTCCCACGCGCGCGGGTACCTTGGCCCGGTCGGCTTCCGACGCGGCCTCCGTCATCCCCCGGAGGATGCGCTCGCGGACCGCCGGCACGAGGCTGTCGAGGGCGAGGAACCCGAAGAGGCGGGAGCGCGAGAAGCCCCCCGGGCCGGAGTGGGTGTGCGAGGCCGCGAGGACGACCGCATCGTACTGGAGACCGATGGCGGCGAGGCGCTCTTTGAGCTCCGCCACCATCTCTCCATCCGGCCCCACCAGATCCACGGCGATCCACAGCACCCGGCGCGGGCCCGATTGAAGGACCAGAGCCCGCGCCACGATGGGATCGTGGACCCCCCTCGAGGGCTTGAACCAGAACGCGTAGGGGTGACGGTTGAGGAGGTCGGGGACGAGCCGGCGCCGGCCCATCCCGCCGTAGCCCGCGAGCGGGACTCCCGTGGGCGGCGTGACGTCGACCGACCGGGCTCCCGCCAGGAGTGGAGGCCCTGACGGCGCCGATTCGCCGGTGCCCGGCCGGAGCGCGACCGCTAGCAGGGCGAACGCGACCGCGAGGACCCGCCTCATCCAGCCCGGCAGAGATCGGCGAGGAGGACGGTCAGCTCGGCGCGGGGGCGCCCGCCGCTCTTCAGTTTCCCCTCGACCTCCCAGCAGCGGCGGAGGGCGCGCGACAGATCCCCCGCGGGCCGCGCCGCCGCGCGGGCCGAGAGGGCTTGTACGGCGAACGACGGGCGGCGCACGAGGGCGGCGATCTCCTCGACCGGCTTCCCCCGTCGCCGCCACTCGCCGACCTGCCAGGTCGTTCTCACCTGGCGCGTGAGCGTGCCGAGAATGGCCAGCGGTTCCTCGCCCGCCGCCAGCAGGCTCTCCAGGAGCGCCAGCGCGCGGCCGATCTCCCCGCGTTCGACGGCGTCGGTCAGCTCGAAGGTCCTGAGCACGCGATGCTCCCCGACCACCCCCTGGATGTGCTCCTCCGTGATGGAGCGCGCGCCCGCGAAGAGCAGGGCCTTCTCCAGCTCCCCGGATAGCGCCGTCAGATCCTCGCCCACGCAGCGGACCAGCAGCTGAGCCGCCCCCTCCGCCAGCTCGTACCCCTCCTCCCGCGCCCGGGCGTGGAGCCAGGCGAGGAGGCCGCGACCCGTGAGGCGGGGAACGCCGATCACCGAGGCGGGCGGCAGAGCTTTGGGGAGCCAGTGGCCGGCGTCCAGGGATTCGCCGGCGAGGAGGACGAGCCGCGCGTAGGGGCTGGGATCGCGGGCGTATTCCCTCAACGCCCCCGCTGCGTTCGCGGGGAGCGCCTGGGCGCTCTTCACCACCACGAGGCGGGCCGGGGCCAGGGACGGCAGCGTGAGCGCCGAGCGGATGATCTCATCGACCGCGGCCTCCCCCCCATCGAACACCTCGCGGTTCAGCGCCAGGAGGGAGGGGTCGGAGAAGAGCGCGCGGCTGACCTTCGCCAGGGCGTCGTCGAGCAGCCGGGGTTCGTCGCCATGCAGGAGGGCGACGGGGGGAACGTTGCCGCGTTCGACCTCGCTCAGGAACCCTCGGTAATCCATCCTCCGGAGCGGGCTAGAAGCGGTCGACGGCGAGGTTGACGATGGCGCGCCCGATGTCCACCGCCGCCAGGCGCAGCGCGGATTCCTCGCTGGTGATGGTGGCCGCGACCTGGCCGGCCACCCGGAAGTCGGCCTTCTCCTGGACCCCCTCCTGTCGCCAGAGCATGACGTTTTGCCTCACGTCGCGGAACTGCAGGTTCAGCGTGACGGTCAACCGGTATTCGCGGACGTTGGCCCGCGGATCGTAGGAGAGCGAATCCAGCTGGTAGCCGACGATCTCGCCTTCGAGGATGGAGTCGGCCTCCTCCGGCCGCACCACCTTGAGCCTGCCGCTCGTCACGAATGCCTCCACCACCGCCCGTGTGAGGAAGTTCTCCACCGCCGGCTGCTGCGTCTTGTTGGTGAACACGGGGA
>JBBTEL010000031.1:7402-11787 GCA_038042325.1 Candidatus Methylomirabilota bacterium
ACGATGTTGACGAGCCGGCCGGGGACGACGACCACGCGCTCCACCTTGCGCCGTTCCAGCCAGTCCTGAACCCGCCGGTCCGCCAGGGCCTGGTCGCGGATTCGGTCTTCTGCGGCGCCGGCCTCGACGGTGAGGCGGCTGCGCACCTTGCCGTCCACCTGGACGACGATGAGGACTTCTTCGCGGGCCAGCGCCCGGGGATCGGGCTGGGGCCACGGCTGCCGGAAGACGCGCTGCGTGTGGCCCAGGCGGGCCCAGAGCTCCTCCGCCAGGTGGGGGGAAAACGGGCCCAGCAGGAGGATCAGCGTTTCGACGGCTTCGCGGAGGAGGGCCCCGCGCTCCTCGCGGCTCATCGTGTCCTGGGAGGCCGGCTCGAAGGCGTAGAGGGCGTTGACCAGCTCCATGATTGCGCTGATCGCCGTGTTGAAGTGGAACTCGTCCTCGATGTCGTCGGTCACGCGCTTGATCGTCTCGTGAACCGTCCGCCGAAACCTGCGGCCCTCGGCGGAAAACTCCCGGGTCGGGGGCTGCGCCCCTGCCCCCTTCAGCTCCTCGAGGTGCGCCGTGACGAGGCGCCAGACGCGGTTGAGGAAGCGCGACGCCCCCTCCACGCCGCGGTCGTTCCAGTCCAGGTCCTTTTCCGGCGGGGCCGCGAAGAGGAGGAACAGGCGGACGGTGTCGGCGCCGAAGGCCCGGATCAGGTCGTCGGGGTCCACGACGTTCCCCTTGGACTTCGACATCTTGGCGCCGTCCTTGATGACCATGCCCTGGGTGAGTAGATTTACGAAGGGCTCGTCGAGCTTGGCGAGGCCGAGGTCGCGCAGCACCTTGGTGTAGAAGCGCGAGTAGAGGAGGTGGAGCACGGCGTGCTCGATCCCGCCGATGTACTGGTCCACGGGCATCCAGTAGCCGACCGCCTCGGGGTCGAGCATGCCTCGCGCGTAGGTCGGGCAGCAGTAGCGGAGGAAGTACCAGGAGGACTCCACGAAGGTGTCCATCGTGTCGGTCTCCCGGCGCCCCTTCCCCCCGCAGCGGGGGCAGGTCGTGTTCACGAAGGACGCCACGTCGGCCAGCGGCGAGCCGCCCTTGCCCCGAAGCTGGACGTCGCGGGGGAGGATCACCGGCAGCCGCTCTTCGCTCTCCGGCACCATGGCGCAGCGGTCGCAGTAGACGATGGGGATCGGGGCGCCCCAGTAGCGCTGGCGGCTGATCCCCCAGTCGCGCAGGCGGTAGTGGACCCGGGACTCGCCGATCCCCTTGGCGACGAGCCACTCGGTCGCCTTCTTCTTGGCCGCGGCGATCGTCAGCCCGTTCAGGAAGCCCGAGTTGATCTTGATCCCCTCGCCCGTGTACGCCTCGCCCACCCACCCCGGCGGGCGCTCGACCGTCTGGATGATCGGCAGGGTGTGCTCCTCGGCGAAGTCCCAGTCCCGCTGGTCCTCCCCCGGGACCGCCATGATGGCGCCCGTGCCGTAGCCCATCAGCACGTAGTCGGCCAGGAAGAGCGGGATCTCCCTCTCGGTGAAGGGGTTGAGGGCTCGCGCCCGGAGGCGCAGACCCCGCTTGGGGCGGTCGGCCGCCAGGCGCTCGATTTCAGACTGCCGGGCGACCTCGGCGCGGAACGTCTGGACGACGGCGCGCTCATCCGCGTCGGCAATGAGCCGGTCCACCAGCGGGTGCTCGGGGGCGAGGACCGCGTAGGTCATCCCGAAGGACGTGTCCGGCCGGGTCGTGAACACCCTGATCGCGACGCCAGGCCTCCCGACGACGGGCAGGACAAATTCCGCGCCCTCCGACTTCCCGATCCAGTTGCGCTGCATCGTGAGGACCCGCTCGGGCCAGCCCGGGAGGCGATCGCACCAGGCCAGGAGCTCCTCGGCGTACTCGGTGATCTTGAAGAACCAGCCCTCGACGTCCTTCGGGACGACCTCGGCCTCGCACCGCCAGCAGTGCCCCGCCTCCACCTGCTCGTTGGCCAGCACCGTCTGGCAGGAGGGGCACCAGTTGACGGTGGAGCGCTTGCGGTAGGCCAGCCCGCGCTCGAACATCCGGATGAAGATCTGCTGCTCCCACTTGTAGTACTCGGGATCGCAGGTGGCGAACTCCCGGTCCCAGTCGTAGGAGCAGCCCATCTTCTTCAGCTGGGCCCGCATGTACTCGATGTTCTCGTAGGTCCACACGGCGGGATGGACGCCGTGCTCGATGGCCGCGTTCTCGGCGGGCAGCCCGAAGGCGTCCCACCCCATCGGGTGCAGCACGTTGAAGCCCCGCACGGTCTTGTAGCGCGCCACCACGTCGCCGATGGCGTAGTTGCGGACGTGCCCCATGTGGATGCGCCCCGAGGGGTAGGGAAACATCTCCAGGCAGTAGAACTTGGGGCGGGCCGGGTCGGCCGCCACCTTGAAGGCCCTGGTGTCTTCCCAGACCTTCTGCCAGGTGGCTTCGATCTCCCGGAAGGGATAGCGGTCAGAAGTTTCCTGGAGGGACATATTAGTGCTGATTTTTACCACACTTAGGCGAGGGACGCAAGAAAGCTTCCGGGGGCGGGAGAGCGCGTCAGGGGTCGACGGTCCGGTAGACCCCGGCGGGCACCAGCCGGTAGACCCGCACCGGCTGAGAGACATTCTTGAGTTGGTGCTCGCCGGCGTCCTGGAGCACGTAATGCTGCTTGATCCGCTCGGCTGTCTCGGGGCCCACCTTGACCTCGCCACCCTTCGTGAGCCCCGCGACGCGGGCGGCCAGGTTTGTCGTCGGGCCGGATGCGGTGAAGGTCCAGCGGCCGCCGCCGCTGGCATCCAGCTTCGTCGCGCCGACCAGCGCCGGGCCGCTGTTGATCCCGACGTGGATTGCCACGGGCGGGTAGACCCCGGCGAACTCCTGGTTGAGCTCGACGACCTTGCCGAGGAGCTCGAAGGCCGCGCCCGCAGCGTTCTGGGCGTGGCGCGTGCGGTTCCCCTCGCTCTGGAAGATCACCATGAGCCCGTCGCCCGCGGTCTCGTTGACGTCGCCGTGGTGGGCCCGGATGATCTCGAGGAAGCCCGAGAAGTAGGCCTGGATCATCCGGTTGAGCTGCTGGGGCGCGAGCTGCTCGGAGAGGCGCGTGTAGCCTTCCACATCGAGGAACAGGACCGACACGTCCGCCTCGCGCTTCTCGAGCTCACGCGCGTCCGGGTTCTGCTCCAGCAGCCGCTTCACGGACTCGGGCACGAACTTGGCCAGCTCGCCCTTGATTTGCTCGAGCAGCTCGACCTTCTCCATCGACTCCCTGAGGCTGTGCAAGGTGGTCGCCAGCTCGGCATTGCGCGCCTCCAGGTCGGTGCGCGCGGCGTTGAGGCGGGTTGCCATGTCGTTGATGACCCGTCCGAGCTCGCCGATCTCGTCCCGCCTCCCCGCCGCCACGCGCGCGTCGAAGTCCCCGGCGCCGATTCGCCGAGCGGCGGCCACGACCCGGGCGATCGGCTCCAGGACGACACGGCCCAGGAAGACGATAACAGTGGCCGTCACGCCGAGGATCGTCAGCGTGGCAATCACGATCTGCCGGTTCCGGGCCGCCCGAAGCTCCGCATCCAGCTTATCGACTCCGAGGGTGATCCGCACCACGCCGCGGACCCGGTGGTCTTCGCCGTGGCAAGCCTGGCACCTCTTGCGGTTCTCCAAGGGTCGGAAGAGGGTCAGCACGCGGCCGCCGTCCAGGGACTCGTAGGTCTCCTGGGGCGTGCCGGTCTCCACGGCTCGCGTGAACAGCGAATGGCTGATCCGCTCGCCCGGCTCGCGGCGCATCCGGGAGATGCGCTGGACCACCTCCGGGTCCAGTTTGGCGAGCTCGTTCACCCTCTTCAGCGTCTCGAGGTCAGAGAACGCCTCCACGCCGTTCGCGCGATACACGTCGAGCCGACGGACGTCCTTGAGCTCCGACTTGAGGTCCTGCACGAGCCGGCGGATGACGTCCGGCCGCGCCTGGAGCATGCCGCTCTGGATGCTTCCGAGTATTGAGGTGGCGAGGAGCCGGGCGGTCTCCTGGTTCGCGTCCACGAGGACCTGGGCCTCGCGCCCGATGTTCACGATCACGAGGACGCCGAAGCCGACGATCAGGATCGCGGCGATCAACGCGATGACCTTGACGCGAAGGCGCTGCTGGAGGAGGTCGAGGAGCATCATCCCCACGTCCGTTATGGCCTCACCTGCACCTCCAGTCTCATGTCGGGATGGATGGCGCACTGGACCTCGACGCTGCCAGGCTGCGAGAAGCGCACCGCATCGGAGCGTCCGGGACGCTGGAGTATTTCAAACTCGGAGCCCTTTGTCTCTGAATACACGTTGTGGTTCGCGCTGTCCGCGTTCACGAATGTAATCCGATCCCCGACCTTGATCGTGATCTGGTGGAC
>JBBTEL010000031.1:11887-13927 GCA_038042325.1 Candidatus Methylomirabilota bacterium
GCCTCGTTCAGCTGCTTGATGAGCAGCGGGCACTGGCCGGCCATGGCGGGGCCGGCCAGCAGCGTCAGTAGGGCAACAGCGATCACGAATGCCTTCATGAGGATTCACCCCCCTCCGGCGTGGAGTTCACTCCCATAACCTCCGGGCTCTCGGGAAAGTTCCCCTCCGCTCCCGCGGGCCCGGGGTGGAAAAAGGCGTAGATCTTCTGGGCGAGCTTCGGGGTCACCTTGGGGACGGCCGCCAGCTCGGCGACGGAGGCGGCCCGGACCCTCCGGGCGGAGCCCAGGGACTTCAGGAGGGTGGTCCGGATGGCGGGCCCGACGCCGGGAATCTGGTCCAGCACCGACTGGATCGTCCGGCGGTCCCTGAGCTTCTTGTGGTAGGTGACCGCGAAACGGTGGGCCTCGTCGCGGATTTTCCTGAGCGCCAGGAGCCCGGGGGAGGTCAGGTCGAGGACGAGCGGCTGGAGGCTCTCGGGCGTGAATACTTCCTCCTCGCGCTTGGCCAGGGCCGCGAGCGGGATCCAGTCGAGGCCGAGGTCCTCCAGGACCTTCGCCCCGACGTTGAGCTGCCCCCGGCCCCCGTCGAGGAGGATCAGATCCGGCAGCGCCCAGCCCTCCTCCAGGGCCCGGGCGTAGCGCCGCCCCAGGACCTCAGCGAGCATGGCGTAGTCGTCGGCGCCCTCGACGCTCCGGATCTTGAAGCGCTTGTAGTCGTCCTTCTTCATTCCCCCGTTCTCCCAGACGACCATGGAGCCCACGGCCAGGCTCCCCTGGATATTGGAGATGTCGAAGCCCTCGATCCGGTTGGGGAGGCCGGGGAGGTTCAGGGCGCGCTGGAGGTCTTCCTGGATCACCTGCTGGCGGTTGTCACGGGAGAGCAGATGGGTCTGGAGGGCCAGGGCGGCGTTCTCCTCCGCCATCAGGACGAACTCGCGCTTCTTGCCGCGCCGGGGGGCGGCGAGCTCCACCCGCCCCTCCCGCCGCCGGCTCAGCCACTCGCGGACGAGGTCGGCTTCCGGAATCTCTTCCGAGAGGAGGATCTCAGGGGGCGGGGTGACGTTCTTCGCGTAGAACTGCCGGACGAAGGCCCCCAGGATCTCGCCGTCGCTCCACCCCGAGACCCGGTCGAAGAAGAACGATTCCCGGCCGAGGAGGCGCCCCCGCCTCACGAAGAATAACTGGACACACGCATCGCTGCCCTGCCTAACGACCCCGAGGATGTCCTGGTCCACCTCGTCGGTGGAGATGATCTTCTGGCGCTCCCTCACCGTGTTCAGGGCCTGAATCTGATCGCGCAGCACGGCGGCCCGCTCGAACTTCATCTCGGCCGCCGCCCCCTCCATCTCGCGGGTCAGCACTTTGGCCAGGTCGTCGTCCTTGCCCTCCAGGAACCGCTCGACATCCCTGACGGTCTGGGCGTAGCCGTCCTTCGTCTCCCAGCCCGCGCACGGCGCCTTGCAGCGGTGGATGTAGTACTGGATGCACGGCCGCTCGAGGGCCCCGTCGATCTTGATCCGGCAGGTTCTGAGCGGGAACAGCTGCCGGACCAATCGGAGGGTCTCGCGCATCGCCGTCGCGGGATAGAAGGGTCCGAAGTACGCAGCGCCATCGTTCTGCACCCGGCGGGCGACCACGAGGCGGGGAAAGTCCTCGTTGGTGGTCAGCCTGAGGAAGGGGTAGTGCTTGTCGTCCCGCAGGATGATGTTGTACCGGGGGCGGTGCTTCTTGACCAGGTTGGACTCGAGGATCAGGGCCTCGAGCTCGTTGTCGGTGACGATGAAGTCGAGATCCCTGATCTGCTGGACCAGCGCGTCCGTCTTGGGGTCGCGCGCCCGCGACTCCTGGAAGTACGAGCGCACCCGGCTCCGGAGGGAGGCCGCCTTGCCGATGTAGACGACCTGGCCCTTGGCGTCCTTGAAGAGGTAGACGCCGGGCCGATCGGGCAGGCGCGAGAGTTTTTCCTCGGAGGTCATCGGCGCGCGCTCACCTGAGTGCCAGATCTTTCTTCTTCAGGGCCTTGACGCGGTCGCGGAGCTCG
>JBBTEL010000032.1:0-2866 GCA_038042325.1 Candidatus Methylomirabilota bacterium
CCATGCAGGCGCTCCAGCCCCAGGTCAACGCGCTCAAGGCCAAGTACCAGAAGGACTCGCAGCGGGCTCAGCGAGAGATGATGGAGCTCTACAAGAAGCACGGCGTCAATCCCATGGGCGGGTGCCTGCCGATGGTGGTGCAGATCCCGATCTTCTACGCCCTCTATGTGGCGCTTTCCGTGTCCGCGGACCTTCAGAACGCCCCTTTCATCCGGATCGGAACAGTGCCGAGCGGGATCCCCTGGCTCGGAGGGCAGTGCCTGTGGATCTGCGATCTGGCCCAGCAGGATCCCACCTATGTCCTGCCCATTCTCATGGGAGTCTCGATGTTCGTTCAGCAGAAGATGAGTCCGACGGTGGGCGATCCCCGCCAGGCGCAGATCATGCTGCTCATGCCCGTGATCTTCACCTTCATGTTCCTCAACCTGCCCTCGGGCCTCGTTCTCTACTGGTTCGTGTCCAACGTGCTCCAGATCCTCCAGCAGCACTATATGAATCGGGGGGGCCGCTCGCCGAAAGTTCCGGCCAAGGAAATCAAGCAGAAACAATAACTTACACAGCTGCGGGGAACTCGAGCGAATGGACTTCCCGGAGGTTCTCTCCCGCGGCTTCAACCAGATTTTCCAGCGTCCCCCCTCCCCTGCCGAGGCGGACGCCTTCTCCCGCTACCTTCAGCTTCTGCTCCAGTGGAATCGCGTGCAGCACCTGACCAGTTACAGGCGGCCGGCCGACATCGTCGAAAAGCTCTTTCTCGACTCGCTCCTTTTTCTGCAGTGGGTGCCGCCGGGGCGGGCACGGGTGCTCGATCTCGGCGCCGGAGCTGGAATTCCGGGTCTCCCATTGAAGATCGTCAAACCCGAGATCACGCTCACGTTGGTGGAAGCTCGCCGCCGCCGGGCCTCTTTTCTGACTACGGTGGTGAGAGAGCTCGCCCTGCAGGGGGTATCGGTCCTGGCGGGACGTGCTGAGGACCTGCTCGAAGTGGATCCCGGGCTCCGGGGCGCCTATGACGCCGTCGTGACCAGGGCCGTGGGCCCCCTCCCCTCCATGCTCCCGTTGGCCATGGCTTTTTTGAGGCCGGGCGGTCGCTTTATTGCCTCCGGCCCCCCCGCGGGGAAACCCCTTCCCACCCTTCCCCGAGACACGCCCCACCGCTGGGAATCCGTCCCCGCTCCCGCGAGGGTCGGTAAGCGGCTATTTTTGCTTGTCGAAAAAGCCAATTGACGGTATGTTTCACGTGAAACGTTGCGAAGCGTGTTCCACGTGAAACACTAGGGGGCGATTGGTGGGACGGGTGGTGGCGGTGGTCAATCAGAAGGGGGGGGTCGGCAAGACCACGACGGCGGTGAATCTCGCCGCGGGGCTCGCCCTGGCTGATCGCCCCACGCTTTTGGTGGATCTCGACCCTCAGGGCAATGCCACGACGGGACTCGGCCTGTCGAAGGAGGGGCTCTATCCCACGATCTACCACGTCCTGCTGGATGGGGAGCCTCTGGAGAAGGCGGTCCGCGAGACGGCCGTTCCCAATCTCTACCTGGTGCCCGCGGATATCGACCTGGTCGGCGCTGAAGTGGAGCTGGTGGGGCTTCCGGGAAGGGAATCCAAGCTAAAGGACGCGCTCGAGGCGCCGAGGGGCAAGTTCGACTATGTCCTGCTGGACTGTCCGCCATCTCTCGGGCTCCTGACCGTCAACGCCCTCACCGCTGCGGATTCAGCGCTGGTTCCGCTTCAGTGCGAGTTCTACGCGCTCGAGGGGCTGGCCCAGCTCCTCAAGACCGTCCGTCTCGTGAGGGATCGCTTGAATCCCCGGATCGAGGTGGAGGGCATCGTCCTGACGATGTTCGATGGGCGGACGAGCCTGGCCGGGCAGGTGAAGGCGGAGGTTCACCGCTACTTCAGCGGCCAGATCTTTCAGACCGTTATCCCACGGAACGTTCGGCTCTCAGAGGCGCCGAGCCACGGCAAGCCCATTCTGCTCTACGACCTGCGCTCGAGCGGCGCCCTGGCGTACCTCGAACTCACCAAGGAGGTGCTCGCCCATGATTAAGCGGGGGCTGGGGAGAGGACTCGGCGCGCTGCTTTCCACAAGCCAGGCGGAAGGGGAGACCCTTCGCGAACTC
The DNA here is from genome assembly GCA_038042325.1 of Candidatus Methylomirabilota bacterium. Lineage (GTDB taxonomy): Bacteria > Methylomirabilota > Methylomirabilia > Rokubacteriales > CSP1-6 > CSP1-6. The sequence goes on from JBBTEL010000032.1 coordinate 2,121, forward strand.
GCCATCGACGAGATCTCTCCCAACCCGAACCAGCCTAGAAAATCCTTTAATATCAATGGGTTACAAGATCTCTCCGCCTCCATGCGCCAGTCCGGGGTCCTCCAGCCCGTGGTCGTCCGGCGGGTGGGAAGCGGCTATCAGCTGATCGTCGGCGAGCGACGACTCCGCGCGGCCAAGCTGGCGGGACTCGAGCGGGTCCCGGCGGTGATCCGGGAGGCGACCGACGCCGAGAGCCTGGAGCTCGCCCTCGTCGAGAATCTGCTCCGCGAAGATCTCAACCCCATGGAGGAGGCGGAAGCCTACCAGCGCCTGCTCGCCGAGTTCGGGTGGACCCAGGAGGAGTTGGCCGGGCGCGTGGGGAAGGATCGGAGCTCGATCGCCAACTGCCTCCGCCTCCTCAAGCTCCCCGCGGTCATCCAGGACGATCTCAGAGCCGGACGCCTCACGATGGGCCACGCGCGGGCGCTTCTCTCGCTGACCTCGGCGGCCGACCAGCTGAAGCTCAGAGAGAAGATACTCGCCCACTCGTGGTCGGTGCGCACGACGGAGGAAGGGGTCCAGCGGAGCCACATCCCGCGGCGGGCGCCGCGCCGCGCCGCCGAGCTGACCGCCCTCGAGGATCAGCTCCGCGAGCGCCTGGCGACGCGCGTGCGCCTGGTGGGGTCCGAGCGCCGAGGCCGCATCGAGATCGTCTATGCGTCGCGCGAAGAGCTCGAGCGCCTGGTCGAGCAGATCTCGGGGAGCCG
>JBBTEL010000032.1:2966-35910 GCA_038042325.1 Candidatus Methylomirabilota bacterium
TCTATGCGTCGCGCGAAGAGCTCGAGCGCCTGGTCGAGCAGATCTCGGGGAGCCGCCTGAAGCCGTGATGAGGGAGTCGCATTCAGCGCGAGTGACCCGGCTCGCGCTCGTTCGAGCGCGGGCTCGGCCCGCGCAACCCTTGGGGGGAGGTGTCGGAAGGGGGGCGGAGCCCCCCTCCGAGATATGATGCAGCGCATCGTCGTCGGGATGAGCGGCGGCGTCGATTCATCGGTGGCCGCCGCGCTCCTGGTCGAGCAGGGGCACGACGTCGTGGGGGTGACGCTCCGCGTGTGGCCGTGGCAGGAGCCCGAGGACGCGCCCCGGCGCTTCGGCAGCTGCTGCTCGCCCCAGACCGTGGACGACGCGCGGCAGGTCGCGCGCCGGCTGGGGATCCCGTACTACCTGCTCAACTCGGAGCGCGAGTTCGACCGGACGGTCATTGACAACTTCGCCCGCGAGTACCGAGCGGGACGAACCCCGGTGCCCTGCGTGGTCTGCAACCAGGAGGTCAAGTTCGGGTCGCTCCTCAGGCGGGCGCGCGCGTGGGAGGCGACGGCGGTCGCCACGGGCCACTACGCGCGCCTGGGGCGGGATCCCGAGACCGGCCGGCACCTCTTGTTCCGCGGGCGGGATCCCAGGAAGGACCAGTCGGACTTTCTGTGGCCGCTGACCCAGGCGCAGCTCGCCGCGGCTGAATTCCCCGTCGGCGCGCTGACCAAGGAGGAGGTGCGGGCCAAGGCCCGCGCCCTCGGGCTTCCCGTGGCGGACAAGCCCGAGAGCATGGAGATCTGCTTCATTCCCGATGACGACTACCGGGGGTTCCTGCGGCGCCGGATTCCCGAGGCGTTCCGTCCCGGTCCGATCGTGGATCGCGCGGGGCGGTGGCTGGGAGAGCACCGGGGACTCGCGGCCTACACCGTGGGCCAGCGGCGCGGCCTCGGCCTGACCTCCGAGCGCCCCCTCTACGTGCTCGCGCTGGACCCGGAGCGGAACGCCGTCGTCGTGGGCGAGGCGGAGGGCCTCGAGAGCGAGTGCCTCGTGGCGGCCGAGGCCAATTTCATCCCGTTCGACTGGCCGCGCGGGGAGCTGCGGGTGACGGCTAAGATCCGCCACGGCCACGCGTCGGCCCCGGCGGTGGTCCGGCCGCTGGGGGAGCGGCGCGTGGAGGTCCGCTTCGACGAGCCCCAGCGCGCCGTGACCCCGGGGCAGTCGGTGGTGTTCTACGACGGGGAGCAGGTGATCGGGGGCGGAATCATCACCAGGCCTTGACAGTTTTCCGGCCCTCGTGATACTTGTCTAGTGTTTTGCTTGCTCCTCTTTTCACAACGCCTTCGGCCTGGAGAATTTCACGCATGTCTAAGCTCGTAGGAGGACTCGTCGTCCTGTTGGGCCTGCTCCCCGGCGCGGCGCTGGCCTCAGAAGGGGGCGGGAGCTTCATCAATCTGGACCGATCCCTCCTGATCCAAGTCGTCAACTTCGTTCTCCTCCTGTTTTTCCTCTGGAAGTTTCTCTACCGGCCCTTCCTGGCCAAGCTCGACGAGCGCTCCCAGGCGATCAAGAAGTCGCTCTCGGAGGCGCAGGCGGCGCAGGCGGAAGCCGAGCGCCAGCGGGAGGAGCACCGGAAGCAGCTCCAGGCGGCCTACGCCGAGGCCCAGTCGATTCGCGAGGCGGCGCTCAAGGAGGCGGCGGAGGAGCAGCGGCGGCTCGTGGAGGCCGCCCGCGCCGAAGCGGGTCGGCTCGTGGAGGGTGCGCGCGCGGAGGTCGAGCAGGATGTCCGGCGGGCCCGACAGGAGCTCCGCCAGGAGGTGGCCGACCTGGCGGTCTCGGCGGCGGAGCGGCTCATCCGGAAGAGCCTTCGCGGCGAGGAGCACAAGAAGATCGTCACCGACGCCATCGCCGAGCTCGAGCGGACCCGATGATTGCGCCGGCAAAGCCGGCGCTCGAACAGGCGATGAGGCGAAACACGAGGAGGGAGAAGGTAGCCCGATGAGGCAGCAGGAGGCCACGGCCAGGCGATACGCCAAGGCCCTCTTCGGCGTGGCGCGGGAGGCGGGACGGCTCGATGTGGTGGGCGACGAGCTGGCCCGGGTGCTCGAGGTCCTGGCCGCCGAGCGCCGACTCCAGGAATTTTTGAGCCGGCCCTGGATCAAGGGCGCGGCGAAGAAGTCGGTCACGATGGGGGTCGCTGAGCAACTGGGCTGTTCCCCGCTGGTCCGGGACTTCATCGGACTCGTGGCTCAGCGGGGACGCACGGATCATCTGACGGAGATCGCGCGGGCGTACCGGAGCCTGCTCGATGCCGAGCGCGGGCAGGTGCGTGCTCAGGTCCGGAGCGCGGTCGCGCTCGGCGAGGCGGAGCGGGGGCAGCTGGCCGCGTGTCTGGCGCGAATGGCGGGCAAAGAGGTCATCGTCGAGGCCCGGGTGGACTCGAGCCTCCTCGGGGGGTTCGTGGCGCAGATCGGCAGCCTCGTAGTGGACGGCAGTCTCGACGGGCAGCTCGCGCGGATGCGCGAGCGCCTCGTGAGGGGATAGCGGATGATCAAGGCGGAAGAGATCAGCGCGCTCATCAAGCGCCAGCTCCAGGGCTACGAGCCGGAGGTGGACCTGAAGGAGGTCGGGCGCGTCATCGAGGTCGGCGACGGCATCGCCCGCGTCTATGGTCTCGAGAACGCCATGTCGGGCGAGCTCCTGGAGTTCCCCGGCGGCGTGTACGGGATGGTGCTGAACCTGGAGGAGGACAACGTGGGCGCCGTCCTCCTCGGCGAAGACACGCTGATCAAGGAAGGCGATCAGGTTTCCCGGACGAAGCGGATCGCCCAGGTCCCCGTGGGCGAGGCTCTCGTGGGGCGGGTGGTGAACGCCCTCGGCCAGCCGGTGGACGGCAAGGGGCCCATCACGGCCAAGGAGTTCCGCCCCATCGAGCGCTACGCGCCGGGCGTGGTGGACCGGCGCCCCGTGAAGGAGCCGCTCCAGACCGGGCTCAAGGCCATCGACTCGATGATCCCCATCGGCCGGGGCCAGCGGGAGCTCATCATCGGCGACCGGCAGACCGGCAAGACCGCGATCGGTGTGGACACGATCATCAACCAGGCGGGGCAGGGGGTGTACTGCTTCTACGTGGCCGTCGGGCAGAAGCGCTCCACGGTGGCCCAGGTGGTCAAGGGGCTGGAGGAGTCCGGCGCCATGGCCTATACGACGGTCGTCACCGCCTCGGCCTCGGAGCCGGCGCCGCTCCAGTACATCGCGCCCTACGCGGGGTGCGCCATGGGCGAGTACTTCCGCGACTCTGGCCGCCACGCCCTCTGCATCTACGACGATCTCTCCAAGCACGCGCAGGCCTACCGACAGCTGTCGCTCCTGCTCCGGCGGCCGCCGGGGCGCGAGGCGTATCCCGGCGACGTCTTCTATCTCCATTCGCGCCTCCTGGAGCGGGCGGCGAAGCTGAACGACGACCTGGGAGGCGGCTCGCTCACGGCGCTCCCCATCATCGAGACCCAGCTGGGCGACGTCTCGGCCTACATCCCGACGAACGTCATCTCGATCACCGACGGCCAGATCTATCTGGAGAACGATCTCTTCTTCGCCGGCGTGCGGCCGGCCGTCAACGTGGGGCTCTCCGTGTCGCGGGTGGGCGGGAGTGCCCAGATCAAGGCGATGCGCCAAGTGGCGGGCCGGCTCCGGCTGGATCTCGCGCAGTACCGCGAGCTGGCGGCGTTCGCCCAGTTCGGCTCGGAGCTCGACAAGGCCACCCAGGCCCAGCTCGCGCGCGGTCAGCGGATGGTGGAGATCCTGAAGCAGGGGCAGTTCGTGCCGCTCCCCGTGGAAAAGCAGGTGGTCATCATCTACGCGGGGGCCCAAGGGCTCCTGGACGATCTGCCCATCGAGGCGATCCGCCCCTTCGAGGAGTTCCTCTCCCCCTTCGTGGAGCGGCGGTACAAGCCGATCTACGACGAGATCCGGGAGAAGCGCGAGATTTCGGACGCCCTCAGGCAGATCCTGGACACGGCGATCACCGAGGCCAAGGCCGAGTTTGTCCAGACCAAGGGCATCAAGCCCGCATAACCGTGCCGACAACCGTCGCACGACCCGCTTCGCGGGTGCCCGCCGAGGATCGCCTTCGGCGACTGATCAGCGCTCGGTCGTCGGCCATCGTTCCTTTGCGGGCACCGAGTCCCGCCGCAGGCGGGCTTGGTCGTACGCCTCCGGTGGCCTCCTCCCTCGGGCCTTGGGCTGCTCGGTTCTCGGCCCGGTTCGAACAGGACTGACCGGCTGTGGCGACCTTACGCGACATCCGGCGCAGGATCCGCGCCGTCCAGTCCACCCAGAAGATCACGCGGGCCATGAAGCTGGTGGCCGCCGCCAAGCTGCGCCGGGCCCAGGAGCGGATCCTCGAGGCTCGGCCCTACGCCCACAAGCTGTCCGCCCTCCTGGGCAACCTCGCCCTCCGGACCGCGCCCGACCGCCATCCGTTGCTGGCGCGGCGCGAGGGCGGCCGGCGCCAGATCGTGATCATCACGGCGGACAAGGGGCTCTGCGGGGCCTTCAACACTAACGTCATCCGTCGGTCGCTGGAGTTCATCCGCCAGAGCGAGGAAGCCGGCCTCACGCTGGTGGTGGTGGGGCGGAAGGCCCGGGATCACTACCGGCGCCGGGCGTGGACGGTCAAATCGGAGATGCTGGGCTTTTTCGATCGCCTCGCCTATTCCCACGCAGCGGAGCTTTCCACGCGGCTCATTCAGGACTACCTCACCGAGGAGACCGACGAAATCCACTTGATCTACAACGAGTTCCGCTCGGTCGCGGTCCAGCGGGTGGTGCGCGAGCAGCTGCTGCCCATCACGCCCGCCGCCGTGCCGGCGGACGCGGCCGTGGTGGATTACCTCTACGAGCCCTCGGCCGACGCCATCCTGGCCGCCATGCTGCCGCGGCACGTGACCATCCAGGCGTACCGGGCGCTGATGGAGTCCCTGGCCGCTGAGTACGGCGCGCGGATGACGGCGATGGAGGCGGCGACGAAGAACGCCTCGGAGATGATTGATCTGCTGACGATCCAGTACAACAAAGCGCGCCAGGAGCGGATCACCAAGGAGCTCCTGGACATCGTGGGTGGGGCCGAGGCCCTGAGGCAGTCCGCCGAAGCATGACGCGAAGGAGCAGCGCATGAGCGACGGGAAGATCGTGCAGGTTATCGGCCCGGTCGTGGACGTGGAGTTCGAGCCCGACCGGCTGCCGGCGATCTATAACGCCCTGGAGGTGCCGGGGATCGAGGCGAAGGACATCTTCACCTACTCCACGCGGCTCGTCCTCGAGGTGGCCCTGCACCTGGGCGAGGGGCGCGTCCGGGCCGTCGCCATGGCCTCCACCGACGGCCTGACCCGGGGGATGACGGTCCGCGATACCGGCGGGCCGATCTCCATCCCGGTGGGCCGGGAGACGCTCGGGCGGATCCTGAACGTCATCGGGGAGCCCGTGGACAAGCAGGGGCCGGTGAAGACCGCCAAGACCTACCCGATCCACCGGCCGGCCCCGTCTTTCGAGGAGCAGTCCACCGCGGTGCAGATGCTGGAGACCGGCGTCAAGGTCATCGACCTCCTGGAGCCCTACACGCGCGGCGGCAAGACCGGGCTCTTCGGCGGGGCCGGCGTGGGCAAGACGGTCATCATCATGGAGCTGATCCACAACATCGCCACCCACCACGGCGGCATCTCGGTCTTCGGCGGGGTGGGGGAGCGGACGCGTGAGGGCAACGATCTCTGGATCGAGATGAAGGAGTCAGGCGTCATCGAGAAGACCGCGCTGATCTACGGGCAGATGACCGAGCCGCCGGGCGCCCGGCTCCGCGTGGGCCTCACGGCGATGACGGTGGCGGAGTACTTCCGCGACGAGGAAGGTCAGGACGTCCTCGTCTTCATCGACAACATCTTCCGCTTCACCCAGGCGGGCTCGGAGGTGTCGGCGCTCCTGGGCCGGATGCCGTCGGCGGTCGGCTACCAGCCGACCCTTGGCACCGAGATGGGAGCGCTCCAGGAGCGGATCACCTCCACCAAGCGCGGCTCCATCACCTCGGTTCAGGCCATCTACGTGCCGGCCGACGACATCACCGATCCCGCGCCCGCCACCGCCTTCGCCCACCTGGACGCCACCACCGTGCTCTCGCGCCAGATCGTTGAGCTCGGCATCTATCCGGCGGTGGACCCGCTGGCCTCCACCTCCCGCATCCTGGACCCGCGGATCGTCGGCGACGAGCACTTCCAGACGGCCCGCGGCGTCCAGCAGGTGCTCCAGCGCTACAAGGACTTGCAAGATATTATCGCGATCCTGGGCATGGAGGAGCTGTCGGAAGAGGACAAGCTGATTGTCGGGCGCGCGCGGAAGATCCAGCGCTTCCTTTCCCAGCCGTTCTTCGTGGCCGAGGCCTTCACCGGCCAGCCGGGGAAATACGTCTCCATCAAGGACACGATCAAGGGCTTCAGGGAGATCCTCGAGGGCAAGCACGACGAGCTCACCGAGCAGGCCTTCTACATGGTCGGCACGATCGAGGAGGCCGGGGAAAAGGCCAGCAAGCTCCGGGCGGGAGCGTAGCTCCGGTGGCCGAGCCGCGCGCGCGCTTCGAGCTGGCGACGCCGAACCGCCTCGTTGTCTCCGAGGACGTGGATGAAGTGGTGGCGCCGGGCCTCCAGGGCTACTTCGGCGTCCTCCCGGGGCACGTGCCCTTCCTGACCTCACTCCAGAGCGGGGAAGTCTCCTACCGGATCGGCCGCACCGAGCAGTACCTGGCCGTGAGCGGCGGGTTCGCCGAGGTGCAGGGGGACCGCGTGACGATCCTCGCCGAGCGCGCCGAGCGGCCGGAGGAGATCGATCGCGAGCGGGCCCTACGGGCGCGCCAGCGCGCCGAGCGGCGGCTTCAGGGCAAGACCCAGGAAGAGATCGACTACACGCGCGCCCTGGCGGCGTTCTCCCGGGCGCTCGCCCGCCTGCAGGTGGCCGGCCGGGTTCCTTCGCGCTAGGCCGCCGCCCCGGCCGCTCTGCACACTCTCCGGGGCAGCCCCGCCCCGGGCCTGCACAGCCCGGCGTGCACCCACCGGTCGCCCCGCCCGCCATCTCTCCGTCGGTTGGGGCCGGTGGTGCTGGCCCCGAGTGAAGTTGAAGGCATTCTTACGCTGAAGACACCAAGGGGGCCGGAAGGTCCGACCCCCTTAGATGGGCAGCCCTGAGCTGTAGTTCTAGGCCATGTCGGTATTCACGTCGAGATCCGGCCCGTCGGGAACACCGTTCCGGTCATTACACTCCGGCTTGAAGCGGAAATACAAGGCGCGCTCCGCCCCATCACGATCTTCCTCTCCCGCGACAGCTGCCCACGCCACATAGCAGCTGAACTGATTCACCTTCCCGCGAACGCATTTGTTGTCGCTGTGGGTAGCGTGTTGGTCGATGCGCTCGCGAAGCTTTTCGGCGAAACCATCTCCGATGACCCGGAAAATACCAGGAAATGAACGGGGTGTCAACATCTAACACATCAGAGCCGATATTAGTGATAAAAAGCCTTTAAAATTAACATTATAGATGTATTATTTAATGGGCATTGACATAGAAACGACTGTATACTAGAACATACGATCAAGATGATCCGCTACGAGACACCTGGAAATTGGATTCGCTACGATGGCCCCGCCCTGACCAACGCGCTGGCCGAGGCGAAGTCCGTTGTTCTTTCCCTCAAGACGGTTCCGTACCAGCGGCGCTGGGTCGAGCGCCTGCAGCAGATGGAGCTAAAGCGTGAGGTTGCCGGTACCTCTCGCATTGAAGGGGCTGAGTTCACGGAACGGGAACTTGATGCAGCGATGAGAGAGACGCCGGAACAACTTGTCACGCGCTCGCAGAGACAGGCCCATGCCGCGGTAAAGACATATAGGTGGATTTCGAAGCTCCCGCACGACAGACCGGTTACCGTCGAGCTAATTTGCGCGATCCATCGACAGATCGTTTCGGGAGCCGATGACGATCACTGCCCACCGGGACAGTTACGAGAACGCGACCAAAATGTGAACTTTGGGAGCCCCCGCCATCGTGGCGCCGAGGGGGGACAGGAGTGTGAGCGGGCCTTCGCGGATTTCGCAAAGGCGATCCAACACGAGTATCGTGACCACGATCCCATTGTTCAGGCGCTCGCGGCCCACTATCACTTGGCGGCTATGCACCCGTTCCTTGATGGGAATGGCCGAACGGCCCGCGCGCTTGAGGCCCTGATGTTGCAGCGTGCCGGGTTAAGGGATACGGCCTTTATTGCGATGTCGAACTATTACTACGACGAGAAGAGTGCGTACCTCGCCACCTTGGCGGAGGTCCGTCAAAAAGATCACGACTTAACATCGTTCCTTCAATTCGCGCTCAAGGGCGTCGCACTTCAGAGTCAACGGCTGTTGACGGAAATTCAGCATGAGATTTCCAAGGAACTTTTCCGCAACCTCATGGTGGATTTGTTCACGCGGTTGAAGACGCCGCGCAAGCGAGTTATTGCCGAACGCCAGCTGGAGATCTTGAGAATCCTTCTTGAGGTCGAGTGGATGGACTGGCAACAACTTATTAGACAGACATCGGGAATCTATGCGTCCTTGAAGACCCCCCTGAAAGCGATTGTGCGAGACGTGAATAATCTAAGCAGCTTGAATGCGATCAGAGTTGAAAAACTGGAAGAAGGTGGGTACCGACTTCGTGTTCGGTTGGAATGGCCAACGGAAATTACGGAAACAGACTTTTTTAGAAAGGCAAGGGAGCTCCCCAAAGCGAAAACGCTTTCGTTCCTGCATTGAATCGTCTCCCCTGACGGCGTTCTCCCGGGCGCTCGCCCGCCTGCAGGTGGCCGGCCGGGGTCCGTCCCGCTAAGCCGCCCGTTCTGTTCGAGCGCGGGCTTTGCCCGCGCAACCTAGTGGGGGAGGTCTCGGAGGGGGGCCGTCGAGGCCCCATCCGATTAGGCTCTGCACACTCTCCGGGGCAGCGCGCCCCCAGGCCTGCACAGCCCGGCGTGCACCTCCCGGTCGCCCCGCCCGCCATCTCTCCGTCACCGTGAGCGCCTCCTCCTGGCACGGCGATTGCCCCCACTCCGGGCCATGGCCACGGTGCTCATCGTGGACGACGAGCCGCCGATCGTGGAACTGGTGCGCTTCACGCTGGAGGACGAGCACGTGCGTGTGCTCGAGGCGGGCGACGGTCTCGAAGCGCTGGAGGTGGCGTTCGCCGAGCGGCCCGACCTCATTTTTCTCGACGTCCAGCTGCCGCGCCTGAACGGCTTCGAGGTCTGCCGGCGGCTCCGGCTGGAGCCGGGGCTCGAGAAAACGAGGATCGTCATGCTCACCGCCGCCAGCCAGGCGCAGGACCTGGCCCGGGGGCGCGCCGCCGGGGCCGATCTCTACCTGACCAAGCCGTTTTCTCCCCTCCGGCTCCTCACCCTCGTGTCGTCCCTCCTTCCCGAGGTCCCGCTGTGGCCGGAGCGGTAGAGACCTCCGAGGATCTCCGGCTCGCCTACACGCGCCTCCGGGCGGCCTACCAGCAGTCCCTCCGCTACGCGTGCGACCTCAAGAGCATTCACGACCGGCTCCAGCGGGCGTTCCTCCAGAGCCTGCTGGGACTGGCCAACGCCCTGGAGGCGAAAGATCCGTACACGCGTGGCCACTCCGAGCGCGTCGCGGGCCTGGCCCAGCGACTGGCCTGCCGCCTCGGCTTCTCCCCGAGCGAGGCGCGGGTCATCGCCCAGGCCGGGCTCCTCCACGACCTGGGGAAGATCGGGATCCCCGAGTCGGTCTTGCGCAAGCCCGGTCCCCTGACCGGGGAGGAGTGGGCGCTGATGCGCGAGCACCCCGTCGTGGGAGCGCGGATCGTGGCCCCACTCGAGTTCTTCTCGGACGGCGCGCTGATCATCCGCCATCACCACGAGCGGCAGGACGGCAGCGGCTACCCGGCGGGGCTCGCGGGCGGAGCCATTCCGCTCGGCGCGCGTATCGTGGCGGTGGCCGATGTCTACGACGCCCTGACGTCGGAGCGCCCGTATCGCCGGAGCCTCGAGCGAATGGAGGCGCTCCGCCGGATCGAAGCCGCGGCCGAGCGTCTGCTCGACGCCGGGATCGTCTCCGCCTTCCTCCGGCTCGTGACCGATGGATGCCCTGACGCGCCCCTTTGACCCGGAACGGCCGCCCCACGGCCCACTCGTTCCATTCCGGCTGGCGATTCTGGTCCCGTTTGGGGGTGCCGGCCTGCTCGCGGTGGCCGCCGGCCATGCCGGCGTGCTGTCCCTCGAGGTCATGAGGGTCGTCGGCGTGGGGAGTTTTCACGGCGGGCTCTTGGCGGCCTCGCTGGCAGCCGCCTGGGAGGGGTCGCCGGGCTGGGGCCCTGCGGCCGGGGGACTGGCGCTCTCCCTCCTGATCGCCGCCGGGGCCTGCGCCGCGCTGCCGTGGGGATGTCTCGGTTACGTTCTCCCGCCGATCCTGCTGGCGTGCGTGGCGCTCCGCCGCGGCGAGTGCCGCCGGATGGGGCTTGGGGCCGGGACTCCCTGGGCGGCCCTCGGCCTCGGCGCGGCCGTGGGAGGGTTTCTCGGCGCCCACCTGCTCCTGTCGGCCTCGCGGACGTTCGGCTACCCTGTCCGCGTGGGCCCGCTGGCCTGGCACCTGAGCGCCCTCCTCTACGACGTCGGCGCCAACGTCCTGTCGGCGGAGTGCTTCTTCCGCGGGACGCTGTTCAACCGCTGGCAGCGGCGGTGGGGCTTTTGGCCGGGGGCCCTGGCGGCGACCGGGCTCTCGCTCCTCCGGTATCTCGTGGATCCCGCCCTGCCGCGCGTGGTGGAGTTGATGATTGGAGCGGTGTTCTACCTCGCGCTCCTGTCGCTCTCGGGCTGCGCGCTCCTCTGGTATTCGGGGAGCCTCCTGCCGTCCCTGGCCGCCGCGCTCGCGTTCTTCGGGGCGTACCGGACGCTCCAGGTGCGGTGAGTCCTTTGCGGTCCGGCGATGCGTTCCTCGTAAGTAACCCCGGGGGCGATCGAGCCGAGCGAGGATGAGTGGGCCCGGGATCCTCCTCGGCTTCGGCGCCGTCACGGCCGCCCTCGTCTGGATGGACGCCGGTCCCGCGTCGGGGTTCCGCCACCTGTACCTCGTGCCGACGCTCTGGGCGGCGCTCCGCTTCGGCGGGCTCGGCGGCGGGAGCGGAGGGCTCCTGGGCGCGCTCCTCTACGCGCCGTTCGTCCTGCCCGCGATCGAGCGAGACGGCCTGACGGCGGACGCGGTCGAGGGCTTGATCAGCCTCGGCCTGTTCCTCTTTGTGGGCAGCGTGACGGGGGCCCTGGCCCGCCGGGCGTGGACCCGGGCGGCCCGGGTTCAAATGCTCCTGTCCCTCCAGGGCGCGCTGACCGGCGGCGAGGGGCTTCGAGATCTCCTCGGAGAGGTGGTCCGGCAGCTTCAGACGGCTCTGGAAGCCGAGGCCGTGGCGATCGTTCTGGGGGGTGGCGCGGAGCCGCCCGTTGCGGCGCGGGGGGCGGAGGGAGCCGGCGCGGTCGCGGAAGATTCCGCGGCGAGGTGGGTGGTGAGGGCGGGGAAGAGCCTCTTCGTGAGCGATCTGGAGAGCGACCGGCGGTTCGGCGCGCCCTGGCGCAGCGCGGGGCCGCCCCGCCGCGCCCTGCTGGTGCCGCTCGGCGCCCGCGAGGGGCGGCTGGGGGTGCTGGTGATCGAGCGGCGCGGCGAATTCCCCCGCGAGCTGCGTGCGGCCGTCGAGACGCTGGCCCTCGCGCTGGCCCTGGGGATCGACAATGCCTGTCTCGCGGAACGCCAGCGCCGGTTCGCGGAGGAACTTGAGCAGAAGGTGGCCGCGGCGACCCGCCGGCTTCGGGAGCTCGATCGCGCGAAATCCGACTTCGTCTCCATCGTGTCCCACGAGCTCAGAACCCCCCTGACCTCGATCCAAGGATTCAGCGAGCTGCTCCTGACCCGGCCGCCGGCGGCGGAGGGGGCGCGCCGCTGTCTGGAGACGATCCACCGGGAGGCCGAGCGGCTGGGGCGCATCGTCGCCGACTTGCTCGACCTCTCGCGGATCGAGAGCGGGCGGGAGCGCGCGCTCGGGACGGCGCCCCTGGCCCTGGGCCCGCTGGTGGACGCCAACGTGCACCTCTTCGCGTCCCAGAGCGCCGCCCACACGATCGAGCCGGACCTCCCCGCCGCGCTCCCCCCGGTCCTCGCCGATCACGACGCGCTGGACCGGGTGCTGAAGAATCTGCTCGCCAACGCCATCAAGTATTCGCCGAAGGGCGGTCCGATCCGGGTCTGGGCGCGCGTGGCCGAGGAGTCGGGCCGGGTCGAGCTCGGCGTGGAGGATCGAGGGGTCGGGATCCCCGCCGCGGCCCTCCCCCGGATCTTCGAGCGGTACTGCCGCGTGCCCCATCCGGACACCGCCGAGGTGCGGGGGCTCGGGCTGGGGCTCGCCCTGGTCAAATCCCTCGTGGAGGCGCAGAGCGGCCGAATCCGGGTCGAGAGCCAGGTGGGAGTCGGGAGCCGCTTCATCGTGAGTCTCCCGATTGCGTAAATTTCTCGCGGACGTTGCCTTGACACCCCGAAGGCCACCCGTGTAGTCTGTGGGCGGACTGGGATCCGGTGTTGAACCAACGAGATGCTGAGACGCGAAGCAGCGATGGCTGAGCGGATGGCCGATGCCGTGGTGAAACGGCTGTTGGTGAAAAAGCTCGTGGAGACCAAGGATGAGGCCGCGGCCCGGGGGGCCGTCCGCAAAGTGCTGATGGACAACCTCCAGGCCGAGGAGCGGCTGGACGCCGAGGCCCGGCAGATCCTGATGGAGCACACCAAGGAGATCCGGGACACCGCGGTCGACTACGCCCGCCTCCTGGCGATGGTCAAGGGGAAGCTCGCCCGGGAGCGGGGGTTCATCCTCTGATGCGCCTGAGCCGGGAGCGCATCTTCTACCTGGCCGACCGGATCATCGCCGAGCTCCAGGCGACCGAGGGTGTGGTGGTGAAGGACGGCGACGAGGAGGCCCGGAAAGACGTGCGGAACGAGGTGGTGCGGACCCTCACCGACGAGGCCAAGCTGGAAGAGTCCATCGACCAGGAGGTCCGCCGGATTCTCTCCTCCTATTCGCGGCCGGCCCCCGAGGGGAGCCGCGAGTGGGAGGTGCTGCACAACAAGACGCGCGAAGAAGTGTTCCGGAAGCGCTTCCGCCTCTAGCCCCGCGAGCACGATCATGACGGACGCCAGGCGGATTGTCGTGGGCATCACGGGGGCCACCGGGGCGATCTACGGCATCCGGCTCCTCGAGCTGCTCCGCGGGTTCCCCGAGGTCGAGTCGCACCTGGTGATCTCGGGCCCGGGTAAACGGACCATCGTCGAGGAGACCGAGTACACCGTCGCCGAGGTGGAGGCGCTCGCGCACCGGCCCTACGACGACAAGGACATCGGCGCCGCCCTGGCCTCGGGCTCTTTCCGCACCGACGGCATGGTGATTGCCCCGTGCAGCATCAAGACGGCGTCCGCCGTGGCGCACTGCCATACGGACACCCTCCTGTCACGGGCGGCGGACGTCACCCTGAAGGAGCGCCGGCCGCTAGTCTTGTTAGTCCGGGAGACGCCCCTGCACGCCGGCCATCTCCGGTGCCTCCTGGCGCTCGCCGAGATGGGCGCGGTGGTGCTCCCGCCCATGCCCGCCTTCTACAACCGGCCGAAGCAGATCGAGGACCTGGTCACCCACACTCTGGCCCGCGCGCTGGACCACCTCCGGCTCACGCACCGGCTCACGGAGGAGTGGAAGGGCACGCATCCGCGGCCACCCCGATTCGATCCTCCCGGTGCCTAGCAGCCCATCGTCCGGCTCCACCCTCGATCTCTCCCTGGTCATCCCCGTGTACAACGAGGAGGCCAACCTGCCGCTCCTCTGGCCCGAGATCCGGGAAGTCCTCGATCCGGCCGGCCTTCGCTACGAGATCGTCTTCGTGGACGATGGGAGCCGGGACCGGAGCGCGGAGGTGATTCGTGGATTCCGCGAGCGCGATCCCCGCGTGAGGCTCGTCCGGCTCAAGGTCAACTCGGGGGAGTCGGCGGCCACCGACGCCGGGTTCAAGGCGGCCCGCGGGCGCTGGGTCGTCACCATGGACGCGGACCTCCAGAACGACCCCCACGACATCCCGACGCTGCTCAGCCACCTCGACCGGTGGGACGCGGTGACGGGCTGGCGGACGCGCCGGGAGGATCCGTGGATCCGCAAGGTCTCCTCCCGCATCGCCAATTGGGTCCGGAACATGATCAGCGGCGACTCGATCCAGGACAGCGGCTGCACCTTCCGGGCCTTCCGCCGCGAATGTCTCCGGGGGCTCACGCTCTACCGGGGGTTCCACCGCTTCATTCCCACGCTCCTTCGGCTGCAGGGCTTCCGCGTGCTCGAGGTCCCCGTCAACCACCGGCCGCGGCGCTTCGGGGAGTCCAAGTACGGGATCGCCAACCGGGCCTTCAGCGCGTTCCGGGATCTCCTCGTCGTGCGCTGGATGGCGCATCGCCACCTCCGCTATCAGGTGATCGAGGATCTGGGCGGCGAGGGGCCCCCGGAGTGAGGGGGTGAACGTCCTGCTGATCGGCCTGGGCCGCTGGGGGGAAAAGCACCTCCGGGGGCTCTCCGAACTCGGGGTGACCGTGTGGGCCGCCGACGTGTCTCCCGAGCGTCGCGCCTGGGCGGCCAAGAACGGCGTGGATCCCTCCCGCGTCGTCGCCGACTTCACGACGGCGCTGGGCCGCGTGGACGCGGTGGACATCGTCACCCCCGCTGATAATCATCTCGAGATTGCGACTCACTGCCTCAGCGCAGGCAAGGGCTGTTTCGTGGAGAAGCCCCTCGCCCTGACGGTGGCGGAGGCGCGGCAGCTCGTCGAGGTGGTCAAGGCCACGGGGATGGTCCTCCAAGTCGGTCATATCTTCCGCTTTCACCCTGTGACCGACGCGCTCCAACGCTGCCTGGCGGAGGGCCGCGTGGGCCCCGTCCGGTACGTCACCGCCCGCTTCGCCGGCTTCAAGCGCCCCCGCCCGGACGTGGGCGTCACCCAAACCGACGCCATCCACTTCTTCGACCTCTTCGCCCACCTGCTCGGCCGGGCGCCGACCGCCGTGACGGCCACCCTCCGGGATTATCTGGGCCGCGGCCTGGACGATCTGGCCTTTGTGACCGTCGAGTACGGGGAGGTGCCGGCGTTCGTGGAAGCGGGCTACTTCGTCCCGGGCACCCATCGCGACTGCCTGATCGTGGGCGAGCGCGGGAGCCTGGTGGCCGACTTCGGCCGCTCCGTCGTCACGGTCTTCGGCCACCAGCACCAACGGGCCGGGGGGCAGTGGACGGCCCGGGAGGGCGAGCAGGAAGAGGTGAAGGCGGCGGGGGAGGAGCCGCTGCGCCGGGAACTCGAGGAGTTCCTAGATGCCGTTGCGGGACACCGACGGCCGGCCGTCGATGTCCAGGCGGGGCTCCAGGCACTCAGGGTGGTGGAGGCGGCCCAGCGCTCCTCGCGCCTGGGCCGGCGCGTCAGCCTCGACGAAGTCTAGGGCTTGGGTTTCAGGCGGGGTTGAACAGCCGCACCAGCTCGTAGGCGGCCACGGGCTTGGAGCGGCCCCGGAGCTCGATCTCGCCGAACTTCCGGGCGGCTACGAGCTCCTCCACCAGGGTGTGGGTCGTCTCGCCGATCAGAATCTGGCCCGGCCCCGCGCGCTCCTCAAGGCGTGCCGCGACGTTCACGGCGTCGCCGATCACGGTGTAGTTCATCAGCCGCTCCGAGCCCAGGTTGCCGACGATGACCTCCCCGGAGTTGATCCCGACCGCGAGGCCGAGCTGGGCGCGGGGTCCCTCGCCCCACTCGCTCTTGAGCGCCTGGAAGGCTTCCCGCATCTCCACCGCCGTCCGGACGGCGTTCAGGGCGTCGTTGTCGGAGGCGATGGGCGCGCCGTAGAAGGCCATCAGGCCGTCCCCCAGGTACTTGTCGAAGGTGCCGTGGTTGTCGGCGACGATCTTGGTCAGTTGCGAGAAGGTCTGGTTCAGGGTCTCCATGACGTGTTCGGGGGGCACGGCGTCGGCGAACGCGGTAAACCCGGTCAGGTCGGCGAAAAGAATCGTGACGAAGTCGCGCACGCCGCCGAGCTTCAGGAGGCTCGAGTCCTCCAGGATCTTCGCCACCACCTCTTCGGGCAGGTAGCGGTTCAGGATCTTCTCCAGCAGCGCGTTCTTCTCGATGACCTGCTGGCGGTAGATCTTGGCCTTCACCAGGGCCCTGACCCGCGTCTGGAGCTCCACCGTGTCCACGGGCTTGGTGAGGAACTCGTCGGCGCCCGACTCGATCCCCCGCACCTTGTCGGCCACCTCATGGAGCGCCGTGAGCATCATGACCGGGATGTTGCGGGTCTGCTCCCACTTCTTGAGGCGGCGGCAGACCTCGAAGCCGTCCTTGCCCGGCATCATGACGTCGAGGAGGATCAGGTCGGGGTTCGCCTCGGCCACCTTCAGGAGGGCCTCGTCCCCGTCGTAGGCGACGACCACGGTGTAGTCGGCCGCCTCCAGCACCTCGCGCAGGAGCTCCACATTGTCGGGGTTGTCGTCGGCGACCAGGACGGTCGCCTTGAACTCCTCAGCCATGTTTGCCCTCCAGCATTTTGGTGACGGCCGGGACAAAATTGGGGACGTCGATGGGCTTGGTCATGAACTCGTCGCACCCCGCGTCGAGGGTTTTCTCCCGGTCGCCCTGCATGGCGTGGGCGGTCAGGGCGACGATGAGCGTGGAGCGAAAGTCGGGGAGTTGGCGCAGCGTCCGCGCGACGGTCCAGCCGTCGATCGCCGGCAGGGACATGTCGAGCAGGATGAGGTCCGGATGATGGGCCTGGGCCTGGGCCAGCGCCTCGCGCCCGTCCCGGGCCTCGACCACGCGGTAGTCCGCCATCTCCAGGAGGTTCTTGATGAGGATCAGGTTGTCCTCGATGTCTTCGACGATCAGCACCAGAGGCGCCATCACACCCCCGCCGGGTGCCGCGAGATGGCGCTCTGAACGTCGTCGATGAGCTGGTCGAGCGAGACCTGTCCCTTCTGGAAGAGCGCCTGGATCTTGCCGTCGAGCGCGGCCCGCTCCCGCTGGTTGAGATCCTTGGCGGTGAGGATGACGACGGGGATGTCCTTGGTGGTCGGCTCGCTCCGCAGCTGGGCGAGCGTCTCGAAGCCGTCCATGACGGGCATCATCAGGTCCAGGACGATGAGGCGGGGAATCTGCTGCTTCACCGCCTGGAGCGCCTGTTTGCCGTTGTACGCGATGGCCACCGTGAAGTCCTTGACCTCCAGCGCCTCCTTTACCACCACCGCCGATTCGTGATCGTCGTCCACCACGAGGATGTACCCCGAGCCCGGCCCGATGCTGAGGCGGTTCAGCGTCTGGAAGAGGCCGTCCCGGTGGACGGGCTTGACCAGGTAATCCGCGGCGCCGAGCGAGAACCCCAGCGACTTGTTGTCCACGGAGCTCATGATGACAACGGGGATCCCGGCCGTGATGGTGTTGGCCTTGAGGTCGTGCAGGACCTCCCAGCCGTCCTTGTTCGGCATGCGGATGTCCAGCAGGATGAGGTCGGGCCGGGCCTCCCGCGCGAGCCGGAGCCCCTCGTCGCCGTCCAGGGCGCGCAGGAATTCCACGCCGGTCTCCTTGAGGGTCTCCACGATGAGCGTGTGGATCTCCGGATCGTCGTCGATGACCAGGATCCGGCGCTTCCCCTCGAGCACGGCCGGCTTGGGCGCCGCCTTGGCGGGCGCGGGCATCGGCGGGAGCGTGACGGTTTCGGCCTCTTCGCCCGCGGCGACCAGCGGGAGCGTCACGGTGAACGTGGAGCCCTCGCCCAGCCGGCTCTCGACCGAGATGCTCCCTCCCATGGCTTCGACCAGCCGCTTGGTGATCGCCAGGCCGAGCCCGGTGCCTTCGTACTTGCGTGTGAGGGACGTGTCGGCCTGGTAGAACTCGGTGAAGAGGTTGGCCAGGTCCTTGGTGGTCATGCCGATCCCGGTGTCCCGCACCTCGATCCGCACGCGGTTCGGGTCCAGGAGCCTAGCGGTGAGGGTCACGCCGCCCTCGTGGGTGAATTTGACCGCGTTGGAGAGGAGGTTGTTCAGGATCTGCATGAGCCGGACTTCGTCGGCTTGCAGCGTGGGGATCTCCGGGTCGATCTCCGCCTTCAGGGAAATCTTCTTCTCCAGCGCCTTGAACTCGAGGTTGCCGACCGCGGAGCCGATGAGGATCTTGACATTGACGGGCCCGAGCTTCAGCGTCATGCGATCGGCTTCGATCTTGGAGAGGTCGAGGATGTCGTTGATCAGCTGGAGGAGGTTCTTGGCGTTCCGCACGACGCGCCCCAGGGCGTCCTTCTGCTTGTCCGTGATCTGGCCGAAGGAGCCGGAGAGCACGAGGTCGCTGAAGCCGATGATCGAGTTGAGCGGGGTGCGGAGCTCGTGGGACATCTTGGCGAGGAAGTCGGACTTGCTCTTGTGCATCCGGATCAGGTCCTCGTTGGCGCGCCCCAGCTCCTCGGATTTCAGCGTGAGGTCCTGGGTCCGGTCGGCGACCTTCTGCTCGAGGGTCGCAAAGCTTTCCCGGATCTGCTCGGCCATGGTCTGGAAGCTGGCCGCCAGCCGGGCAATCTCGTCCTTGCCTTTGACCTCGATCGGCGCGTCGAGGCGGCCGGCCCCGATCTCCTCCGCCGCGGTCATGAGCATGCGGAGGCTCCGGGTCAGGCGCGTGGCCAGGAAGAACGCCCCGACCGCCGTCAGGATAATCAGCGCCGCCGACACGACGAGGTAGTTCCGGAGGGCTCCGAAGACGCGGGTCTCGGCGGGTTGATCCAGCGGCAGCAGGGTCAGCACGCGCAGGCCGGTCCCCGGGATCGAGGCGTGGGCGAAGATATAGCGCGTCCCGGCCAGAGTACCGCGGCCGTTGCCGGACCGGCCTTCCCGGAGGTTCTCCAGCACCCGCTTGCGCTGCTCGGCGTCCTCGAAGAAGAAGTAGGAGAGGGGCACGCGCCGGCTCCCGCTCGCCGTCTGCCCCCGGAGCTCGAGCGGGATGAGGAGCTTGCCCTGGTCGTTGGCGAGCCCCGTGTGGTAGAGGTTCCCCGACAGCAGCCCCTCGAAGGGCGCCGTGAAGTCCCGGGTGGTCGTCCACACCATGACGCTCCAGCCGGGGGCCCCACGGGGCACCTGCGCCGTCGCCAGGAGGAATTCAGGCCCCACCGAGACCGGCCGGAGCGCGACATTCTCGGCGGCCTGGGCCAGCGGGAACAGGGCGGCGTGGATGGCGGACATCCGTTCCCGCGGGACCTCGCGGTTCAGGACCTCCGCGAACCGGGCGCCCGAAAAGGCCAGGAGCCCTTCCAGCTCCGGGTGCAGGCCCAGGAACTCGCGGGCCAGGGCCCGGCAGGGGGCCGGGAGGTCCCCCTTCGTGGTCAGGCACTTGCCCTCCTGAAGCCGCGCCGTCAGGAACGTGAGCTGGCGGGTGTGCCGCTGGCCGACGGGGGTCAGGGCGCGAACCACCGATTCGTTGTGGGCGAGCGCCGTCTTCCAGAAACGGAGGGCCGCGCGCTCCTCCACCTCTTCGCGGCCGTAATAGATGAGGTCTTCCCAGCGCAGGCCGCCCAGGGAGGAGACCAGGGTGTTGATCCAGAACACGGCGGAAAACAGCAGGGGAGCCGCGATCAGGAGGCAGATGAGGATTGTCAGCTTGGTTCGGATCGACACGGCCCTACCATCCCAATCCGTCGCGCTTCGGCGCGTCCATGCGGCCGCCCTCGGCCTCTTTGCGCGCGGGCTCGTACGAGCCGTCGAGCCAGTCTCGGAGGGCGTGGAGAATCACCCAGCGAATGTTTCGCCCCTCAGCCTTGGCCTTGGCCGTCACCGACTCCCACAAGTCGGGGGGGATGCTGCGAAGGTAGTAGGCGCTCGTCTTGTTCTTCTGGCCGCTCATCTGCCTGATCACCCGGTGATGATCAGCTGATAGCACACGCGATGCCAATGAGAAACACCTGCAAAAACAAGTGGTTGTATTATAGCCGGGGGGCAATTGACGGGACAGACTGTCATCGTGTTGCCGAATTGACGGGAGGAAATCCGAGGGGACCTAGGGTATTGTTAGAGATGGTGCCGAAGCGGGGACTCGAACCCCGACACCCTTGCGGGCACTAGACCCTGAATCTAGCGCGTCTGCCAATTCCGCCACTTCGGCTCGGATATCCTACTTATCATACGGACAGGGACCAGGCAAGGGGACAGGATGGCAATCGAGCGGGTGGTGGTCACGAACCGGAAGGCCACCCACCTCTACGAGATCTTGGAGACGTTCGAGGCGGGTCTGGTCCTCCGGGGGACGGAGGTGAAGTCCCTCCGGGAGGGGCACGCCAACTTCAAGGACAGCTACGCCCTGGTGGAGGGCGGGGAGCTCTGGCTCGTGGGCTGCCACATCAGCCCGTATCACCACGGGTCGGACGCCAACCACGACCCCGAGCGCCGGCGTAAGCTCTTGCTCCACCGGGGGGAGATCAACCGGCTCTTGGGCAAGGTCCAGGAACGCGGGTTGACTCTGGTTCCCCTGCGGCTATACTTTAAGAACGGTCGGGCGAAGCTCGAGCTGGGCCTGGGGCGCGGGCGGAAGCTGCACGACAAACGCCGGGCCATCCGCGAGCGGGAGATGCGGCGGGAGCTGGACAAGGCCGTCCGCTCCCGCGAGCGCTAGGTCTTAGAGGGGGTGACTGGCTTCGACGGGGATCAACGAGGCGCAGGCGGCATCTCGAGGTTCTCTCTCCTCGTAAAACCGAGAGAACGGTTATAGCTGCCGACACTCAGCTAAGTCTGGCCGCCTAAGAACGGCTAGCGTCCCGCCGGGTTGAGCCATCAGGGCCTGGACTTGGGGCGCCATACTCTGGTGGCTGGTCCTGAACCCGGCCTCGGGGTGAGGGGCGAGATCTTTTGAGGCTGGCGGCCCGGGGATCCTGTCGGTAGGAGCCTCGGGTGGCGAGACTGAAAATACCGACTATTGATGTAGAAGCCTGACGCTGAGGGTTTCCGGACGAGGGTTCGATACCCTCCACCTCCACCATTGCGACCAATTCGAACCACCCTCCGGGGCCTCGAGGAGATCGAGGACCCGGAGGGTGGTCTCGGATTGGTAGTACGGCTTTCCTACTTGCGGGGTGACCGGCACCAACCGTATCGGCCCGAGGATCCGACGTAGAATCAGGGCGGACCGGGGTGTCTCGCGCTCAAGAACTTCCTGCAGCTTACCTAGCCGTTCCGCAATCCATTCGATCGGTGGAGCCTTAAACAGCTCCCCCGCTGAAGTGTCCAGAGCCTGGAGCTCCTGACGGAGCGATGTGGCCCGTTGCTCGGCAGCGCCAAGGGCTTCTCCAAGTGCACGCGTTGCCTTCCCGTCCCCAATGAAAGCGATGTAGTTGGCGATGCGGCGCTCCTCAGTGGCCAGGGTGGCGCGCTTGAGCTCTGTTTCCTCGGGCAGATGAGCGTGAAGTCGTTTCACCTCAGCCTCTACCCGCTCCAGCACATAGCGGAGCGACGGGAGGTCCCGGAGCTGCTCCTGGACGGCGGCGAGCACTTTCTTCTCCGTGAGGCGTCGTGAAACCAGCAGCCTATTGCCGCAGGCGCTCAGTGAAGCCTTCAGACAGCCGTAGTAGCCACTGCCCTTGCCGCTCACCTGACCGACGGCGCCGCCACACTCCCCGCAACGGAGGGCTCCCGACAGCAGGTGAGGGGGATTCGTTTCGACATAGCTACGTTGCCGATCCCCGGGAGTTTTCTCAGTGCGTCGTATTGGCCACGTGCGGTCTATCGCCTGCCAGCGGGCGATGACCTGGTCCCATGTCTTTTGGGAGACGAGACGAAACTCTTCGTTTTCGACGACGTGCCATTCACTGGCAGGCTTGAGAACCCGTCGCCTCCGGCCAGTTCTCGGATCGCGGCGTGTCTCAGTCCGGTTCCAGATCCAGTGGCCGATGTATTTTTCGTTCTTGAGGATCCGGCTCACCGTCGAGGTTGACCACCCCTTCTGGTTTCGCCGGCGACCAGGCACCCCTTCCGCGTTGAGAGACTTGACGATAGTCTTGATCGCCTTGCCCTCACCGAATTCCCGGAAGACGCGTTGGACGATTGCTGCCTCTGATGCCTCGACCACCATGCGGTAACCGTCAGGGCGTGGTCTGCCCGTTGGCCGTCGAAGGGACTCACTAAGCCAGATGAGATATTTCGAGACCTGGCGCCAGCGTCTCTGAGGAATATAGGACGAGATGACGAATAAGATGTGGTTCCATCCCGGGAACTATTGAGTTTTGCATAAATAATGGAAGTGTCTCACCGCCATGGCAGATCCGAGCCGTAGAGACACGACCAGAGGAGATCTTGGGAGCCTCGTATTCTGCGGATCACGCCACGAAGGACCCTTCCCGCCGGGCGCGAAGTTTGAGGCGTCATCAATGGCCACGACAACACATCGGCAGCCTGGATGAAACGGAGGGACATCGCGCGACCAATGTTTCACTTCTCGCCGATCGAGAGCATCGCAGACCGGGCAGGGTGCGCCAGTATCCCGTCTCGTGGTTTTGACGCGGACGTTTTGTGGCAGAAAAGCAAAGACTTCAGAGAAACCTTCCCGAAGCTTGGGTCGCGTATGAAGCCATATCACCGGGGTCTCGACGCCGGATGCGTCAGCCATGAAGGCCGGGTGGCGGCGACGTCACTCTGACACGAGACGAAGACTGGCCTCGGCTCAGCCGAGGACGATTCGGACGCGATGTGTTTTCCGGTCATCGGCGAGCATGATGCTGAGCTCGCCGTCGAGGGAGACGCCATCAACCTCCACTGACGACACTCCCCGGGACACACCCTGTGTGTTCTCCACGACGATGTCATAACGCGCGGAGCGATAGCGGAACACCATTTCGAAGCCGTGCCACGCACGCGGGATACACGGGTCTACCACGAGCCGCGCGCCACGCAGCCGGAACCCGAGAATCGACTCCAGCCCGGCCCGATACATCCAACCCGCTGATCCCGTGTACCACGTCCAGCCCCCGCGGCCGACGTGCGGCGGCTCGGCGTAGACGTCCGCCGCGACGACGTAGGGCTCGACCTTGTAGCGTTGAACGCCCGCTTCCGTGCTGGCGTGGTTGATCGGATTCAACATCGCGAAGAGTTCGACGGCCTTATCCCCGTCGCCGAGCGCCGCGAAGGCGATCGCCGACCAGATCGCCGCATGCGTGTATTGCCCGCCGTTCTCCCGGACGCCGGGCAAATACCCCTTGATGTAGCCGGGCTCCAGGGGCGTGTGGTCGAACGGCGGCGTCAAAAGCAACACGAGGCCGTCTGCGCGACGCACGAGGTGTTCGTCGACAGCCGCCATGGCGCGCGCTCCGCGTGCCGGGTCGGCCGCCGCCGAGATCACGCTCCAGGACTGCGCGATCGAATCCACGCGGCATGCGTCGTTGACGGCGGAGCCGAGCGGCGTCCCGTCATCGAAGTAGGCGCGCCGATACCAGTCGCCGTCCCAGGCCTCGTGTTCGAGCGACTCCTTCAGCGCGCTCACGTAGCTCCGCCACTTCTCAGCGCGCTCGCCCTCCCCGCGCGCGTCGGCCAGCTTCGCCCATTCGGACAGAACTGCGTGAAGGAACCACCCGAGCCAGACGCTCTCGCCCTTCCCTTCGGCACCCACTTCGTTCATCCCATCGTTCCAATCCCCCGTGCCCATCAGAGGCAGGCCGTGAGTTCCGGCCGTCAGGCTGTGGTCGAGCGCGCGCGCGCAGTGCTCGAAGAGCGTGCCCCGCTCTTCGGAGGCGCGGGGCTCGAAGTACGACTCGGGCTGTCCGACCACGAGCTTCGGGCCATCGAGGAAGGGAACGATCTCGTCGAGGACAGTGCCATCGCCGGTGACCTCGACATACTGGGCGACGACGTACGGGAGCCAGAGCGGGTCATCGGAGATCCGGGTTCGGACGCCGCGACCGGTGGGCGGGTGCCACCAGTGCTGGACGTCGCCCTCGACGAATTGCCGCGCCGCGGCCCGGAGCACATGCTGCCGCGCCAGCTCGGGCTCGGACACCGCGAGTGCCATCACGTCTTGAAGCTGATCGCGAAACCCGTACGCCCCACTGGCCTGATAGAACGCCGACCGCGCCCAGACCCGACACGCAAGCGTCTGGTACAGCAGCCACCGGTTGAGCAGTATGTCCATGGCCCGGTCGGGCGTCGCGACCTGCAGCGTGCCGAGCACATCGTCCCAGCGCTCGCCGACAGCCCGCAAGACCGCCGCCACGTCGCGGGTCCGGTAGCGAACGATCAGCTCCCTCGCCTGCTCGGGGCTCGCCGCCTCGCCGAGGAAGAACACGACCTCCGCCCGTCCTCCAGCGGGCAGCTCGATCGTCGCCTGTAGCGCGCTGCACGGATCGAGGCCGGCGCCGACCCGTCCCGAGAGCCGGTCTCTTCGCGCGAGCGCCGCTGGATAATCCGGCGTGCCGTGACGCCCGAGAAATTCCGTCCGGTCGGCGGTCCACGCCGTTTGAGTCCCGCCGAGGTCGGCAAACGCGACGCGAGCGCCGAATTCGCGGCTCCACGCGTTACGCGCGAACATCGCGCCCGTCTTCTCGTCGATCTCGGTGACGACGAACGGCGCGGCGGCGCTCCGCGACACGCCGAGGACCCATTCGACGTAGGCGGTCACGGACAGCCGCCGTGCCCGGCCCGACGAGTTCGTCAGAGTGAGACGCGAGATCTTGATGGAGTCGTCGAGCGGCACAAGCTGCAGAAGATCGAGCGAGACGCCGTGCGAGACGTGTTCGAAGCGAGTGTAACCCTGCCCATGCCGGATGACGTAGGGCGAGGTCCCAGAGCGAATCGGGAGCGCCGTCGGACCCCATAGATCTCCGGTCTCTTCGTCCCGGACGTAGATCGTCTCGCCCGGCGGGTCGCTGACCGGATCGTTCGACCAGGAGGTGAGCTGGTTCTCGCGGCTGTTGACCGACCACGTGTACCCCGAACCCGACTCGGAGACCTGGAAGCCGAAACTCGGATTCGCGATCACGTTGAGCCACGGGGCCGGCGTCCACCGCCCCTCGCCGAGGATCGTCACGTACTCGCGTCCATCCGCCTCGAAGCCGCCGAGGCCGTTGAAGAGCTCGAGATCCGGCTGGGGGATCGCCACGTCCGGCGTCGGCTTCGTCGCCGCCGGCCGCCGTGGCTGAGCGACCGGAGCGGCGTCGGGTCGCTGCGCACGCGTCATCTGCTCGGCGAGCGTCCCGCGCTGGCTCGACAGCACCGCGCGCGCCACGGCCTGTAGCACGTCACGTTGCGGCGCCGTCATGCGGTCCGCTCGGACGATATACACGTTGCCGTGCGGCCCGTGTCCATCATGGGGTTCCGCCGACTGGCTCGTGCGGAGGAGCGTCTCCAGCAACGACTGCAGATCCTGAACGTAGGACGGCGCGCGCTCGTTCAGGATCACCAGATCGACCGCGAGCTGCTTGATCCGCCAGTACTCGTGCGCGCGGAGGAGCTGCCGCACGATGGCCACGTCCTCGGGCTCGTGGATCTGAACCAGCACGATCGGGAGGTCGCCGGAAATCCCGTGAACCCACAGCGCGTCGGGACCGCCCGTGTGACGCGCGAGCACGTCCGCGGAGGGCCGGAGCGTCCGGTCCGAGTAGAGCACGCGGCTGGCGAGGCTCTGGAAGAGGTGCGCCTCGTCGGGGCCGATGCCGAGGTGGTGCAGTTGAACCTGCGCGTGCGTCCACGCCAGCATCGCGGCGCGGTCGAACGTCGCCGCATTGCGATACTTCTCGGCGAGGCCGAGGGCCTCCGCGCGCGACGGCGCGACGAGCGTCGAGAAGGTGACGCGCACGGTGACGCCCGGCGGAAGCCGGACGCGGCGTCGGAGGCTCACGATCGGATCGAGCACCGCGCCGACGGTGTTGGAGAGGGGCTGGCCGTCGATCACCGCAGCGGGGGTTCGGATCCCGCGCCCGCGGCCGACGAACCGGGCGCGGTCAGTCTCCCATTGCAGTTGGCCAACCGTCTCGCCTTCGACGACAGCCACGTGGGCCAGCCAGACCTGGGCCTCGGCGCGGGAGCGCGGCCGGCGTGTCGCCAGCAGAGTGTCGAGTTCGGGGACGCACTCCGTCTCCACGCTCAGATTGGAGAACGCCGGGTGGGCCGCGTCCGCCGCCGCCGGCGCCAGCACGACTTCGGCGTACGACGTGAGCTCGACTTCCCGGCTCTTCGTCCCGGAATTCGTGAGCGATACGCGACGCACCTCGGCATCGTCCTCGGGCGACACGATCACCTGGAGCGTGGTGCGGATGGCGCGGTCTCGCCGGACGATCTCCGCCCGATCCTCGGAGAACGTGACCTCGTAACTGTCCGGCTCGCCTCCGCGCGGCTGGTACCCGGCCGACCAGCTCTCGCCACTGTCGACGTCGCGAAGGAACACGTACGATCCCCACGCGTCGCGCGTGACGTCTTCCCGCCAGCGCGTGATCGCGAGATCGCGCCAGCGGCTGTATCCCGAGCCCGCCGTCGTCAGCATCACCACATATCGTCCGTTCGAGAGCAGATGTGTGCGCGGCATCGAGCCGTGCGGCGAGGTGAAGTGCCTCACGACCGGCGGGATGAACTCGCGCACGTCGCCGACGGCCTGCACCTCTTCCGCGCGCGGCCGGGCGACCGCCACGTCACGCGGCGTCCGTTCCTGCAGCAGCAGCTCGGTGGCCTGGACGATCGGCTCGGCATGGAAGCGCGCGCGCATCGCGCCGTCGTGGAGGGCGTTCGCGATCGCGACGACCACCATTCCCTGGTGGTGCGCCATGTAGGCACGCACCACCGCGAGCTCGGCACGCTCCGGAAGCCGGGGCGCGGTGTAGTCGAGCGCCTCGTAGAAGCCGTAGGCGCCGCTGGCCCCGGCCGCCGCCAAGCGCCGGAAGTTTCGAACCGCGGCCGTTGGATCGATCATGGCCGCCAGTCCCGTCGCATAGGGCGCGATGACGACGTCCTCGCTGAGTCCGCGTCGCAGCCCGAGCCCCGGCACACCGAAGCTCGAATACTGGTAGGTCATCTCCAGGTCGCGCGCGTTGTAGCCGGACTCCGACACACCCCACGGCACGCCGCGCTCGGCGCCATACGTGATCTGCCGGCCGACGACGAGCCGGGATGTCTGCTCGAGCAGGCTTCCCGCCGGCGCGCGCATGACGAGCGCCGGCATCAGGTATTCGAACATCGATCCCGACCAGGACACGAGCACGGAGTCCCGTTCTACCGGTGTGAGGGCACGGCCCAGGCGGAACCAGTGCGAGACGGGGACGTCGCCCTTGGCGATCGCGACGAAGCTCGCGAGACGGGCTTCCGATGCGAGGAGGTCGTACCGACCGGGGTCGAGGCTGCCGTCCGTGACGCGGTACCCGATCGCAAACAGCTTCCGCATTGGATCGAAGAGAAAGCCGAAGTCCATGGCGCCGACCATCGCCTGCGCGCTCCGGGCGAGGATCGTGAGGCGACGAATGAGCGTGTCGGGCATGTCGAGGTCGCGCGCGTGGCTTTCGACCGTGGCGCAGAGCGCTTCCGCCCAGACGAGGACGTCCGTCTGCACGCTCTGAGGATCCTCCTCGACCAGCGCTCGCGCGATGCCCACCACCGTGTGAGCGTGTGCTTTCAGCATCGCGAGTCGAGAACCCCACTCGGACGAATCGTGCGGGGGCTCCTGGACTGCCGCCGTGACGGCGTCGATGGCTTCGTCCAGGCGCCCGCGGATGACCGTGCGCGGGGGGGCATCGCCGGCCGTCACGAGGGTCGAGAGGCGGACGAGCAGGGCGGTGTCTTCGATCCCGGCGAGCGCCGCGCGGTCGAGGAGCGGACGGTCGATCATCTCTTCACAGGCGTGCCCGAGCGCGATGAGATGACCGGCGAGATTTCCGCTGTCGACCGACGACACGTACTTCGGGTCGAGAGGATGGCAGGCCTTCGTGTCGTACCAGTTGTAGAAGTGGCCGCGGAAGCGCTCGAGGACGTTCATCGTCCCAAGCGTGGCCTCGAGACGCTCGACGGCGTCGAGGGTGCCGAGCCAGCCGAAATCGCGTGCAGCCACCGTGGACAGCAAATACAGGCCGATGTTCGTGGGCGACGTGCGATGCGCCACCGCCGGGCTCGGCGTTTCCTCGAAGTTGTCGGGCGGCAACGCGTGGTCTTCGGGACCGACGAACGTCGCGAAGAACCGCCACGTCCGGCGCCCGACCAGCCGGAGGGCTCGCGCATCCTCCGACGAGAGCGGCTGGGCGCTCGCAGTGCGCCGCGGCACGCTGATCCATCGAGCCACCGCGGGCGACGCGGCCCACAGCATGAGAAAGGGCAGCGCGGCGGGCCAGGCCTCTGGCCGCCCCCACGCGACGGCCACCGCCGCGGCGGCGGCGAGCGCGACCCCGCCGCCCATTCGACGGTAGAAGCCAGGGAGATCGAGACGGAGACCGGCTTTCGCCTGCGCCGCGGTCACCCATTCCAGCAGCCGGCGATGCGTGACATACACGCGGACGAGCGTCCGCACGATTGCGTCACTCATCAGCCAGGCCTGGTGCGTCAGCATCGTGATCGTGAGTCCGATCTGCGAGACGCCCAGGACGATGTCTCTGCCTACCGCGCGGATATGGCTGCGCTTCGAAATACCGCGCCCGCGAGGGATCAATCCCCTGAGAACCGGCAAGAGCGAGGGCACGGCGATGGTCGCAAGGATGAACGCGCTCCACACCGCGGGCGACGTGCCCGGCAGCATCCACGCGACCACCAGCGTCAGAAAGGCGGCCGGCGCCGACACCGTGCGACGCAGGTTGTCCAGCATCTTCCAGCGCCCGATCGCCGGGATTTGGGTTCCAAGAATCCACGGAAGCAGCTGCCAGTCGCCGCGCGCCCATCGGTGCTGGCGCGCCGCCGCGACCCCGTAATGCGATGCAGCGCTTTCGAACAGCTCGACGTCGGTGACGAGGCCGGCACGCGCGAACACACCCTCGAACAAATCGTGGCTCAGCAGCGCGTTCTCCGGCACCCGTCCCGCCAGCGCCGCCTCGAAGGCGTCCACGTCGTAGATTCCTTTGCCGGTGTAGGAACCTTCCCCCCAGAGGTCCTGGTACACGTCGGACACGGCCGCCGCGTACGGGTCGATGCCTGCCGGGCCGGACGAGAGGCGTTGGAAGAACGAGCCCTCGCGTCCTGGGAGGGGCGGCGTGACTCGCGGTTGAAGCACCGCGTACCCTTCGACGACGCGCCGCCTTCCAGGATCGAACCGAGGCCGATTGAGGGGATGCGCCATCGTGCCGACCAGCCGATCAACCGCGCCTCTGGGCAGCCGCGTGTCGGCGTCGAGGGTGATGACGTAGCGGATGCCGAAGGGCGCGACGGCGCCCGTGGGCAAGAAGCTGGTGTCCGTCGCCCCTCGCAGGAGGCGATTCAGCTCGTGGAGCTTGCCGCGCTTGCGCTCCCACCCCATCCACGTCCGCTCGCTCTCGTTCCAAAGCCGCCGCCGGTGGAAGAGAAGGAATCGGTCGCTGCCATCCGGCGCGGCGCCGTCGCGCCGGTTCAAACGTGCGATTCCCTCGCGTGCCGCCCCCAGAGTGTCGTCGTCACCCGGCATGCTCTCCCTAGGCGCATCCACCCAGTCGGAGAGGATGGCGAAGCGAAGATCCCCGTCCGAATTCGCCAAATAATGCACTTCGAGCCGCTCGATCAGCTCGGCGACCTCGGTGCGATCGGTCAAGAGGGTGGGCACGACAATCATCGTCCGCAGACTCGAGGGCACGCCGTCGCGCAGCTCGAGCCGAGGCAACACCCTCGGCGGGAGCAGCACCGGGACCCAACGATTCAGGAGCGCGATCACGAGGTCCGAGGCGGGAACCGCGGCCAGAAGCGCGAGCACCAGCAGGCTCACCGGTCCGACGCCGGATGCACCTGCAGCGAGGAGGGGCAGCGCGAGCGTGAGCCCACTGAGGACGACGATGGTTCCGAGGTACCCGGGCGTCGCCGACGCGACGTACGCGCGAAACACCCGGCGCGTCGCGGGAGGCCGGAAGCCAATCGCCAGCTCGAGGGCCGTGCGCCCGTTGCCGATGAGATAGAAGCCGGGATCGCTCTTCCGGCCGTCGTCCACGTCCGCGCGGTGCGTCTGAGCAATGGCCTCGCGCGCGACTTCGAGCTCGGGCCGGCCCGAGCCCCGCGCGAGCTCTTCGACCGCGTGCCGGTAGCGATCGCGGGTCGAGAAGTCCATCGCGACATAGGTGGTGCCCACTCGAAGCACCTCGTCGACCAGGCTGACACTCTCGAAGAATTGGGTCCAGTCGAGCGCGGACATCAGACTCATACTCATGATCACGTTGCGGACGGTCACGTTCATCGCGGCCTGCCGCTGATGCTCGACGCGGACGATGTCGTCGGATGTCGTCCCCTGCGCCTGCAGCCGTTGGTCGAGCCAGAGAAGCGCCGGAGTCGCCGCGCGATCTTGCTCCCGCAGCCGCTGGACGAGCTGCACCGTGAAGGCGGTCATCAGCGGGCCGCTCTCGAATCGCGCGAGGCCCCTCGCGGTCGGCGCGACGGCAGCGTCGCCGACGCCGAGCAGGTTGTCCGCCAGGGCGTCGGCCTCCTGGCGCGCCGCTCGCCCGCGAACCATGCTCTCCGCCAAGCGCCGAAGATTCTCGACGAGCACGACGCGCAGCGTGATCGCCACCGCCCACAGCTCGCCGATGGTCAGCGGCTGCACGCGCTGGTAGGCGTGCACGAACCGCCGGAGCGTGTCGGGATCGAACCGGCTATCGGTATGGGCAACGAATGCCCAGGCGATTCCGTAGACGCGCGGATAACCGGCGAGCGGTCCGTCGCCCAGCTTGGGTAGCTCGCGATAAAACCCGGGCGACAGGTCGGCGCGGATCTCGCGCAGCTGTTCGTCCACGACGTGGAAGTTGTCGACGAGCCATTCTGCCGCCGGAGTGATCGCGCGCTCCTCACGGATGGCGTTGGCGATCACGCGATACGACTCGCGGAGCACGCGATCGTTATCCTCGACGCGCGACAATAATCGCCGCCCCCGGCCCGACTGCCTCATGACGCGCTGGGCGGCCGCCAGGCTCTCGGCGTGCTGCTCGAGGCGCTCGATGCCGAACAGCTCGGCGCGGATCGGGTTTTCGAGAGACTTCCGGGCGATGCGCATGCTGCCTTTCTGCCGGGGTTAGCCGGGATTTCCGATATGAACCATTCTTGCCTGCTTCCTGCCCTCCCTGGACAGCAAGGTGGGCCACGGGGACTCTGGGCCCGCACCGCTCCTAGCGAGTCACCCGCAGTCGGGCCCGGCGCTCCCGCCGCTCACCCGTGCTCTCGCTGGCAACTCCCATGAGCTGCCCCTAGCCCAAGAACGTAAGGTTGGCTGGACTCAGAAACGGGGAGGACCGCCAGCGCGGGCTGATTGACCTAGAGTTACCATAAGATTGTCTATTGGCTGATCATAAAGCAGTTTGGCACACTCGTCGTGACCTGCCCCCAGTTGTTGTACCAGCGGCTATGTTAGTCCAACCCAGCGGGACCTCACGGGATTCGAACCCGTGTTTTAGCCACGACCACGTTTTCGCCAGATATTTCCGATCCCTGGTTCAACTCGGGGGCCCGCAACGCCGAATGCTACACGGTGCCCACGACCTACTGGATTGACCTTAGATCTTAGCTACTTGCGGCTTCGAAGTCTCGCGCACCAGGTCGCGGAACACGGGTGAAGGGCGCTGGGCCTACGAGGACTCCTCTCTCCTGATCTCGGCGATCTTACGGTCGCGATCATTCGCCAGCCTCTCCTTGTCGCGCCGTAGATCCTCGTTCAGCCGTTCGATCTCCTCGTGGGTACGGGCGTTGCGAAGCGCGGCCTGGTGGAGGATCTCGCGCTCGGCGACCTTCGCTTTGTAGAACTGGCGGCCCTCGGCGATGGCGGCCTTCTGCTCGTCGGTGAGTGGGCGATCATCGATGCTGGCCTCCTTGTCCTTCTGCCGGAGGCGCTCCATCGCCAGCTCGAACGCGCTCTTCGGGCCGTCGTCGGACATTAGTCCGTAGTGTAGCAGAGGCCCTCACCCGTTTGTCCTTGCCCATACCCGTCCAGATGGCTACGCTCGGTCCACTCTTCCTCGGTGGACACCCAAAACCGGCCAGTTGTGGCGGCCCCTCGCGCTAGGGTCGCTGTACACTGTGGCTGGAGGAAACCGCTATGGTAGTGTACGCGTTCGACGTGGATGAGACACTGGAAGTCAGCAAGGGTCCTGTGAAGCTGTTCGATCTCGTCAAGCTGCGCGAGCACGGCCATATCGTCGGCCTCTGTGGGAATTGGGCGATGGTGACGCTGCACTGTCCGGACTGGCACCACATCTGCTCGTTCGTGGGGCCATGCGGCATCCAGAAGCACGACTTCTTGCGCCAGCTGCGGCAGTACATTCCGGCGCATGACTACGTGATGGTCGGCAACATCCTCGGCATTTCCGGTGCGAGCGACGACCGTGGCGCTGCGGAGCGCGCAGGCTGGCGCTTCATCCAAGAAAGCGAGTTCGCCAAAGGAGTGCGATGATTGGGTGCGCCTGCGGATCCCCTCATCTTGAGCCAGCGGAGCCGGATTGTTCGCTTCGCGGTGGAGCATCGCATTCCGGCCATGTTCGAGTTCAGGGAGTTCGTGAGTGACGGTGGTCTGCTCTCCTACGGACCCAACCTCATGGAGATGTTCCGCCGGTCCGCCACCTACGCGGACAGGATCCTGAACGGCGCCAAGCCCAGCAACATCCCCATCGAGCGGCCGACGAAGTTCGAGCTGTCCGTCAACCGTGCGTCCAGAGAAAGCTGACGCGTTCAGCGGGAGGCAATCCCGCCG
>JBBTEL010000033.1:0-3519 GCA_038042325.1 Candidatus Methylomirabilota bacterium
CCCAGCTCGGTCTTGCCGTCGTGGCAGTTCCCGCAGAACTTTCCTTCCTTCATCGCCGCCATGGTCTGAGTGCCGGAGGTTCCCTTCTTCATCTTGAAGACCTTGGTGTGGCAGGCGGTGCACTTCTCCGCCTTCTCCTTGTGCTTCTCGTGGCTGAAGGTGACCTCCCCGGGGCTGTCCTTGCCCTTCTCGTAGGCGAAGTCCGGCGGGATCTTCACCTGGGCGTCGCCGGGGACGCCGGAGAGGAGCCCGATCCCGAACGCGAGGCCGAGCGCGAGACTTCCGAGTCGCATGAGTCGCAAGATTGCCCTCCTCCTTAGGATTAGCGCGGTGATGCTTCGGCGGAGCCCTTGAGAAACCCGAACAGGTTCACCATCTCGTCTCCCGTGAAGCGCGGGTAGAGCACGCCCAGCCGCGCGGAGTGCCCGGCCATCCGGGACGAATGATTCCATATCGTGGTGGCCCAGGCAACGGAAGACTGGTAGCCGGCGTGATACCGCGTGAACTCGATTCCCACCGAGCCGCCCTCCCTCCGGAGCCGGTGGCACTTGAGGCACCCTTTCCGGATCAGGAGCACCTGTCCCTGCTGGAGGTCGGGCGCGGGATCCCGGGCCGGGTCGGCCTGGAGATAGGCCATGAGATCGGCCATCTCCGCCGCGGCGATCTGTGGCCACTCGAGGCCCTGCTGCTTGAGCAGCGCGAACATGACCGGCGCGTGGTTCCAGATCCGCCCGGCTAGCTCCAGTCCGCCCTGGGGTCTCCGAACCTCTTCCAGTGCCGGGCCGGTTCCGCGCTGACCGCGGGGCTGGTGACAGCGGGCGCACTGCTTCTGCTCGAAGACGGCGCTGCCTCGCGCGGCATCTCCCGGCGCCTGCGCCTCCGCCGGCGGGCCGGCGGCCAGGAGCGCTGCGCCGAACCACGCGCCCAGCAGGAAGAATGTCCGCCGCGCCGTCATTGAGTCGCGACCTCGGTGTAGCCGAGGTAGGTCAGCGCGATCATGTAGAGGATGATGGCGATGCCGATCCAGGTGAACAGGCGGCTCGGCTCCCCCCGGGCGGTCCGCCGGTCCAGGAACGGGATGAGCAGGAGGAACAGGCCGCCCACGCCGAAGCCGACGACCCCCACGATTTCCCCCTCGATGCCGAGGATGTAGCTCGGCAGGTACTTCAGCGTCTTGAACATGAACATGAAGTACCACTCGGGCTTGATGCCCACGGGCGCGGACGCGAACGGGTCCGCCTTCTGGCCGAGCTCCGTCGGGAAGTAGGCGGCCAGCGCGGCCAGCATCGCCAGCGCCGAGAGCCATCCCACCAGGTCGCGCAGGAGGAAGTTGGGGAAGAAGTGCATCGTCCGCCCGGCGCCGCTCGAGCGTTCCACGCCGGGGGGGACGCTCATGCCGTGCTTCTGGACGAGGAAGAGGTGGAGGCCCAGGATGAGTGTCGTGAGCAACGGCAGGACCGCCACGTGGATCCCGTAGAAGCGCGTGAGCGTGGCGCCGGTGACCTCATCGCCGCCGCGGAGGAGTCGGCCGAGAAACGGGCCCACCACGGGGACGACGCCGGTGATCTCGGTGCCGACCTTCGTGGCGAAGTAGGCGAGCTCGTTCCACGGCAGCAAATAGCCGGTGAAACCGAAGCCCATGGCCACGCCCATCAACCCGATCCCCGACAGCCAGGTCACTTCGCGCGGTGGGCGATACGCCTTGAGGAGCAGCACGCTGAAGAGGTGGATGAAGAGCGTGAAGATCATCAGGTTCGACGCCCACGAATGGATGGAGCGGATCAGCCAGCCGAACTCCACCTCGGCCATGAGGAACTGGACGGACTCGTACGCCTCCTCGGCGCTGGGGCGGTAGTAGAAGAGGAGCAGGATGCCGGTGGCCACCTGGATCATGAAGAGGAAGAGCGTCATGCCGCCGAAGTAATACCAGAGGGTATGGCGGTGGACCGGGATCTCCTTCTTCTTGACGAGCTTTTCCAGTTCGGCGAGGCCGACGCGCTCGTCGAGCCACGTCCAGAGCCTGCCGTGTTGCTTGGCCTCTCCCGCCATCTCTAGGCGCTCTTGCTCACCACGATCTGTCTCCCCCGCACGTTCACCACGTAGGGGTCGAGCGGCCGGGGGGGCGGACCGGCGATGTTCTTCCCGTTGAGGTCGAAATGCCCGTTGTGGCAGGCGCACCAGATGTGGCCGAGGTCGGGCCGGTACTGGACGGTGCAGTTGAGGTGCGTGCAGACGGCGGAGAAGGCCCGGAGCTCACCGGCGGGAGTCCGGACCAGGATCGCGGGGCGGTTGCCGAACTTGAAGATCTGCCCCGTGTTCGGCTTCACGTCGTCGGCCTTGAGGGGGAGCGTCACGGTCCCCGCGGTGGACTCCGCCACCTTCGGCGGGATCAGGTACCGCCCTACCGGGTAGAACACCGACAGCAGGAACGCGACCGCGCTCGTACCGAGGAACCAGTGGATGAATCCCCTGCGGGTCGGTTCGCGGTCCAGCGTCTCCTCAGCCATGACGCATATCCCCCATTCTCCCCTCCCCCTCACCCTTCCCTACTCAAACGCCCCTCACCTCTTCTCCTCTCCCCCTCACCCTGCCCTCTCCCCCTCGGGGGGGAGAGGATTAAGGTGAGGGGGTCCTGTGTTCCCGCCGGTCCAGCTGGCGGATCTTGACCACGATCCCCGCGATGACCGCGAGGATGATCACGAGCGAAACCGCCAGCCCCTTCCGCCGGAATTGAAGCTCTTCGAGCGCCCGCACCCCCCGCGCGTAGGCCTTGGCGCTGATCGTGAGGCCCGGCTCGGTCTCCTTCTGCACCGCCGCGACGGCGAACGCGTGGACGGCTGCGCGCGCCTTCACCAAGGCATCCTTGGCCCCGTTCAGGTCGAACTGGGCCTGGCTGACCTCCATGCCCGCCCGCTCGGCCTGGAGCAGGATGGCGCGGGCTTTGTCGTACTCGCCGCCGAGCGAGTCGATGAGCGCGCGCATGTCGGCGGCGGCCTTCCCGCCCTTGTCCGCTGCGGCGTGGCACCCCGCGCACACGGCCTGGTCGGCGAGCCCCAGCATCGCGTCGGTCGCCTCCTTGATTTCGTGGTTGCTGTGGCAGGTCGCGCAGCCGGGCACGCCCATCTGGGCGAACACCTTCGCGTGAGGACTCTTCCCGAAAAACTCCGCCTGCACCGTGTGGCACTGCCCGCAGACGTTCCCCACCCAGGAGATCCCCGGCGGCGCGGCGCCGTGGTTGCCGTGGCAGTCGTTGCACGTGGGAGCCGACAGGTCGCCCTTCACCGACATCAAGCGCCAGTGGACGCTCTGCCTGTACTTGGCGAGCTGGTCGGTGGGGATCTTGTAGGCCTCCATGTACTTCGGATCGCCGTGGCAGCGGCCGCACGTCTCCGCCACCTTGAGCGGGTGGACGCTCGACCGGGGATCCGAGGGCGGCTTGATCGAGTGGGCGGGATGGCAGTTCACGCAGGTCGCCACCTTCGGATCGCCGAACTCCCTGAGCCGCCGGCCGTGCACCGA
>JBBTEL010000034.1:0-6313 GCA_038042325.1 Candidatus Methylomirabilota bacterium
GCGATCTCGCCCAGGGCGAACTCCCGCGCGACCTTCCGGATCTCCTGCTGCTCGGGGGTCAGGTCAAAATCCATCGCTCTCTCCGCCCCCTCACCTTCATCCTCTCCCCCACCGAGGGAGAGGGCAGGGTGAGGGGGTGTATTCTATACCGCCGCGCGGATGTGGTCGCGGACAAAGCGGACAATCTCCTGGGTGGACGTCCCCGGGGTGAACAGCTCCTTGACCCCCATCGCCTTGAGCGCAGCGATGTCCCCGGGGGGGATGATCCCCCCGCCGAACACCACGATGTCCTCCGCGCCCTTCTCCTTGAGCAGCTCCAGCACCCGCTTGAAGAGGTAGTTGTGGGCGCCCGAGAGCACGCTGAGCCCCACGGCGTCCACGTCCTCCTGGATCGCGGTGGCCACCACCTGCTCGGGCGTCTGGTGGAGCCCCGTGTAGATCACCTCGAACCCCCCGTCCCGCAGGGCCCGGGCCACGATCTTCGCGCCCCGATCATGCCCATCCAACCCCGGCTTCGCGACGAGAACGCGTACCTTACGCTCGGTCATGTGCGCTCACCTCAGCACGGCGCGGATGCGCTCCCCGTTCATCCCGATCTGCTGCGTGTCGCCCGGCACCAGCTTCCAGTCGAAGCCCTTGCCGTCGTTGGTGAAGCGCGGGATGACGTGGAAATGCAAGTGGGGCACAGATTGGAAAGCGGCCCCCCCGTTGGCCTGGAGGATGTTGACCCCGTCGGCCTGCACCGCCCCCTTGACCGCGCTGGCCACCTTCTTCACCGCCGCGATGGCGGCCTGTAGGTCCAGCACCTCCACGTCGAAGATCGTGGCGGCGTGGCTCTTGGTGATCACCAGGCAGTGGCCCGGGTTCAGGGGGTTTCTGTCCATGAATGCCAGGGCCTTCGAGTCCTCGTAGATCTTGAACGAGGGAATCTGCCCGTCCCGGATCTTGCAGAAGACGCAGTCCGCCATGCCCACCTCCTAGAAGATGATCGGCTCCCGGTAGAGGCCGAACGCCTGGCGATAGACGTCCGAGATCTCGCCGAGGCTCGCGTTGTCCTTGACGGCGTCGATGAGCACCGGCATCAGGTTCTGGCCGTTCCGGCACGCTTCGGCAACCTGCTTCAGGCGCCGCTCCACCTTGGATTGGTCCCGCGACGCCTTCAGGCGCTTCACCTTGTCGATCTGCTCGATCTCCACGGTTTCGTCGATCCGGAGGTAGTTGATCGGTTTCTCCTCCGCCATGACATACTTGTTGACTCCCACGACCGTCCGCTCCCCCCGGTCCTCCATGAGCTGGTACCGGTAGGCGGCGTCGGCGATCTCGCGCTGCGGATAGCCCAGGTCGATGGCGCGGACGATCCCGCCCAGCTCGTCGATCTTGCGGATGTAGGCCCACGCCGCCTCCTCCATCCGATCGGTGAGTGTCTCCAGGTAGTACGAGCCGCCCAGCGGGTCGATGGTGAGGGGGACCCCGGTCTCCTCGGCGATGATCTGCTGGGTGCGGAGGGCGACCGTCACCGCCTCCTCCGTGGGCAGCGCCCAGGTCTCGTCGTAGGAATTGGTGTGGAGCGACTGCGCGCCCCCCAGCACGGCGGCCAGGGCCTGGAGGGCCACCCGGGCGATGTTGTTCAGGGGCTGCTGGGCGGTGGCCGAGACGCCGGCGGTCTGAGTATGGGTGCGGAGGCGCATGGACTCGGGGCGCCGGGCGCCGAAGCGCTCCCGCATCACGCTCGCCCAGATGCGGCGCGCGGCCCGCAGCTTGGCGATCTCCTCGAAGAAGTCGCTGTGGATGTCGAAGAAGAAGGAGAGACGGGGCGCGAAGGCGTCCACGTCGAGGCCGCGGCTCACGGCGGCCTGGACGTACCCGATGCCGTCGGCCAGCGTGAAGGCCAGCTCCTGCACGGCGGTGCTGCCGGCCTCCCGGATGTGGTAGCCCGAGATGGACACCGGGTTGAACTTCGGGACGTGCTTGGCGGTGAATTCGATCATGTCCACCACGATGCGCACCGCCGGCTCGGGGGGGCAGATCCACTCCTTCTGGGCGATGAACTCCTTGAGCATGTCGTTCTGCATGGTCCCGCCGACCTTATCCCAGCTGACACCCTGCCTGTCGGCGACGGCCAGGTACATGGCCAGGGCGACCGACGCTGTGCAGTTGATGGTCATCGAGGTCGTGACGTCGCCGAGCGGGATCCCCTCGAAGAGCCGCTCCATGTCCGCGAGCGTGGAGATCGACACACCCTCTTTGCCGACCTCCCCCCGGGCGCGCGGATGGTCGGCGTCATACCCCATGAGGGCGGGCATGTCGAAGGCCGTGGAAAGCCCCGTCTGCCCCTGCTCGAGGAGGTACTTGAAGCGGGCATTGGTGTCCTCGGGCCGGCCGAACCCTGCGAACATCCGCATGGTCCAGAGCCGCCCGCGGTACATCGTGGGATAGACCCCCCGGGTGAACGGGTACTCGCCGGGGAAGCCGAGCTTCGTCTCGTAGTCGAACCCCTGGAGGTCCGCGGGCGTGTAGAGCGGTTTGACGGGAAGGCCCGAGAGGGTCTCGTAGGGCACCGGCTGCTCGGGCGAGCCCTTCATCCCGGCGCGCTCGCTCTTCTCACTGTCGTCCATGACTCCCACCCCTCACCGCGCCCCGAGGACATGGCGGGCGATGATCAGCTTCTGAATCTGCGAGGTCCCCTCGTAGATCTGGGTGATCTTGGCGTCCCGGAAATAGCGCTCGACCTGGTACTCCTTGATGTACCCGTAGCCGCCGTGGACCTGGATCGCGTCGGTGGTGACCTTCATGGCCATCTCGGACGCGAACAGCTTGGCCATGGAGGCCTCGGGACCAAACGGCCGGCCGGCGTCCTTCAAGGCCGCGGCCCGCCAGATCAGGAGACGCGCCGCCTCGATGGCCGTCGCCATATCCGCCAGCATCCACTGCACCATCTGGTGCTGGGCGATGGGAACCCCGAAGGACTTCCGCTCCTTGGCGTAGGCCACGGAGAGGTCGAACGCCCCCGCGGCGATCCCCAGCGCCTGCGCCGCGATGCCGATGCGCCCCCCGTCGAGGGTGCCCATGGCGATCTTGAAGCCCATCCCCTCCTCGCCCAGGCGGTTGGCCGCCGGCACGCGGCACTCCTCGAAGACGAACTCCGCCGTGTCCGAGGCGCGGATGCCCAGCTTGTCCTCCACCTTGGGCACGAGAAAGCCCGGCGTGCCCCTCTCGATCAGGAAAGCCGAGATGCCGCGGTGCGCCTTCGCCGGGTCGGTCTGGGCGAACACGAGCGCCACGGAGGCCTCGCGGCCGTTGGTGACGAAGACCTTCCGGCCGTTCAGCACGTACCCGTCGCCGTCGCGGACCGCCAGCGTATGCTGGTTAGTCGCGTCCGAACCTGCCTGAGGTTCCGTCAATGCGAAACACCCAATCTGCTGACCGCTGGCGAAGGGGGTGAGGAATTTCTTCCGCTGCTCGTCGGTCCCGTACTTGAGGACCGGATCGCAGTAGAGCGAGTTGTTGACGGACATGATCACCGCGTGCGAGGCGCACGCCTTGGCGATCTCCTCCAGCGCGAGCACGTACGCGACGGTATCGGCCCCGCTCCCCCCGTACGCCTCGGGCACGGCGATGCCCATGAGCCCCAGCTCTCCCATGCGCTTGACGGTCTCGTGGGGGAAGCGCGCCTCCGCGTCGAGCAGGGCGGCGACGGGCTTCACCTCTTTTTCGGCGAACTCCCGCGCCAGGGCCTGGATCATCTGCTGCTCTTCCGTCAATTCAATCTTCATCTACTTCTCCAGCAGGCGCTTGAATTCCTGGGTGAGGAGCGGAGCCACCTCGAAGAGGTCGCCGACGATCCCGAAGTCGGCGACCTTGAAGATCGGCGCATCCGGATCCTTGTTGACCGCCACGATGATCTTGGACGTGCGCATCCCGGCCAGGTGCTGGATCGCGCCCGAGATCCCGAAGCCCAGGTAGAGCTTGGGGGAGATGGTGCGGCCGGTCTGGCCGATCTGGAAACGGTGGGGACGCCAGCCGGCGTCCACCGCCGCCCGCGAGGCGCCCACCGCGGCGCCGACCACCTTCGCCAGCTCCTCGA
The DNA here is from genome assembly GCA_038042325.1 of Candidatus Methylomirabilota bacterium. Classification (GTDB taxonomy): domain Bacteria; phylum Methylomirabilota; class Methylomirabilia; order Rokubacteriales; family CSP1-6; genus CSP1-6. The sequence goes on from JBBTEL010000034.1 coordinate 4,085, forward strand.
GGATGACGAAGTTCTCCGGGCCCTTCATGCCGCGCCCGCCCGACACGACGATGTCGGCCTCGGCCAGCTCGGGCAGGCCCGTCGCGGCCTCCTCCTTCCGCTCCGCCAGCGTCATCATCCCCTGCGGAATGGCCACCGCGGGACGCTCGACCTGGGGCGTCGCTCCGGTCTTCGGATCCTCGAGCCGGAAGACGTTGGGCCTGAGCGTCGCGAGCCACGGCGGTTTGCTCCAGGTGACCTTCGACAGAAGCTTGCCCGCATAGACGGGCCGCGTGGCGACGAGTTTCCCGTCCTGGACGGAAAAGCTCACCGAATCGGCCGACAGGCCCACGCCCAATCGCGCGGCCAGCCGGGCAAGCAACTCCCGCTGGCGGGCCGTCACCGCTCCGAAAATCCCCTGCGGGGCCTCCTTGGCCGCCAGCTCCGCCAGCGCGGGTGTCCAGACCTCGCCGCGGTAGGGGGCCAGGGCGGGATTTTCCAGGAGCCAGACCCGGGCGGCCCCCCACTCCGCCAGCTGCTTCAGACCCTCGTCGGTGGCCTTGTCGGTGAGCCACACCGCTTCCGCCTGGCCGCCCAGCTGCCGCGCCAGGCGCGCGGCCTCGCCGAGCACCTCCCCCGTGACCTTCTTCGGGCGCCCGGCCCGATCATCTTCGACGATGCACCAGAACGCGCTCGCCATTGGACCCTCTCCCCGGTCTCCCCCCCGTGCCTCTCAGATCGCCTTGGCGTCTTCTCTGAGCGATCGGACGAGTTCCTTCACGGCCTCGGCCGGTTCTCCCGGAATAATTCGCCCCGGGGGGCGCGGCGGCAGCGCCTCCAGCGCGACCACGAGGAGCTGGGCGCCGTCGGCCGCCAGGCCGAGATCGGCCGCCTTCACATCTTTGATCTCCTTCTTCTTGGCCCCCATGATGCCCTTCAGGGTCGGGTAGCGCGGCTCGTTGAGCCCCTTCTGGGCGGAGAGCACGCACGGGAGCGGGATGGTGAAGATCTCGAGCGCTCCCTCCACCTGACGTCCGGCGCGCACGGACTTGCCGTCCTCCGAGATGGTCTCCTCCATGATCCAGGACGCGCAGGGCCACCCGAGCAGGTCGGCCACCTGGGCCGGCATCGCGCCCATGTCGTCGTCGATGGCCTGGCGGCCGAAGAGCACCAGCGGCGGCGCTTCCTGCTTGATCACCGCCGCCAGGGCCCGCGCCACGGTGAGGCTGTCGGCGTTCTCCCACGCCGGGTCGCAGAGGTGCAGCGCGCGGTCGGCCCCCATGGCCAGACAGGAGCGCAGGGCTTCCTTGGCCCGCTCGGGCCCCAGCGTGACGGCGACGACCTCCCCCTGCCCCCGCTTCTCCTTGATGCGGAGCGCCTCCTCTAGGGCGTACTCATCGTAGGGCGAGACGATCCACGTGATGCCGGTGGTGTCGATCCCCTTGGGGTCGGCGCCGATCTTCACCTGCGTCGCGGTGTCCGGCACCTGCTTGATCGGGACGAGGATCTTCATGGCCTGACTCCTTCGTACGTGAGCTCCCGCGAGATCGAGAAGCGATCGCCGGGAATGAAGACGCGATCGTACACGATGGGGGCCCCGTCGCCGCCCCAGGAGATTCGCTCCGACCGGAACGCCGGGCTCCCCAGCCGGCAGCCCAGCTCGCGGGCCTCCCGGCTCCGAAGGGTGACGGCGAACACCGTTTCGTGGGCTCGGGTGATTTCGATGCCGAGCTTGAAGCTGAGCGCGCTCCGGAGCGGGGTGACGGCCAGGTCCGCCTTCGCCACCTCCTGGCCGATGCCGGCGGGGAGAAACGAGCGCTGGTAGCTCATCGGATGCCCCTTCACAAGCCGGAGCCGGTCCAGCACGAACACCGCCTCGCCGCGGCCGAGCCGGAGCCCCTGAGCCACCCGGCGGTCGGGCTGCCTGAACTCGCTCGCCAGGAAGCGGGTCTCGACGGCCTCGCCCTTGGCGGACAGGTCGCCCGCGAAGGTCCGGAGGTGGAGGATGTCGTAGTCGATGGAGGGGGAGGCGACGAAGGTGCCGAGGCCGTGGTGGCGGACGATGAGCCCGTCCCGCTCGAGGAGCTCGAGCGCCTGCCTGAGGGTCATCAGGGTGACGCCGAACTCGCGCGCCAGCGCGCGCTGGTTGTCGAGGCGGGCCCCCGCGCTCAGCGCGCCGCCGCGAATCCGCTCGCGCAGGGTCTCGGCGATCTGAAGGTAGCGGGGGACGCGCCCGTTGACTCTCGCCAT
>JBBTEL010000035.1:0-1019 GCA_038042325.1 Candidatus Methylomirabilota bacterium
GGACGTGTGCGGCGAGTCCGTGCCCAACGAGGCGCTCGTCCTGGGTCCCAACCGGGGCGTCAAGGGAAGCGTGATTCTCATCGAGGGCGTGCCCAGGGGCAAGAAGGCCGAGGGGGAGCTCGTCCTGGACAATGCCCGCTGTGTCTTCGCCCCTCACGTGTCCGCCCTGATGGCGGGGGCTCCCGCCAGGATCAGGAATTCCGACCCGGTCCTCCATAACGCCCACGGGATTCTCGACGGCAAGACGATCTTCAACTCGGCCCTGTCGGTCAAGGGCCGGGTCGTGGACGTGACGTCCAAGCTCAGGCAGCCCGGCGTGGTGAAGGTGCTGTGCGACGCCCACACTCACATGTCCGCCTGGATCGTGGTGCACGACAGCCCCTACTTCGCCGTCACGAACGAGGGGGGGACCTTCAGGATCGACGGCATCCCCCCGGGCAAGTACACGGTCACCCTGTGGCACGAAGGCTTTGCCCCCAAGGGCGTGGACAAGGACGGGCGGCCCGTTTACGAGGAGTGGCGGCTCCAGCGAGAAGTCACCATCCCTCGCGGTGGGTCGGCCGTGGTCGATTTCGAGATCAAATAAGGAGACGCGAATGTTCAAGCACATCTACGTCCCGGTGGACAACTCGGACTACTCGAACCGGGCCATCGACCTGGCGGCGGAGCTTGGCAAGGCGTTCGGCTCGCGGCTCACCGGCTGCCATGTATACGCCGCGCGGCTCCACGACTACCGGTTTAAGCAGATGGAGTACACACTCCCCGAGGAGTACAAGGACGAGACGGAGCTGGAGCGGCAGCGGAAGATCCACGACTCCCTCATCGCGATGGGCCTCCAGCTCATCTCCGACTCCTACCTGGACGTGATGGCGCAGAAGGCCGAGGCGGCCGGCCTCCCCTTTGAGCGGAAGATGATCGACGGCAAGCACTACAAGGTGCTCATCGAGGACGTCAAGGGTTCGGACTGCGACCTGGTGATCATTGGCGCCCTCGGCATGGGCGCGGTGAAGGACAGCCAG
>JBBTEL010000036.1:0-2760 GCA_038042325.1 Candidatus Methylomirabilota bacterium
GTCATAGTCCGCTCACGCGCCGAGCCGCGTGCAGCCCTCTCCGTAGTAGCTCTACCGCCCCGAAGATCGTGGCAAACACCACGATCAAGGCGGCACCTATGCACACAGCCAGAACGTCATTCAGCATAATTCTCCACTACTCTCCACCAGTAGATCGTCGCGTAAACATTGGTTCCCTGGTCTCTTCCAACGCATGCCACTCTCCTCGACTTACTGGCCGCCGATCACAACGGTGAAGTTGACCGTCTCTTCCTTGTACGGTGACGGGATATACGCGAGCTCGAGGCGGATTTCCTTCAGCTTCTTTGCCTTCAGGGCCTCGGCGGGGAAGTCCACGTCCACGGACTGGGTCGCATCCTGCCCGGGATCGAGCCGTTCGGAGCCGTACGTGGCAAACTTAATGGTCGGTTCGGTCCGTGTCGCCTCGAGCTTGATCGGCTGCCCCTGGGCATCGATGTACTGGATCTTTCCCCCAACCAGGCGGACGGCCTGATCCTTCGAGCTATTCTTCAGCTTGAGCATCCCTGTGAGCTTCGCCGGAGAGACGAGGCGGCCGGAGCCCTTCTCGACCCGCTCCGTGACCTTCATCTCCGTGACCTCACCCGTCACGATCCCGGCTTTCACCGTCACCGAGGCCGGCGTCACCGTATAGACCTTGTCCTCGATCACCACTGCCGTTCCTGGCTGCTGGGAGCAGCCGAGGGTCACCGCCGCTACCGCCGTGGTCACCATCATCACACCTACCCATGTCCTCATCGCTGTCTCCTTGCAAAAACGCTGACAGTCAGCGTTTGCCGTCGTAACGTTTGCCCGGCGCGGAGCCCCCCCGCAGGATTCCGGACCGGAGATTCCTGTGCTCCCCCTTGGCTCCCCCTCCTCTACCCGCCAGGCTCCGGATGCGGCGGACCGCATGGGCCTGGCCCTCGACGTTTGCGAAGAGGTTCCGGTCGCCCTCCCGCTTCAGCCCCTCCTCGATGAGGGCCCGGAGGACGATCTGGAGGCTCACCGGGAGCTTGAGCGTGGTCGTCGACTTCCCCGCCAAGACCCGCGCCCGGTCGAGGACGTCTTGGGGGAGAATGAGGAGGACTCTGGTCTTATTCTCGAACATCGCACCACCCCGCATCCTTATATAAGTTATACTTGACCTACAATTTATGTCATGATATATATCAAGTCAAGCGATTCGTTGAGCTGACTCGTCCGACAGGAAGGACATTCGCCATGGCTGAGGAACGAAAAGGCACCGTCGAGTCCGCCCGGCCGCTATGCCCTGACCGCATCGAGGTTGACCGGGACGCGCCGGTGGTCTCGGCGGCCACGGTAAAAGCCTGGGTGGCCCATCTTCGGTCCCACGGCTGGACGGACAAAGAATTGGGCCTTGTCTGGCTCACTCGGACCAGGCAGGGGGTCACGCGCTAGAAGTCCTACGATCTCTGCCCTCGTGTAGCTCCCGGATCACCGCCCGAACTCGATTATGATCGGCGGGGCTTCGAACGGGGAGGCTGAACTCTACGCGTGTCGCAAAGTCCCCGTATCGCTTCTTTATCTTCCGTGCAACATCATCGTAGGTTCCCACTACAGCGATTGTTTCAAGCACCTCATCCGTGACGTACTTCGGCATCTCCTCCCACCTCTGCTGAGTCGAGAGCCCATGAAGTTCGTCAACCAAGCCCCCCCATCCGTGAGCATCGAACACCGACTTATACGTCCGCGTCGACGCGTAAAATGCGATGCGACCGCGCACGTCTCTTATTCTGCCGGCGAGCTCTGTTTCGTTGTCCGCAGCGGCCACCAGGGGGCTGATGGCGACATCGAAATTCTTGAGCGCGCGCCCGGCCTTCTTCGCGCCGAATTCAATATTCGGCAACATGACCTCTGTGATGAACTTCCGCGTCGTAATCGGGTGAGGCCTGATCCCCTCGCACACTTCCCCTGCCAGCTGACACATGTGCTTGTTTATCGCCGCGATATGGATCGCGATATCAGGGTGCGCGATGGGACCCGGGTTGAACAGTGGGACCATCACCGACAAGTTGTAGTGTGCGCCCCGAACATTGAGCGGCGCGCCGTTCTGCCAGCAATCCCAAATCGCGCGGAGGGCGAGAATATACTCGCGCAGCCGCGGGACCGGCGGCGCCCAGGCGATCCCGTAGCGGCGTTCGATGTGGCCCTTGACCTGTGTTCCCAAGCCCAGAATGAACCTTCCGTTGGATATCGTCTGGAGGTCCCATGACATCATAGCCGTGATCATCGGACTGCGCGGAAATGCTATGGCAACCGCCGTCGTCAAACTGATGCGCTCCGTCGTGGTGGCCGCGAGCGCCAGTGGTATGAATGGGTCGGTCTTGATTTCACCGGTAACCATTCCATCGAAGCCGAGTTCTTCGATCTCGCGCGCACCGCTTGGCACCGATCCGAGGTCGAGCTTCGGGGCGCTACGCAAACCCGGGTCGACTTTGCCAAGCGGCAGCTGGGTCTCGACTTTCATCACACCTTCCCCCATCAATCTACTGGTTTGCCTTGGACACCGTCGTGACGGTCACGACGAACAGCACTAGGAACACCACAAAGGCCGGAACAACCCCGACGGTGAGGTTAACCACTCGGCTCAAGCGACAGGAGCGCAGCCACGGGGCCGGTCAGTGTGGAGCCTTGGCGTGACTCTAAGCGGGGTCGAGATCTCGGTCAAGGGCACGAAATAGAAATGGTGGGCAGGGACGGGATTGAACCGCCGACACCAGGATTTTCAGTCCTGTGCTC
>JBBTEL010000037.1:0-3317 GCA_038042325.1 Candidatus Methylomirabilota bacterium
AGATTCTTCGCCCTCCACGTCCCTCCTCGTACAATGGATGCATGGTGTTCGGGGTGGTTCTTGCCTCGCTGGTGGCTGCGGCGCCCGCCCAGGCTCACGACGTCCTGGCCGTGCGCTGGGAGCCCCGGGTGGTCCACCAGGGGGACGTGACGATGGTTTTCGTCACCGGCCTCCCCGATGCCAAGACGGTGGAGGGGAGCCTGGCGGGCCAGTCGCTGACGTTCTTCCCGTACGGAGACGGCTACGCGGCGCTGGCGGGGCTCGATCTCGAGGCCCGGCCGGGCATGGCCACGTGGCGGATCGGGGCCGTGGACGCGCGAGACCGGCCCCTCAAGGCGTCGGGCCGGCTCCAGATCAGAGCGCGCAAGTTTCCCGTCCAGCGTCTCACGCTGCCCAGAGAGATGGTGGAGCTGGACGCGCCGACCCTCCGGCGGGTGGAGGAGGAGTCCAAGCGTCTCCGGACGCTCTACGCGACGATCACCCCCGAGCGGCTCTGGCGGGGGCGCTTCACCAAGCCGGTCGGCGTCCCCGACGCCGGCGAGGGGTTCGGCGCCCGGCGGATCATCAACGGCCAGGCCCGAGCGCCCCATGCGGGGCTCGACTACTCGGCCGACGCCGGCACGCCCGTGGTGGCGGCCAACACGGGGCGCGTGACGCTGGTGGCCGAGTACTTCTTCCCAGGGCGTCTCGTCGTGCTCGACCACGGTCTTGGCCTCTACACGCTCTACTTTCACCTGGAGCGGGCCGATGTCGCCGACGGGGACCGGGTCGAACGCGGCCAGATCATCGGCCGGGTCGGCGCCTCCGGCCGCGCGACGGGCCCGCACCTCCACTTCGCCGCTCACCTCCGCCAGGCGCGGATCGACCCCGCGCTCCTGCTCCAGCTCAGGCTGCCCGAGTAGAAGGCGGGACGAATGGCGAGCCTCGAGGAGCGAATCGCCGAGCTGGAAGCCCAGGTGCGCGGCCTGCTGCACCGGGTGTGGACCCTCGAGGAGGCGGCGGGGCCCGATCGCGAAGCGCCGGTCGCCGCCCCCCCGAAGCCGACGCTGGGTCCCCCGCCGGCCGGCGTCTTCGCCAGGCCGCAGGCTCCGGCCGCCGCGCCCCCACCCTCGCCCCCTGAGCCGCCTCCCGCGCCTCCTGCCGCGCCGCCCGGCGGGACACTCGACCTGGAGCAGCGGATCGGCGCGCGCTGGACGACGTGGGTCGGCATCATCGCCATCCTCTTCGCGGTCAGCTTCTTCCTCCGCTGGGCGTTCGAGAACAACCTGATCGGTCCTGAGGTCCGGGTGATCATGGGGCTCCTCGCCGGCGTGGTCCTCCTGGTGGGGGGTCTTCTCCTGCACCGGCGCGAGGACCTACCGTATCTCAGCGAAGGGTTGGCGGGGGGCGGCCTGGGCGTGCTCTATCTCTCACTCTATGCCGCCTACGCCCTCTACCACTTCGTCGGCGTAGTCTCGGCCTTCGCGGCCATGTTCGCGGTCACCGTGGCGGGAGCGGCCGTCGCGGTCGCGACCAGCCGCCAGATCATTGCGGTGCTAACCCTGATCGGCGGCCTGCTCACGCCGGTCCTGCTGGCTCAAGAGCGCCCGAACGAGCGGGCCCTGCTCGGCTATCTGCTCGTGCTCGATCTCCTGGTGCTCTCCATCGCCTTCTTCAAGTCGTGGCCGGCTCTCAACCGGCTGGCCTGGGCGGGCTCGGCCATTGTCTTCCTGCCCATCCTGCTCGACTACCCGGCCGCGCCTCATCCCCCGACCCGGCTCGTGCTGCTCTCGGCGCTCTTCCTGCTGTTCCTGGCGGTGCCGCTGGTGCGCGAGTGGACCGAGCGCCGGCGCTGGGTGGAGATCGATCTGGCCCTCGTCGTCGTGAACGCGGCCGGCTACTTCTGGGCCGTGTACGTCACGCTGGAGCGCTGGTGGCCCGCCGCCGAGGCGCCCTACGCCCTGGCCCTCGCGGTACTGTACGCGATCCTCGCCGCCGTGTACGGCGAGCGCGTCGCGGGCGACGATCCGACCGGCGACATCCATCTGGGCGTCGCGATCGTTTTTCTCACCCTGGCGATTCCGCTGGGGCTCGACGGTCCCTGGATCACCCTCGCCTGGGCGGCTCAGGGGGTGGTGCTCCTGATGGTGGGACCCAGGGTGACGACGCCCGTCGCCGTCTGGGGAGGCCTCGCCGCGCTGCTGCTGGCGGCCTTCCGTGTGCTCGCGGTGGACCCGTACTGGCATCCGGCCCTCGTCCCGGTCTGGAATCTCTCGTTCCTGGTGCACCTGCTGGTTGTCGTCGCCCTCGGATGGGCCGGCGTGGCCGCGGGGGCGCTCGGACGGCGTCACCTCTGGGTCCTGACCCCCGAGGGTTTCCAGAGTCTCCTCTGGGTCCTCGCGAGCGTGCTCTTGGGCGTGCTCTTCTGGCGGGAGCCGACGGGACTCTGGCCGGCGAGGCTTCTGATCGCTGAGGTCCTGGCGCTGGGCGCTCTCGCCTGGCTGTCGCGCGGCCCGGCGTTTTTCGTCGCCACACTGCTTCTGGCCGCCGTCCTCCTGGCAAGGGTCCTGATCCACGACGACCATCTGGCGCGGGCCGCCGCGGCGAGCCTCGTGAACGGTCCGCTGGTCACGCGGATCGCCGCCTGCGCGGCGCTGGCCGTGGTCGCCGGCTGGCTCAGGCGGGCCGCGCCCACGGGCGAGGCGGCGAAGGTGGGCCAGGCCCTGTCCGCCGTGGCGGGTGTCGTGCTCCTCTACGTCCTGAGCCTCGGCTGGGTTCGCTATGAGGCCGTCGGCGCCGACGCGGCGCGAGCGGCGCGCCGGTGGGATCTCGCCCGGGAGATCGAATGGCGGACGCAGGTCGGCCTGTCGGTGCTGTGGACGCTCTACGCCGCGGCCGCCATGGCCTGGGGGTTCATCCGGTCGGCGCCCGTCGTCCGCTACGCCGCCCTCGGCCTCTTCGGCCTCACGATCGCCAAGGTGTTCGTCGTGGATCTCTCGACGATCTCCACCCTCTACCGGATCGTGTCCTTCCTGATCCTGGGCCTCGTCCTCCTCGCGGTCTCGTTCCTCTACCAGAGATTGCGGGCGGCCTAACCGGCCCGCGCGTGTACCAGAAAGTGACGCGCAGGGGTCAGGTCTTGCAATAACACATCCTGCCGGGAAGCGCGGCGGATGATTGTTGCATTGCAAGACCTGACCCCATCTGGGCCCAGATTCTCAAGGGTACGAAGCCCGGCGACCTGCCCGTCGAGCAGCCGACGAAGTTCGAGCCGATCATCAACCTCAAGGCCGCCAAGGCGCTCGGCCTCACGATCCCCCGGTCCGTCCTCATTCGGA
>JBBTEL010000038.1:0-9883 GCA_038042325.1 Candidatus Methylomirabilota bacterium
CTGCCCCGAGGGGACCCTCCACGCGCCCGTGGCGCTGCCGGGCCGCCGCCGCTAGCCGTCCGACCGTTCTGCGACCATGGCGATCAAGACCGTCGGCGTCATCGGCTGCGGGCTGATGGGCTCGGGGATCACCCAAGTCTCCGCCCAGGCGGGCTTCCCGACAGTGGTCGTCGAGGCGAACCAGGCGCTGCTCGACAGGGGGCTTGACGGCCTCCGGAAGACCCTGGAGGGGCTCGTCGCCAAAGCCAAGCTCGAGGCGAAGGAGCGGGACGCGATCCTGGGACGCATCACGGGCACGACGCGCCTCGAGGATCTGAAGGCCTGCGATCTCGTGGTGGAGGCGATCACCGAGAACCAGCCGCTCAAGAACGAGACCTTCACCAAGCTGGACGGGATCTGCCCGCCGCACGCGGTGCTGGCTTCCAATACCTCCTCGTGCAACATCACCGCCATGGCCGCCGCCACCAAGCGCCCGGGCCAGGTGCTGGGGCTCCACTTCTTCAACCCGGTGCCGCTGATGAAGCTGGTCGAGGTGGTGCGGACGATCCTGACCGACGAGCGCTCGTTCAAGACGGTCTGGGAGTGGGTCCAGGCGATCGGCAAGGTGCCGGTGGATACCAAGGACGCGACCGGCTTCATCGTGAACCGGCTGCTGGTGCCGTACCTCCTGGACGCGATCCGCGTGTACGAGTCGGGGCTCGCCTCGCTCGAGGACATCGATCAGGCCATGAAGCTCGGGTGCGGCTACCCGATGGGCCCGTTCACGCTCCTGGACCTGGTGGGGCTGGACACGACGATGTTCGTGGCCGAGGTGATGTTCGAGGAGTTCCGCGAGCCGCGCTACGCGCCGCCGCCGCTCCTGAAGCGCATGGTCATGGCCGGCCGCCTCGGGCGGAAGAGCGGGCGCGGCTTCTACGAGTACGGCAAGCCCTGATGCAGCAGCTCTACTACCTGACCGACGAGCAGCGGGCGGTGCGCGACCTGGTGCGGGAGATCGCGCGGGAGAAGATCGCGCCCGTCGCCGCCTACTACGACGAGACGGAGAGCTATCCCGAAGAGATCATGAAGCTCCTGGCCCAGCAGGGGCTGATGGGGATCTGGGTGCCTGAGGCCTACGGCGGCACGAACATGGGGGCGCTCGCCGTGTCGCTCGTCGCCGAAGAGCTCGCCTGGGCCTGTGCGGCCACGGCCACCAACTGGGGCGCGACGCCGCTCGGCGGCTACCCGATCGTCCTCGCCGGCACGGAAGAGCAGAAGCGCCGGTACCTGCCGCGCCTGGCCGGCGGCGAGATCCTCGCCGCCTACTCGCTGTCGGAGCCGGGCGCGGGGTCGGACGCGGCCGCTCTCCAGACGACGGCGGTGCGGAAGGGGGATCGCTACATCCTCAACGGGACGAAGCTCTGGTGCTCGAACGGCTCGAACGCGGGCGTGATCACCCTCTTCGCCACGGTGGATCGGAGCAAGGGGGCCAAGGGGATCACGGCGTTCCTGGTGGAGCCGGGGTTTCCGGGCTTCGCGGTGGGGAAGAAAGAGAAGAAGATGGGCATCCGCGCGTCGCCGACGGTGGCGTTCCACCTCCAGGACTGCGAGGTGCCGGCGGAGAATCGGCTCGGCGCGGAGGGCGAGGGGTTCAAGATCGCCATGCGGACCCTCGACTTCACGCGGCCGATGACGGGCGCCACGGCCGTCGGCGTCGCCCAGGCGGCGCTGGATGCCGCGATCGGCTACGCCAAGGAGCGGAAGCAGTTCAACCAGCCGATTGCCGCGTTCCAGGGGATCCAGTTCATGCTGGCGGACATGGCCATGCAAGTCCACGGGGCGCGGCTGATGGTGCACCACGTGGCAAGCCTCGTGGACCGCGGCGCGCCGGCGACGATCCTCGAGGCCTCCATGGCGAAGTGCTTCGCCGCTGACGCGGCCATGCACGTGGCCACCGACGCCGTGCAGATCTTTGGCGGCGTGGGCTACACGCGGGAGTTCCCCGTGGAGCGGTACATGCGCGACGCCAAGATCATGCAGATCTACGAGGGGACCAACCAGATCCAGCGGATGGTGATCGCCCAGCAGCTACTGGGCCTGCGATAACTCGCGGCCCTTGCGGGAGGCGGGGGCGGGTTGTATCCTGAAACCCCTTTGGCCATCGTCAATCCCTACTCAAGGAGGCTGAACATGGTGAATCGTCGGACCTTCCTCAAGACCACCGGCGTGGCGGCGGGCGCCGCCGCGCTCGGGTTCCCCGCGGTCCTCCGCGCCCAGCCGAAGGAGATCAAGATCGGCGCGGTCCACCCCGTGACGGGGCCGCTGGCGGAGATCGGCCAGGCGTGCCGGCTGGGGGCGCAGATGGCCGTGGACGCGGTCAACGCGGCGGGCGGGATCAAGTCCATGGGCGGCGCCAGGCTGGAGCTCATCCTCGCTGACACCGAGAACAAGCCGGACGTGGCGCGCGCGGAGGCCGAGCGCGTCATCAACGCCGGCGCCCAGATCATCACCGGCGCCTTCCACTCGGGCCAGACCGCCGCGATGGTGCCGGTGGCCCAGCAGAAGCGCGTCCCGTTCCTGATCGACATCTCCGCCGCCGACCCCATCACGCTGAACGTGGCCGAGTCGGTGAAGAAGGGCGACCAGAAGGTTCAGTACGTCTACCGGAACTTCCCCACCACGCGGATCTTCGGCCTGAGAGCCGTCCAGTTCATGACCGAGGTCTTCAGGGAGGCCAAGGTCTCGCCGAAGCGCGTGGTGCTCATGTACACGAACGACCTCTTCGGCCAGACCCAGGCGCGCCAGTTCCAGGCCGCCGTGAAGGAGAAGAACCCGGGCTTCGAGATCGTCGAGGCGATCCCGTACCCGGAGAACGCAACCGATCTCTCCACCGAGGTGTCCAGGGTGAAGGCGCTGAAGCCGGACATCCTCGCCCCGGTGACCCGCGCCACGACGGCCATCCTGATGCTCCAGGAGCTGGCCAAGCAGCGCGTGGAGCTGATGGGCATCATCAGCCCCGGTACGCCCGGCCTGTACGAGGCGGGGCAGATCGCCCAGCTCAAGGAGCTGATCGAGTACGTCATGGACTGCGTGCCGTGGCCCAACTACAAGAACCCGCGGACCCAGAAGGTGGCGGAGGAGTACGCGAAGCGGTCGGGCGGGAAGAATTTCGACACCAACTCGGGCTACTCCTACGAGGCGATCCTGGTCATGGCCGACGTGCTGGAGCGCGCCAAGTCCACCGACCCGGATGCAATCGTGGACGCGATCAAGAAGACGAACCTCAAGGACCCGCTGATGGTTTCCGGCGGGCCCATCGTGTTCAACGAGGTCGGGGACAACCCCAACGCCTCCACGGCGATGGTCCAGATCCTCGGCCAGAAGCCCGTCGTCGTCTGGCCCAAGGACGCGGCGGCCCAGAAGTTCGTCTTGCCGAGGCCCAAGGCCTGATCCGCCGAATCGACCGACGAACCATCAGGCGCCGCCGGCTCGTCTCGGGCGCCCCGACGGCGGCGTAGATGGACCCGACGCTCATCGGGCAGGGCCTGCTCAACGGCCTGCTGTTCGGCGGCGTCTACAGCCTGATGGCCGTCGGCCTGACCCTCATCTTCGGCGTCATGCGCGTGGTGAATTTTGCGCACGGCGACATGATGGTGTGGGGGATGTACCTGGCGTGGCTGCTGGCCACGCGCGCCGGCGTGGACCCGTACGCCGGCTTCCTCGTTTGCGCGGCGGCGCTCTTCGTCCTCGGCTTCGCGGTCCAGCGCGCCCTTGTGGACCGCATCCTCGACGCGCCCCACGAGATGCAAATCCTCTTGATGCTCGGCGTCGCTCTGGTCCTGGAGAACGCCGCGCTCGTGACGTTCGGGCCCGACCCGCACCGTGTCCGGTCCGCCCTGGGGCTGTCCACGCTGTGGGTCGGGCCGATCTTCGTGGACGTAGCACGGCTCGTGACGTTCGCGGTGGCCATCGCCCTGACCTTCGTGCTCTACCTCTTCCTCTTCCGGACCGACCTCGGGAAGGCGATCCGCGCCGCTGCGGACAACACCTATGGTGCCCTCGTGATCGGCATCGACGTGCGGCGGGTCTATGCGGTCGCGTTCGGCATCGGCGCGGCCTGCGTGGGCGCGGCCGGCGCCCTGGTCTCGGCGGTCCTACCCTTCCAGCCCTCGGCGGGACTGTCGGCCTCGGTGACGTCGTTCAACATCGTCATCATCGGCGGCATGGGGAGCCTGCTCGGTGCGTTCCTGGGCGGGCTGCTCGTCTCGGTCGCCGAGTCGCTCGGGGCGGTGTTCCTCGCCCCGTCTCTGAAAGAGCTGGTCAGTTTTTCCCTGCTGATCCTGATCCTCCTGTTCCGCCCCGCCGGGCTGTTCGGCAAGGGCGCGGCCTGAGGGCAGGCCTATGCGGTGGGCGGGCCTGGTGGGCGTCCTCGTCCTGCTCGCGCTGCCGCCTTTCCTCGACTCGTACGTCACGACGATCTTTATCTTCATCTTCTTCTACGGATTTCTCGGCCAGGCGTGGAACCTCGTCGGGGGCTACGCGGGGCAGCTCTCGCTGGGGCACGCGGCGTTTGTGGGGATCGGGGCGTACACGGCCGCGATGCTTTCCATGAAGGCGGGAGTCACGCCCTGGCTCGGCATGTTCGCGGGGGGCGCCCTGGCCGCGGTGCTGGGGGCGGCGATCGGCTACCTCGGGTTTCGCTTCCGTCTCCGGGGCTTTTACTTCGTGCTGCTGACCGTGGCGTTCGCCGAGGTCTGCCGGATCGTCGCCCTCAACACCGAGGCGATCGGCGGGGCGCTGGGGCTCTACATCACCTTCACGGGCAACCCCCGCCAGTTCCAGTTCCAGGACAACCGCTCTTACTACTACATCGCGCTCGCGCTCATGCTGGGGGCGACGGGGATCGTGACCCTCATCGAGCGCCGCCGGTTCGGGGCCTATCTCACCGCCATCCGTGAAGACGAGACGGCGTGCGAGGCGCTCGGGGTCAACGCCTTCAAGTACAAGCTGCTCGCCATGATCGTGTCGTCCTTTCTGACGGGGATCGGCGGCACCTTTTACGCCTTCTACCTGTTCTCGCTCCAGCCGAACACCGTATTCGGGATTCCCCTGTCCGTGGAGATCATCATCCGCCCCATCATCGGGGGCGCGGGCACGGTCCTCGGGCCGATCCTGGGCTCGTTCATCCTGAGTCCCCTGGCGGAACTGTCCCGGTTCTACTTCGCCAAGGCAGGCTGGAGCGGCGCGCACCTGATGGTCTACGGCGTCCTGCTGATCGGTGTGGTGCTGTTCGTGCCGCAGGGCGCCTATCCGTACCTGCGCCGGCTGTTCGCCGGCCGCCCCAAGGCCTGAGGTCGTGGCGCTGCTGGAGGTGGAGGGGCTCTCCAAGCGGTTCGGCGGCCTGCAGGCCGTCCGGGATCTCTCCCTCGCCGTGGGCGATCGGGAGATCGTCGCCCTGATCGGCCCGAACGGGGCGGGGAAGACGACGGTCTTCGCCCTCATCTCCGGGTTTCTCGCGCCCGACGCGGGCGAGGTCCGGTTTCGCGGCCGGTCGATCCTCGGGTGCCCACCCCACGAGATCTGCGCCCGGGGAGTCGTCCGGACATTTCAGCTCATGCGCCCGTTCCCGCGGCTCTCGGTCGTGCGCAACGTCATGATCGGGGCGCTCGGGCGCCATGCCGATATGCGGACAGCCGAGGCGCGGGCGCGCGCCGTGCTGGAGGAAGTGGACCTCGCGGCCAAGGCCGAGCAGCCGGCCGCGAGCCTGACCCTTACCGAGAGGAAGCGGCTGGAGCTGGCGCGGGCGCTGGCCACGGAGCCAGTCCTGCTCCTGCTGGACGAGGTGATGGCCGGGCTCACCGCCATCGAGACTGAGCGGATCGTCGAGCTGGTTCGCGCCATTAACCGGCGCGGCGTCGCCATTCTTCTCATCGAGCACGTCATGCGCGCGGTCATGTCCCTGTCCGAGCGGATCATCGTGCTCAACTACGGCGAGCGGATCGCCGAAGGCCCGCCGGCCGCCATCGCCAACGACCCGCGCGTGATCGAGGCCTACCTGGGCGAAGAGTATGTCGGCGCTGCTCAGGGTTGACGCCATCGAGGTCGCCTACGGGGATCTCACCGCCGTCCTCGGGGCGAGCCTCGAGGTCCGGCCGGGGGAGATCGTGGCCCTCATCGGCTCCAACGGGGCCGGCAAGACCACCACGCTCCGGGCAATCTCCGGCCTCCTGCCGATCCGCCGGGGCCGGATCGACTTCGAGGGCGATCGCCTGGACGGGCTCCCGTCGTCGAAGGTGGTAGGCCGGGGGATCGCGCACGTCCCCGAGGGGCGCCAGCTCTTTCCGTCCATGACCGTGATCGAGAACCTGGAGCTCGGCGCCCGGGCCGCGAGGGCGCTCAAGACCGAGAGCCTGGAGTGGGTGTTCCAGCTCTTCCCGCGGCTCCGGGAGCGCCGGCGGCAGCTGGCCGGCACCCTGTCCGGAGGGGAGCAGCAGATGGTCGCCATCGGCCGGGGGCTCATGGCCCGGCCCAAGCTCCTGATGCTCGACGAGCCGTCCCTGGGACTGGCCCCGGTAGTGGTCAGGGCGATCTTCGACAATCTCGTGGAAATAAACCGCAGGGGTATGGCAATATTGCTAGTGGAGCAGAACGTGCTGCGGGCATTGCAGCTTTCCCACCGGGGCTATGTGCTCGAGAACGGCCAGGTCGTTCTCGATGGGCTCCGAGACACCCTGCTGGCCGACGGCCATATCAAGCAGGCCTACCTGGGCCGCTAGCACCGTGCCGATAAGCGTCGCATCCCGGCGTTCTCCGTCGTCGCCCATCCTCAACGTACAACCGCGTACGCCTCCGGTGGGCTCCTCCCTCGGGCCTTGGGCTGCTCGCTTCTCGGCCCGGCGCGAGGGCTAGGCCGGGCTGAGGGGCGTCCCCCGTGCGCTGGTCGACGCGAGTTCTTCTCTCTTCGCTGGCCGCGGTGCTCGTCCCGCTCCTCGTCCTGACGGCGGTGGGCGTTCCGTCCATCGCCGACCGGTTCTCCCAATCCACCGAAGCCGCCCTGCAGGGATCGGTCCGCGCCGTCGCGGCTCTCGTGGCGAGCGGCCTCGAGGACCTCCGGCGGGAGGCCCGGCTCCTCGCGCGCGACCCCACGATCGTTCAGGGGGTCGTGAAGAGCGACTGGGCGACGCTCGCCCGGGCCGCGTCGCCCCGGATGCTGTCGCTGACGCTGGATCGGGTCGCCGACCTGATCGTCGTCGTGGACGAGCGGGGCGCTCCGCTCGTCCGGGTTCCCGCCTCGGCCGATGCTCCGTCCCTGAGCCTCCCGGCCGGCTCGGCCGACGCCGTCGCGGCGGTCCGCGTCGTGTCCGGCGTGCCGATGCTCCTGGCCGCGGCGCCGGTGGTGAACGACGGGCGCGCCCTCGGGACCGTCGTGGTGGGGCGGCGACTGGAGGCGATCGGCCGGCGGCTCGGCGCGAACTCGTTCCCCATGGAGCTCGTTTTTCTCGCCGGCGGGGAGCCGGCCTACACGACACTCTCCGCAGGCGCCGCCGGCGTCCGGTGGGCCGACGCCGCGCTGGCGGGGCGCGTGGAGGTGAGCGGGACCTCGTACCTCATGCGCTCGGTCGGCCGCTGGCCGGACGGGACGCTCTGGCTGCTGGCGTCGGACGCCGATGCCCGCGCGACCCAGGGCCTCCTCTGGACGTGGGTGGCGGGCTTCGTGCTCTTCGCGGCCTTGGCCACCTTCGCGGCCACCTCGATCCTGACCCGGCGCGTGCTCCAGCCCATCGAGGCGCTGGGCGAGGGCGCGCGGCGCATGGCGGGGGGCGACTTCGATGCGCGCGTTCCCGTTCCGCTGGGCCGGGAGGCCGAGCTGGGCGACGTGGCCCGGGCCTTCAACGAGATGAGCGACTCGCTCCAGCGCTGGCGCGGGGAGGTTGGGCACCGGAACCGGGAGCTCGAAGCGCTCAACGCCGTCGCGCTGACGGTGAACCGAACGATTGACCTCATCCCGACGGCCGAGGAAACCCTCGAGGTCGTGCGGCGGGTCGCGGAGATGGACGTCGCGGCCCTCTACCAGGCGGAGGAGGGTGGCGAAAGGCTCTTGCTGATCGCCCAGCGCGGGCTGTCTGCGGAGCTGGCCGAGCAGGTGAGGGTGCGGCCCATCGAGGGCTCGCAGCTCGGCAAAGCCGTCAGGACCGCCCGCCCGACCGTGACGGCCGGCGCGCTCCAGACGGAGCTCGCTCTGCCCATCCCGGTCAAGGGCGAGGTGTGGGGCGTGATGGCCCTCGTCTCCTCAAGCCCCCGCGAGTTCAGCCCCGAAGCGATGCAGCTCATGGAAGCCGTCGCCTACCAGGTCGGCGTGGCGGTGGAGCGGGCGTCGCTGTTCGCCGAGACGCGGGAGAAGGGCCAGCGGCTCGAGAGCCTCGCGGGCTTGGCCCAGACGGTGACCTCCAGCCTGGACCTCAGCCAGGTGCTGGACGGCGTCGTTCAGGCCGCCGCCGGTCTCGTCCCGGACGCGTCGGTGCGGCTCTGGATCGCCGAAGAGGACCGCCTCGTCCTGCGGGTGGAAGGGGGAATAGCCGGAACCGCCTTGGGAGGGCGGAGGACGGTCTTCGCCGTGGGCGAGGGGCTGGTGGGGCAGGTGGCGGAGACGCGAGAGCCGCTGGTGGTCGAGCGGGTGGTCGAAGACCCGCGGACCGTCAACGTCGAGTGGATGCGGCAGGAAGGCTGGGTGTCGTTCGTCGGCGTGCCCCTCCTCTTCCAGAACCGCCTCCTCGGAGTGCTCGCGATCCTGACCAGGCGGCTGCATCGCCCGACCAAGGAAGAGCTGGAGCTTCTCGTCTCCTTCGCCACCCAGGCGGCCATCTCGATCGAAAACGCCCGGCTCTACAACGAGGCTTCGCGGAGCGCCGCCGAGCACCAGGCCCTCCTCGAGGTCGGCGGGCTCGTGGGCTCCACGCTCAAGGTGGAGCGCGTTCTGGACCTGATCGTCGAGCGGGCCCGGGCGCTGCTGGGCGTGCGGTCGGCCGGGATCTTCAAGCTGGACCCGCCCGCCGGCGTCCTGGCCTACGAGCGGGGCATCGGCCTGTCGCCGGAGTTCATCCGGTCGCTGCGCGTGCCCTTGGGCGAGGGGACATCGGGGAAGGCCATTCGCTACCGGGCCCCGGCCTGGACCCCGGACATCCTGAACGACACCGCCGTCGTCCTGAACGATGAGACCCGCGCCCTCGTCAGCCGCGAAGGCTACCGGGCCGTGCTGTCGGTGCCCATCCTCATCAAGAACGAGCCGTATGGCGTCCTGGCCGTGTACTGGTGGGAGCCCCATTCGCCCACCTTCTCCGAGGTCCGGCTCCTGAGCGCGCTGGCCGGCCAGGCGGCCGTGGCGCTCGACAACGCCCAGCTCTACGAGGCGGCGATGCGCCGGGGAAAGCGCCTCGAGACCCTGGGCGAGCTGACCCGGACCCTGACCGCCACGCTGAGCGTCGAGGAGGTCCTCAAGCGGGTCGTCGAGTCGGCCGTCGAGCTCTTCGGCTCCAGCGTGTCCCGGCTCTGGCTCGTGGACGAGGACGGCGAGACGCTGTCCCTCCGGGCCCACGCCGGGTCCGTCTCCGAGAGCCTCGGCATCACGCGCTTCCGGGTGGGGGAAGGGCTCATGGGATGGATCGTGGCCAACCGGGCTCCCCTCGTGATCCCGGATCTCCGGGAGGATCCGCGGGTCAGGAACCGCGAGCGAATCCGGCTCGAGGGGACCGTCTCGTTCGCGGGGGCCCCCCTGCTGCTCGGGGATCGGGCGCTGGGCGCCCTCTCCGTCTCGGTCCGGGAGGCGCACGAGTTCAGCGAGGAAGAAGTGAGCCTGCTTCAGTCCCTGGCCCACCACGCGGCCATCGCGTTGGAAAACGCCCGGCTC
>JBBTEL010000038.1:9983-16425 GCA_038042325.1 Candidatus Methylomirabilota bacterium
CCTGCTTCAGTCCCTGGCCCACCACGCGGCCATCGCGTTGGAAAACGCCCGGCTCTTCGCCCTCGAGCAGACCCGGCGGGCCCAGGTCGAGGCGCTGGTCGAGATCGAGCGCGAGCTGACGGCCGAGCTGAACCCGGAGCGGCTCCTCGACTTGATCATCCAGCGCGCCGGCGCCCTGCTGAATGCGCGAGGCACTATCTTTCTCCTGGACGAGACGAACCGGATGCTCGTGCCCACGTCCTGGTACGCCATGCCTCCCCAGATCCGCGACTTCCGCATCCCGCTGGGGGTCGGCATGGCCGGCACGGCGGCCGCCGAGCGGCGGGGGCTGCTGGTGAACGACTTTTCGAGCACGGCGTACGCCGCATCCCTGGCGGAGCACGGGATCCCCCTCCTGGGGAGCCAGCACGCGATGGCCCAGCCTCTCGTGTCCCACGACCGGCTCCTCGGGGTGATCGCCGTGAGCCGCGAGGAAGGCGGCCCGCGCTTCACCGAGGGCGACCTGGAGACGTTCGGCAGCTTCGCGACCCAGGCCGCCATCGCGCTGGAGAACGCCCGGCTCTACCGCGAGGCGCGGGAGCACGCCGAGCGCCTCAAGGCGCTGGACGACGTGAACCGGCTCGTCTCCTCGTCGCTCCAGGTCGAAGAGGTGCTGAAGAACATCGCCCAGGCCGTCTCCACGTTCTTCGAGGCGCCCCAGGCCCACGTCTGGGTGGTGGAGCCCGGGGGCCACCGGCTCCGTCGCTCCGTCACCGTCGGCGACCCCGAGGTGGCCGACGGGCTCGTGGACGACATGGCCTTCGGCGAGGGTGGCGTGGGATGGGTGGCGCAGCAGCGCGAGCCGATCCTGTGGACCGACCTGGAGCAGGACACCCGAGTCCTGCGCCGCACCTGGGCCCTGCGGCACGGGCTCCGCTATTTCACCGCGTATCCGATCATGCTGGACGACCGGCTGCTCGGGGCGATCACGATGCACCGGCCCTCGCCCTATCCGGTCACTCCTGAAACCCAGGCGCTCCTCGGCTCGCTCGTCGCGCAGGCGGCGGTGGCGCTGGACAACGCCCGGCTGTACGCCGAGACCACCCGCCGGCTCGAGGAGACCCAGACGCTCCTGGCCGTGGGCCAGGTGCTCTCGCAGAACCTGCCGACCCAGGAGGCAATGCGGCAGGTGGCGCGCGAGGTCGCCCACGCCTTCGGGGCCGACATGGTGGGAGCGTACTTCCTCGACGCGAAGAAGGAAGCGCTCCGCGCGATGGCCGGGTACCACGTGCCGAAGCAGCTCCTCCAGACGTTCCTGGAGAGTCCGTTTCCCATCGCGCAGCTGCGGCTGGTCCAGGAGGCGTGGGAGACGCGCAAGCCCGTGTGGACGTCGGACGGGCTCAACGATCCCCGCTGGTTCCCCAGGGAGCTGCTGGCCGACGCGCCGCCCTATTCGGTCCTCTTCGCCCCGACGCCCGTCCGGGGAGAGATCGTCGGCGGCCTCTTCCTCGTCTGGTGGGTCGCAGGACGGACGTTTCCGCCCGCCGAGCTTCGGCTCATCGAGGGCGTGGCCTCCCAGGTGGGGCTGGCCCTCGAGAACGCCGATCTCGCGCGCCAGACGGAGGAAAAACTCCGCGAGACCGAGACGCTGCTCAGCGTCAGCCGGACGCTCTCGTCCACCCTCGACCTCCACCCGCTGCTCCGTCACTTCCTGCGCCAGGTGGCCCGGACCATCGACTGCGACTCGGTCGGGGTGTGGATGGTCAACCCCGCCAACGGCCGGCTCGAGCCGATCGTGGGCTACCGGGTCCCGCCCCAGTTGCTGGACACGATCCGGAAAGCCCAGATCGATCCCGAGGGGAGCGCGTTCTACGCCGAGGGGTTCAGGTCCCGGCGCGTCCAGGTCTCGAGCAACGTGCCCGAAGACCCCCGCATCCCCGATTCCTTGAAGATCAGCGCGGCGCACCGGGCCCAGCTCTTCGCGCCCATCGTGGCCAGGGAGCGGGTCATCGGCGCCTTCATCGCGGTGTGGTGGGACCGGACGCGGGAGTTCTCCGAGCGGGAGGTCGCCCTCGTCGAGGCGATGGGGAGCCAGGCGGGCGTGGCCGTGGAGAACGCCCGGCTCTTCGAGGACAACCGGCGCCGGCTCGAGGAGCTGTCCGTGCTCCACGAGCTCTCGCGGGCGGTCACCGGCCAGCTCGACCTGGCGGAGCTGGTCCGGGCTATTCACCGGCAGGTGGGCCGGATCCTCGACGCGCGGAACATGGTGATCCTGCTCTACGACGAGACCTCCCGCGAGATCGAGGTGGCGCTCCGCATGCTGGAGGGCGAGGAGCACCCCGAGCCGCGGCGCTACCCCCTGGGCGACGGGCTCATGACGAGGGTTGTGGAGCGCGGCCAGCCCATTCGGACGGACACCTACGCGGAGGAGTGCCGCCGTCAGGGGGTGCGGCCGATCGAGGCCACGCGGCGCTACCCGCACTGGCTCGGCGTGCCCCTGGTGGCCGGAGACGCGACCATCGGCGGGCTGATCCTCCGGAGCGCCGCCCAGGCCTTCACCTCGGCCGACGAGCGGCTGCTCGTGAACATCGCGGGTCTCGCGGCCCTCGCGATCCGGAGCGCGCGGCTCTTCGACGAGCGCACTCGCGCCTACCGCGAGCTGGCGGCGGCCCAGGACCAGCTCATCCGCACCGAGAAGCTCCGGGCGCTCGGCGAGATGGCCTCCGGGGTCGCCCACGACTTCAACAATCTCCTGGCATCCATCCTCGGGCGCGCCCAGCTGCTCATGCGGCGCGTGGAGGACCCCAAGCTCCGGCAGTGGCTCCAGGTCATCGAGCGGGCCGCCATGGACGGCGCGCGGACCGTCCGCCGCATCCAGGAGTTCGCCCGGATCCGGCGCGACCAGCCCTTCGTGGCGGTGGACCTGAACCGGGTGGTCCAGGACGCCCTCGAGGTGACCCAGTCGCGCTGGCAGGAGGACGCCCAGAGCCGGGGCGTCACGATCCACATCGCGACGGATCTGGTCCCTGTCCCGCCGGCGTGGGGAGACCCCGCGGAGCTCCGCGAGGTCCTCACCAACCTGATCCTGAACGCGGTGGACGCCATGCCCGAGGGGGGAACGCTGACCCTGGCCACGCGGGCCGACGAGACGACCGTCTCGCTGACCGTGAACGACACGGGCGTCGGCATGACGCCGGACGTCCAGCCCCGGATCTTCGACCCGTTCTTCACCACCAAAGGTCCGAGCGGGACGGGCCTCGGGCTCTCCATCACCTACGGCATCGTCTCGCGCCACGGGGGGCAGATCCGCGTCGAGAGCGCCGAGGGCCAGGGCACCACCTTCCATCTGACGTTCCCGGTGAGCACGGTCGAGGCGGAGCCCCCGGGCCCGGCGGCGCTCGAGCCCGTGGCGCCGCTCCGCTGCCTGGTGGTGGACGACGAGCAGCCGGTGCTGGAGGTGCTGGGGGACGTCCTCGCCGCCGGGGGGCATTCGGCGGTCCTCGTCGCCGACGGCGCCGAGGCCATCCGGCGCTTCAAGGCCGAGCCGTTCGACATCGTCTTCACCGACCTCGCCATGCCCGGCGTCAACGGCTGGCAGGTGGCCCGGGCCGTGAAGGATCAGGCCCCCTCGGTGCCGGTGCTGCTGGTCACCGGATGGGCTGTCGAGCTCTCGCCCGACGAGCTTCGGGGCAAGGGCGTGGACGCGGTGCTGTCGAAGCCGGTCAAGCTGGAAGATATTCTCGCGGCGGTGGCCGCATTCGGCGCCCGCCGCGCTGAAGGGGGAACAGCGGCATGACGAGCCCCATCATCACCGAGGTGGTGCGGGCGCTGGTGGACAAGAAGGACCTGAGCCGCATCGAGGCGGCGGCGGCCATGGAAGCGATCATGTCCGGGGCCGCGACCAATGCGCAGATCGCCGCCTTCCTCACAGCGCTCCGGATGAAAGGGGAGACCGTCGAAGAGCTGATCGGCTTCGCCCAGGTCATGCGCCAGAAGGCGGTCCGGGTGAAGACCCACGGGGAGGAGGTGGCCGCCCTCACCGGGACGGACCGCGAGATGCTGATCGACACCTGTGGGACCGGTGGGGACGCGGCGGGGACGTTCAACGTCTCGACGGCGACGGCCTTCGTCGTCGCGGGGGCGGGGCTCCGGGTGGCCAAGCACGGTAACCGCTCGGTCTCCTCCCTGTGCGGGTCCGCCGACGTGGTGGAGACGCTCGGCATCAACCTGGAGCTCCCGCCCGCCAAGGTGGCGCGCTGCGTTGACGAGGTCGGGATCGGGTTCCTCTATGCGCCGCTCCTCCACACGGCGATGAAGCACGTGATGGCGGCGCGGCGGGAGATGGGGATCCGCACCGTCTTCAACATGCTCGGCCCGCTCACCAACCCGGCGGGCGCCAACGCCCAGGTCATCGGGGTCTATTCGCCCGCCCTCACTGAGCCGCTGGCTCGCGTCCTGGCGGAGCTGGGGACCATCCGCGCCTTCGTCGTGCACGGCGCGGACGGGCTCGACGAGATCTCGAACACGGGGGAGAGCCAGATCTCCGAGGTCCGCGAGGGCGTGGTGAGGAGCTTCCGGGTGCGCCCGGAGGATTTCGGAATGTCGCGGGCGGCGATCGGCGACCTCCAGGGCGGCGACCGGGCCGAGAACGCTCAGATCATCCGCCACATCCTCGGGGGCGGCGACGGGCCGAAGCGGGACATCGTCCTGATGAACGCGGCCGCCGCGCTGGTGGTAGGGGGGAAGGCGCGGGACCTGAAGGAAGGGGTGGGCCTGGCGGCCCACTCGATCGACTCCGGCGCCGCCCAGCGGAAGCTGGAAACCCTCATCGAGTTTTCACAGAAGCTCGCGCACGAGAAGTAGCCCCACCGCACCAATCCTCGATCGCCCGGCGCATCGCGTCCGGCTGCTCGGTGGGGATCCAGTGCCGCGCCTCCAGCCTGACGACCTGGCAGTCCGGGAACCTGGCCAGCAGCCGTTCGGTGATCATCGGATCGCTGAAGGTGCTCCCCGTGGACACGAGCGCGAGGACCGCGGTCCTGATGCCCGACAGATCGGGGAGCCGGTCGCCCACGGCGATCAGCGCCTGCAGATACGCCCCGCTCGGCGTGGTGCGCAGGTCGAGCAAGGGAGACGCGTATCGCTCCAGCAGCGCGTCGGCCGGTCCCCCCGCCGCGATCCTCGCGCGGGTCTCCCGATCGAGCTCCTCGAGGTCGAGCGGCTGGAGCCGCCGGCGATGGATTCCCAGCGCGTTCAGCGCGCGGATGAGCCAGACCGCCGGCCCGAACAGCGGCCGGAGCCGGGCGATCTGCCGCATGGAGCCGGTCAACCCTTCGCGCAGCATGGGCTCGATCAGAACCAGCCCCGAGGTCTTCTCGGGATAGCGGGCCGCGAATTCCACGGCGATGTTTGCGCCGAGGCAGTGCCCTGCAAGAACGGCGCGCGGGTAGCCCTCGGCATCGAGGATGGCCGCAAGATCGTCGCACCATTCGGCCATGCCGATGCGGCCGCGGTGAACGGACAGACCCTGGCCGCGGAGATCGACCCGCAGGAGGTCCCACGAATCCCTCAAGGTCGTCCGGGCCACGAACTCCGACCACCGGGTCATGTTGCTGGCGAGACCGTGGAGCAGCACGAGGACCTGACGCGGCGGGCCCGGCCGCCAGAGCCGGTAGGCAAGGACGGCGCCGTCGGCCGCCCTCAGAGCCCGGGCGGTGTCGAGCATTTCGGGGCTAGAGGCCCAGGTAGGCTTCTTTGATGGCGGGGTCGTTCAGGAGTTCGCGAGCGGCCCCTTCCTTCACGATGCGGCCCGTTTCCAAGACGTAGGCGCGATGGGCGATCTCCAGCGCCTGGTGGACGTTCTGCTCCACCAGGAGAACGGTCACGCCCTGGCCGTTGATCTCGCCGACGATGCGGAAGAGCTCGGCCACCAGGCGCGGGGCCAGGCCGAGTGAGGGCTCGTCCAGCATCAAGAGCCTCGGCCGCGCCATGAGCGCCCGGCCGATGGCCAGCATCTGCTGCTCGCCCCCCGAGAGCGTTCCCGCCAGCTGCCCCTTCCGTTCCGCCAGCAGCGGGAAGAGGGAGAAGACCCATTCCTGGCTCTCGCGGCGCTTGGGGCGCGCCTCCCGCGGGTACGCCCCCAGCTCGAGATTTTCCAGCACGGTCATCCCCGGCCAGAGGCGGCGCCCCTCGGGGATGTGGCCGATCCCCCGCGCCACGACGGCGTGGGGAGGCAGCCGGTCGATCGGCGCCCCGTCGAGCGCGATCGTTCCCTGAGCGGCGCGGAGCACGCCGGAGATGGTCCGGAGGGTGGTGGTCTTGCCGGCCCCGTTCGAGCCCACCAGCGTGACGATCTCCCGGTCGCGGACCTCGAAGGAAACCCCCCAGAGAGCCTGGATATCGCCGTAGAAGACGTGCAAATCCTGGATGCTCAGCATCGCGCCCGCACAGTATAGCGTGTTTG
>JBBTEL010000039.1:0-5069 GCA_038042325.1 Candidatus Methylomirabilota bacterium
CGGGCGGCCTGGCGCTCGGGGCTGAAGCAGGTGGCGGGCGTGGACGAGGCCGGGCGGGGCCCGCTAGCGGGGCCAGTCGTCGCCGCCGCCGTGATTCTCGATCCGGATCGCCGCGTCAAGGGGCTCGATGATTCCAAGCGTCTCACCCCGGCCCAGCGCGAGCGCCTCTTCGAGCAGATCCTCGAGCGCGCCCCGGGGCTAGGAATCGGCATCGTGGATCCCCAGACCATCGACCGGGTGAACATTCTCGAGGCCACCCGACTCGCGATGTACGAAGCGCTCGGCAAACTCACCCCCCGCCCAGACCTCGTCCTGATCGACGCCCTCCGGCTCCCCGCGCTGGCATGCCCACAGAAGCCGCTCGTCCACGGCGACAGCCGCTCGGCCTCCATCGCGGCGGCTTCCATCGTCGCCAAGGTCACCCGCGATCGGCTCATGCTCGAGGCCGACGCCCGGTTCCCCGAGTACGGCTTCGCCCGCCACAAGGGCTACCCCACGCGGGAGCACCTGGCCGCCCTCGAGAAGCACGGCCCCTGCCCCATCCACCGGCGCACCTTCCACGGCGTCTGGATCCAGGGAAAACTCTTCGAAAGGAGTGGACCATGAAGGCCTCCGCGCTCCGCCTCGGGATCGCTCTCCTCCTTCTCGGCTCGGCCCCACTGCCGACCACGGCGCAACCGGCGTGCGCCCCGACCCCCGCGGATGCGGAAGGCCCCTTCTACAAAGCCGGGGCGCCCATGCGGGAGAGCACGGGCAAGGGCTTCGTGGTGAGCGGCACGGTGAAGTCCGCGGGCTCCTGCGCGGCCATCGCCGGCGCCCGGGTCGAATGGTGGCAGGCCAACCCCAAGGGAACCTACGACGACGAGCATCGCGGGACCCTGGTGACGCGCAGCGACGGCGCGTACCGCTTCGAGACGGACTTCCCCCCGGCCTACTTCGGGCGGCCGCCGCATATCCACTTCAAGGTGTTCGCGCCCGGCCATCGGGCGCTCACGACCCAGCTCTACCCCAAGCCTGGACAGACCGAGATCACCTTCGACCTCGTCGTAAGCAAGTAGCTGTGGACCCCCGGCGCTCGGTCGGTAAACGGGGCGAGGAGGAGGCCGCACGGTTCCTCCAGAAGCGCGGCTTCACCATCCTCGACCGGAACGTCCGCTCCCGCCTCGGCGAGATCGATCTCGTGGCGCGCGACGGCAAGGCCCTCGTCTTCGTCGAGGTCAAGACCCTCCGGGAGCGCGACGGGGACCCGCCCCAAGCGGCCGTCGGGCAGAGCAAGCAGCGCCGGCTGGGTCAGCTGGCCCAGCACTATCTCAAGCGGAAGCGGCTGGGAGACGTCGCATGCCGGTTCGACGTGGTCGCCGTCACGCTGGACGATCAAGACCGCGTCACGGCTCTTCGCCATCTCCCCGCCGCCTTCGAGGTGGAAGCGTGGTAAATGGATCGCGATCAGCCCTTCGACCGGGCGTTGCGGCTCGAGCCGGTCATCTTCACTGAGTTCGTCTACTCCCAGACCGCGCGGCGGGCCTTCGCTCGGCTGCGTCTCCGCCAAGGAAGTCGCCGACGAAATCGCCCTGTGGTAGGATCAGGTCGCCATGCGCTTCCGGGGCGTCATCCCGGCCAACCTCCTCCCCTTCAAGGCCGACCTCTCGATCGACGAGGCGGCCTACCGCCGCCACCTTTCCTGGCTCGCCAACACGAAAGGCGTCACGGGGATCACGGTCAACGGCCACGCCGCCGAGGTCTCGTCGCTCTCCCGCGAGGAGCGCATCCGCGCCCTCGCGATCGGCATTGACGAGGTGGCTGGGAAAGTCCCGCTGATCGCGGGAATTTACGCCGACGGCACCCAGGAAGCGGTCGAGCTGGCCCGGGACGCCAAGGCGGGAGGGGCCGCCGGGATCCTGGTCTTCCCGCCCACCCTCTTTATGTGGGGCGCCCAGGTCAAACCGGAGATGGTGCTGCGCCATTTCACCGCCATCGCCGACGCGGTTGACCTTCCGATCATCGTCTTCGAGTACCCGCCGGCCTCGGGGATCGGGTATTCTCCTGAGACCCTGGCCGAGCTGGCCAAGCTCCCCTCGGTCGCGGGGGTGAAGGACTGGTCCAACGACATCGTCGCCTTCGAGCAGAACCTCCGGGCGATCCGTCAGAGCGGCCGGCCGGTAGCCGTGCTCTCGAGCTTCACCATGTCGCTCTTCGCCACCTTCATCTTGGGCGCGGACGGCTGCATCTCGGGAATGGGGAGCGTCGTCGCTGATCTCCAGGCGGAGCTCTTCGAGGCTGTCCAACAGGGCGATCTCGCGCGAGCCCGCGCGATCAATGACCGGCTCGACCCGCTGGTCAGGGTCTTCTACGCGCCCCCCTTCGTGGACATGCACAACCGGATGAAGGAAGCGCTGGCGCTCCTGGGCCGGATCCCCGCGGCCCACGTGCGCCCCCCGCTCACCCCCGTGAGCGACGAGGAGCGCGCCCGGATCCGCCTCGCCCTCAAGGCCTCCGGCCTCCTCAAGTAGTCCCTCCGGCACCCCCCTTGCGACCGTGCGGGGGTTGGTGTATGAGATAGGGTCAACCTCACGGCAGTCAGTCTCCGGTCAACCGCCAGGCACAGCCCTCCAGGGGGCTGAGAGAAGGAGATCCAGATGGCAGAGCGATGGCAGGATGAAGCGTGGGCAAAGGACATGTGGTGGAGCGGCAAGACCACCCGCCGGAAGTTCCTCGGCTGGGGCGCGGCGGCCGCGGGAGCGCTGGGGGCGACGATCCTGGTGCCGCCTCCGTGGCGGGAAGCCTTCGGCCAGGCAAGGCCCTACAAGATCGGCACGCTCCAGCCGCTCTCCGGGGCGGCGGCCGCGGGCGGAAAGACCGCGCTCGTCGGCACCCAGATGGCCGTGGACCGGATCAACAAGGCCGGCGGCATCAACGGGCGCCCGATCGAGCTGGTCATCGCCGACTACGAGTCGAAGCCCGACGTCGGGCGGCGAAAGGCGGAGAAGCTCGCCGTCGAGGACAAGGTGGACGCCCACCAGGGCGGCTTCCTGTCCAATGTCTGCCTGGCCTGCATGCCGGTCTTCGAGGAGCACAAGATCGTCAATATGATCGGGGTCTGCCTCGACACCACGATCACCACGTCCAAGTGCAGCCGCTACACGTTCCGGCCGTTCGACTACGCGCCGGCCCAGGCCGTGGCCTTTTCGCCCTACCTCGTCGGCAAGATGGGGAAGAAGTGGCACATCGCCTTCGCGGACTACGCCTGGGGCCAGTCCACCCGCGACGCGTACGCGGAGCAGATCAAGAAGGCGGGCGGCGAGGTGGTCGGGACGACCGGCATCCCGCTCGGCACGGCCGACATGACCCCGTTCCTCTCGAAGATCAGCGGCACCTTCGACGGGTTCTTCGGGATCTTCTTCGGCAAGGACGGCGTGACCATCGGCAACCAGGCCTTCGACCTCGGCCTGACCAAGAAGTACAAGTGGGCGGGCGACGGCGCCATCGCGGAGGCAACGAACCTGCCGGCGCTGGGGAATAAGATCGAGGGGTTCGTCGGGATCAATCGGTACGTGCCCGTGCTCGACCCGCCGCTCAACACGCCGCACCACAAGAAGTTCTTTGACGACGCCGTGGCCCGGCTCAAGCAGATCGACCCGAGCGGCCCCCTCCCGGACCGCTACGTCCAGGCCAACTTCGAGGCGATGAACGCGCTGAAGGTGGGCATCCAGAAGTCGGGGTTCCAGGGCCGCGCGGATACCCCGAAGCTCATCGCCGCCCTCGAAGGCCTGGAGATGAAGGAAGGCGACGACTTCCCCCAGGGCGACAAGACCCTCCGCAAGGACGACCACCAGGCGTTCCTGCGCGAGTTCATCTTCGAGATCCGGGGCGGCAAGCACCGGATCGTCGAAGTGGTTCCGAAAGAGAAAACGATCTTCCCGCCGGCCTGCAAGTTCGCATAAGCGTGGCGGCGGATCATCCCACGGGCATGGCTTCCCCGGCCGGCAACGGCCGGGGAGGCGGCCCGGCTCCTCTCCTCCGGACCGAGGGGCTCACCATGCGGTTCGGGGGTCTCACCGCCCTCAACAAGGTGACCTTCTCGCTCCACGCGGGCGAGATCCGCGCCATCATCGGCCCCAACGGCGCGGGCAAGAGCACGTTCTTCAACTGTGTGACCGGCGTTCTCCCTCCCACCAGCGGCCGGATCGTCTTCAGCGGCGAGGAGATCACCGGGCTGCCGCCCCACCGGATCTCCCAGAAGGCCATCGCGCGCTCGTATCAGATCACGAACATCCTCCCCGGCGCGACCGTGCTCGAGAACGTCCGGATAGCGGCGCAGTCCCGCCACCACGGTTGGAGCCTGTTCCGCCATCACCGCGCGTTCGGGGACCTCATCGACCGCGCCCGCGCCGTCATCCAGGCGGTGGGTCTCGCCGGCAAGGAAGAGGAGCTGGCGGCCAACCTCTCCCACGGCGAGCAGCGACACCTGGAGATCGGCATCGCGCTGGCCACCGAGCCGAAGCTCCTCTGCCTCGACGAACCCACCGCCGGCATGAGCCCCGCGGAGACCATGGAGACGATGGCGCTCGTCCGCCGCATCGCGAAAGACTTGACGATCCTGATCGTGGAGCACGACATGCAGGTCGTCATGGAGCTGGCCCAGCGGATCACCGTGCTGCATTACGGCGAGATCATCGCCGAGGGCCCGCCCTCCGAGATCCAGAAGAACCCGCGGGTGCTCGAAGTCTACTTGAAGACCTGATGCTGACGGTCGAGGCGATCCACACCTACTACGGCAAGAGCCACATCCTCCACGGGGTGTCGCTGGAGGTGCGCCCCGGCGAGGTGGTAGGGCTTCTGGGCCGGAATGGTGTCGGCAAGAGCACGACGCTCAAGACGATCATGGGGTTGATCCACCCGACGGAGGGGAGGATCGTCTTCGAGGGGCAGCCCATCACGCGGACCGCGCCCCACCGGCTGGCCCGGCTCGGCATCGGCTACGTGCCCGAGGACCGCCGGATCTTCCGCCTGCTCACGGTGCTGGAGAACCTCCGGACAGGCCTCGACCGCAACGGCGTCAGCGAGGAGCG
>JBBTEL010000040.1:0-1979 GCA_038042325.1 Candidatus Methylomirabilota bacterium
ACGCACGTGCCGAAGCAGGCGGCCACCTGGTGGGCATTGGCGGGGCTGATTTCGAATTTCGCATCCTCCAGCGCCATTCGCGCGGAGGCAACGGCGAACTGCGAAAAGCGCCAGATTTCCTTCGCCTGCCGCCGGCTCATAAACTCTTCAGGCTTGAAATTCTTGACCTCCGCCGCGATCCGGCAGGGGAAGGGAGTCGGATCGAAGGCGGTGATCCAGTCCACGGCCGATTTCCCCGCGATGAGGTTCTGCCAGAAGGCGTCCTTACCGATCCCGTTGGGAGCCACGACCCCCAGGCCGGTTATCACCACCCGACGGGTTTTCCTCATCACCGAACCGACCTCCGTCCTCTAAGTGCGCGATTGGAAAAGGGAAGGCACGGATACCCTAGCAAGGAATTGCAGGGAATTCCAAATTTCTTTCCGATGCTGGCTCAGGTAGAATAGGTTGCGGTCGTCCTGAGGGCTGCCCCTATATGTAGGAGGCACGATGGTCCTGACTCGTCGAGAATTCTTGACCTCGATCCCGCTGATTCTGCTCCTGCTGGATCGGCGCCTCGCCGGGGCGGGGGAGGAGTCGCGCCGCAAGGGCAGCTACCATGTGGACGCCGGCGTCTTCTTTGGCCTCTTTGCCTTCAACATAGATGGCTCGATCGATGAGCAGATCGACCGCGCCGCGAGACGGTACCGCGTCGTTGTGGCGGGCCAGGGCTCGCAGGTCGCCAACCGGCTGGAGTCTGCGGGGATCATCCGGGACGGGCGGTTTCTGCCCACCGCGACTGATATTTTCCTGAATCTCCGTGGCCGCGAG
Source organism: Candidatus Methylomirabilota bacterium (assembly GCA_038042325.1). Taxonomy (GTDB): domain Bacteria; phylum Methylomirabilota; class Methylomirabilia; order Rokubacteriales; family CSP1-6; genus CSP1-6. The sequence continues at coordinate 811 of JBBTEL010000040.1, forward strand.
AGCCGGACGACGATCGCCTACGATCATGACCGGGGTCTGATCGATTACCACCACGTCAGCCAGACATTCCTCCTCGGCCGCCGGCGGGAGGTCCACGATCTCGTCCGGCCCAACGCCGATCAGCCGGTGGATGACCTCCTCACAACCGCCCTCAATTACGCCGAGGGCGCGATCGGGACGGACGCTGAGAGTTCCCTCCGGACGTACGTCGTTCGGCGAACCCGGCCGGAGAACGAGAGCCCCGACGACGTCCAGCTCGGCGGCTACCGGGCGGAGATCGTGCCGCTCGTGATCAGCATCGCGCCCGAGGCGGCGGGCGGACGCGCCGTGGGCCGGCTCGACCTGACGCGGCTCTCGTCCTGGGGGCGCCGGAGGAGCCCCCTGCGGATCACCTTCGGGCCCGATCGGCGCCCCGAATCCATCCAGGCCGACCTCGTCTTTGGCACGAGCGTGCGGATCACGCTGCAATCCACCTCGTGAGGGACAATGCCAGGCCCTGAGCGCATCCTCGAAGGATTGAATCCCCGCCAGGCCGAGGCGGTCATCCACGACACCGGCCCCCTGCTCATCGTCGCGGGCGCGGGCACCGGCAAGACGACCGTCATCACCCGCCGGATCGCGCACCTCATCGCGACCAAGCGCTGCCGTCCCGAAGAAATTCTCGCCCTGACCTTCACCGACAAGGCCGCGGCCGAAATGGAAGAGCGGGTGGACACCCTCGTCCCCTACGGCTATGCCGACGTGTGGATCTCGACCTTCCACGCCTTCGGCGACCGCCTCCTGAAGGAGAACGCGCTGGAGCTGGGGCTGACGCCCGACTTCCGCGTGCTGAACCGGGCCGAGCAGGTGATCTTCTTCCGCGACCACCTCTTCGAGCTGCCGCTGGATTACTACCGGCCGCTGGGCGACCCGACCAAGCACATCCAGGCGATCATCTCCCTGATCAGCCGAGCCAAGGACGAGGATGTCTCCCCGGAGGAGTACCTGGCTTTCGCCGAGCGCCTCCGGGCCGAGGCCGCCGCGCGCCCGGATGATGAGGAGCTCCGCGACCGGGCGGCCCGGCAGGGGGAGCTGGCGCGGACCTACGCGAAGTACCAGGAGCTGCTGGCCCGGGAGGGGTGCGCGGACTTCGGCGACCAGATCGTGTACGCGCTCCGCCTCTTCCGCAC
>JBBTEL010000041.1:0-3400 GCA_038042325.1 Candidatus Methylomirabilota bacterium
CAACCCTCCGGGGGGAGGTATCGGATGGGGGGCGAAGCCCCCCTCCGAGTGATTAGAAGGTGCCGCCACCGCCGCCCCCACCCCCGCCCCCTGAGGAGCCGCCCGAGGACCCGCTCCCGCCGCCGCCAAAGCTCGAGCCACCGGCGCCGCTTCCCCGGGCACCGCTGAGCCAGGCTGACTGGACGTCGCGCCCGAACCCCTGGATCCCGCTCGAGTAGCCTCGGATCGAGAAGGGCGTGTCGGACTCGTACCACGCCGGCGCATCGACCGCGATTCCCTCGAAGTTCCAGATCCAGGCCTCTTCCACCCCCAGGGCGATGGCGTACGGGAGCCACTTGTGGAGGGCGTCCGGGGGCAGGCGCTTCAGCCGGTCCTTCTCGGCGCGCTCCAGGAACTCCTGAAACCCCAGGACCTGGAGCTTCGTCCGCGCTCCCTTGAAGGTCTTCCGCGGCATGACCCGGGCGAAGGCCAGGACGAGCAGGCCCGATGCCGCCAGGGCCAGCAGCATGGAGAGTGAGCCCCCGGGCACGTCGCCGTCCCACACCGAGAACAGAATGAGGGGGAGCACCAGGAGCAGCCCGCCGATGACGCTCCAGAACCGCCGGACCGACTGGGGGGAGGCCAGGAAATACTTCTTCTTCACCAGCTCCCGGTAGAGCTGCTCGCGGATCGGGGGGAAGATGGCCCGCGAATCCCGCCTGATCTCGGAGAGCAGCTTCCTGTCGGTCACCCCCCCGTGACCGAAGACCTGGGCGAGCACGATGACCTCGAAGTCCTCGATGTCGGGATCGCCCAGCCAGGGCTTCGTGAGCGTGAAGAGGTGATCGGCCGGCTCGAGGAGGCCCGCCGCGCTGACCTGCTTGATGTGCAGGTGGCCACGCACGGCGAGGTCCACCACGGTGGCCACGACGTCCCGCGGGTGGACCGTCTCATCCACGAGGGCCCCGGCCTCGCCGGGCCGGACTCCTGCCGGCGGCTCGTACTCGGGCCTCACCGACCGCTCGCGGAGCGGGTCGCGCCCGAAGCGGCGCCAGGCGGCGACACACCCGGCAAGGACCAGGAGCGGGAGCGCGAACCAGCGCTGATCCAGGAGGAACCAGGTGACGCGCTGCGCCGTCGAAGGGAAGCTGACGTGCCCCTTCGGCCATCCCACCACCACGGTCAGCCCCTCGCGGATCCCCAGCGGCCGCGTCGCGCGGAAGAGAAGGACGTTCTCGGCCTGATGCAGCGTGTAGTCCTTACCGACGGCTCCGAGCGGCCCGGTGAAGGCCGTCACCCGGATCGACTCCATCGGGACCGTCGGCGGAAGCCCCACGACCGCCTCCGCGTTCCGGATCGTCGCCGCCCACTCGGTCCCGACGACGTTCCAGTAAAGCTCATCGTGGTCGTCGAAGGCGAGGAGGCCCCGGCGCACGCGGTAGAGGATCGTCACGGTCCGCGTGGCATCCTGGGCCCCCGGCACCCAGGCTTTGATCTTGAGGTCCCGCCCCGGGTACGAGACCTCCGTCTTGAGCGGCCTGCCGCCGTCGTCGAGAACCTGGATGCCGTCGATGCGGAGGTCGAAGTGGAAGCCCTGGCGCTCGTAGCGGATCGGAATCGTGCGGTAGATGCCCTGGTGCCTGCCCCGGAACGCGAAGGCGATGGTCTCCTGGATGAGGAGACTCCCGTCCGGATTCACCTGGAGCGAGACCCTGAACGCTTCGATGGAATAGGAGCGGGTCTGGGCTCCCGCGGGAGCAATCAGGAAGAAGAGAAGAAGGACAAGGACAAGCCGCGGGACTCGGCCCATGCCGGCCCGGCTACGTGCCGAACGAGACGCGCGGAACCTGGCGCTCCTCCGGCCGATCGAGCTCGAAGAACTGGTTCTTCTTGAACTGGAAGGTGGTCGCGACGAAGTTCGACGGGAAGCTCTCGATGGCGGTGTTGAGGTCGCGGACCACGGCGTTGTAGTACCGGCGCGCGTTCTGGACCGCCTCCTCGATCTCGCCCAGGTCCGACTGGAGCTGCTGGAAGTTCTGGTTGGCCTTCAGCTCCGGGTAGGCCTCGGCCACGGCGAAGAGGTTGCGGAGGGCCTGGGTCAGCTGGTTCTCCGCCTGGGCCCGCGCCTCGGGCGAGCCGGCGGTCATGGCCGCACTCCGCCAGCGGGTCACCTCCTCGAAGGTCTTCCTCTCATGGGCGGCGTAGCCCTTGACGGTTTCGACGAGATTCGGGATCAGATCGGTCCGCCGCTTCAGCTGGACGTCGATATCCGACCACGCCTCGCCCGAGCGCTGGGTCAGCCCCACCAGCCGGTTGTAGGTGGCGATGGCGAACCAGACCACCAGCGCCAGGACGATCAGGAAGATCCATCCGCCCAGGGTCATCGTCATCGCGTCCCTCCACGCCCGGCACAGGGGGCGGTCATTGCCCCGTATGATAGCGGGAGCGGGAAACGAGCGTCAACGAAATTGGCGGGCGCGGCCGGCTACCCTTCGAGGATGAAGGTGACCTCGATGGTGGCCCGGTACTCCGTGATCTTCCCCTTCTCCACGTGGGCTTTCTGCTCCACCACGTGGATCCCCGTCACGCCTCTCAGGGTCTTGTTGGCCCGCTTGAGGGCCGCGTTCACGGCGTCCTGCCAGCCCCGGGGAGAGGATCCGATGATCTTGGTAACCCGCGCGACGGCCATGGCCCGACCTCCTCGCTCAGAATTCGGGGATTGGCGGGCACTGTAGGGGCGAACGGGGTGGCTGTCAAGGGGGATCGGAACGTTGGCGGGGGCGGCTCGTCGCCGCCCCCTCAGCCATCACGCGTTATCTGGTGGAGGGTAAGGGATTCGAAGTTCCCGCCCTCATAAGTGATCGATATTTCGAGAGCGCTCTGTTGCAGAACCGCGCAGATCGCTGCATCCCGCGTCCCACTGCGTCCCACCTGACGAGGGGCGACGTTCTCCCCATCACGGCCCCCTCGACGGGGGCCACCGTCCGCTCCTTAGAGTCCCTCCCACGTCTTCCACACAACTGAACAAGCCGACCCCCCCTGCCTTCCCATTTTCCACATCATCCGAGACACGACGGGCAGAACGGGCGTGGCAGGCTCGGAGGGAGCAGGAGCCGCGAAACAATACTGGCCGGGTGGCCCCGGACAATGGGGCCGGAGAGATGACGACAGAGACGCTAGAGGACGCGATCAAGCAGCGAGCGACCAAATGGATGGAGGAAGGCCGGTTTCTGGTGGGCTTGCTCCAAGAGCTGCTCAACGAGAACGAGCAGTTGAGGGCCAGGGCTGCAGCGCTCGAGCAAGACCTCCAGCGGCTCCGCCAGGAGGAGAGTGGCCTCCAGCGAGAGCAGGAGGATATCGTCGAGCTGGCCCCCCAGGGGGACCTGGACATGGCTTCAGTCAGCCAGATGAAACTCCAGGA
>JBBTEL010000042.1:0-10973 GCA_038042325.1 Candidatus Methylomirabilota bacterium
CCGGACCGCACCTGGGGCCGCTCCTCGCCTGGACCGTGCTGATTTGGGTCGTGAACGCCGGGGCGGTCTGGGCGGCGCTCCGCTCGATAGGCCTGGCGCTCCCGGCCTCCGCCTCGCTGACCGTGCTCGCCTTCACCGGTATCGCGGTCTCGCTGCCCTCGGCCCCTGGCTACGTGGGGACGGTGCAGTTCTTCATCGTCCAGGCCCTGGCCATCTACGCGGTCACGGGGGTCGAGGCGGTCAGCTTCTCCTTCCTCTACCACGCCGCCGGCTTCATCCCGCTGACCCTCCTCGGCTGGGCCTTCCTGCTGGCCCAGGGGGTCTCCCTCCGCAACGCCACCGAACAGGCCCAGGCTGAGGCCCACCGCGGCTGACGACCACCCTCACCCCACTCATAATCCCCTCGCCTCTTCTCCTCTCCCCCTCACCCTGCCCTCTCCCCCTCAGGGGGGAGAGGATAAAGGTGAGGGGGATTTGTCCGATTCCCTCGCCCCCAAAGGGGGAGCGGGCAGGGTGAGGGGGCTGTAAACGTCCCGGCCCCGGCCCCCGTCCAATCGGGTAAGAAGTCAAACTTCACCAAGGAGGACGGGTCGATGAAGGCACTAGCGACAATCGCGGTGGGCGGGGCATTGGTCCTCGCCCTGTGGGCGCCCTCGGTCGGGGCCCAGGAGATCAAGGACGACCTGAAGGACATCCGGCAGGACCGCCGGGAGATCCGCGAGGACACCCGGGAGATCCGCCAGGACCGGCGCGAGCTCCGTGAGGACCGCGAGGCCCTGCGCGAGGCGATCAAGTCCGGGGACAAGGACGCCATCCGCAAGGCGCGGCGGGAACTCCGCAACGACCGGCACGAGCTGCGGGAGGACGTGAAGGATCGCCGAGACGATGGCCGGGACCTCCGCCACGACCGGCGGGAACTCCGGCACGATGTCCGGCAGAAGCGGCACGGGAAGTAACCGCAAGCCCCTCACCTTCATCCTCTCCCCCCGAGGGGGAGAGGGCAGGGTGAGGGGGAGAGGAGAAGAGGTGGGGGGCATCTAGGTAGGGCAAGGGTGAGGGGTGTCGCGCGGGGGGGCGACCGGCCCCGCCCTCCGCGCCGCCACTTGGAGCCGGTGACGACGGTATGGGAAGATGAACCCGAGAGGTCAGAGCCCCAGTGGAGCTCTCCGATGAAGCGCTCTGCGAGCGCGTGGCCAGCCGGGACGAAGCGGCCTTCAACCTCCTGGTGGAACGCTACCAGCAGCGGGCCTACCGGCTGGCGTGGTCGATCCTCCGCGACGCCGAGGAAGCGCGCGACCTCTCCCAGGAAGCGTTCATCCGTCTCTACCAGGCGGCCGGAAGTTTCGGCGGGCGGGCCCGCTTCTCCACCTGGTTCTACCGGATCCTGGTCAACCTCTGCCTCGATCACCGGCGGAAGCACCGGTGGTGGCGCCGCGTCGTCGCGCCGGAGCACTCCGAGGACGAGGGCTCGGTGCTCGAGCGGCTGCCCGCTCCCGCGGAGGACCCCCTGGAGGAGCTGGGCCGGGGCAGGGTCATGAGCCGGCTTTGGGCGGCGGTGGACGGGCTCTCGCACCAGCAACGGGCGGCGCTGCTTCTCCAGGTGCGAGAGGGATTGCCCACGGCCGAGATCGCGCTCGTGCTGAAGTGCTCGGAGGCGACGGTCCGCGTGCATCTTCACCGGGCGCTGACCGCGCTCCGGAAAATATTGGGAGGCGCCTGACATGGCAACGACGCCGCATCCCGACACGCTGCTGATCGCCTACCTGAGGGGCGAGCTGGCCGAGAGCGACCGCCGGAGCGTGGCCGACCACCTGGCCGCCTGCTCGGAGTGCGCCCGCGCCGCGGAGGACTTCCAGCGGATCCTCAGCGATCTGGGGAGCTCTCTGCCCGAGCCGCCCCGGGTCCACTGGGGGGCGTACCGCGCCGAGCTCCGGGAAAAGCTGGAAGCCCGGCGGCGGGCCTGGGGATGGCAGTGGCTCCGGCGCCCCGTCCCGCTGGCGCTCTCCGCTGCCGCGGCGGGGGTTTTTCTGATCCTGGGCGTCCAGAGCTGGATCTCCGGCCCGCACGTGAACGGCGACCTCGCCTCGCTGGAAGAGACCGTGGTGGCGAGCCGGCTCGACCTGCTCCGCCAGTACGCCGTGATCGAGCGCCTGGATCTCTGGGAGGACCTGGATGTCGTCCGCCGTCTCGATGAGCTCTATCCCAGCCGGAAGGGCTGATGGCGGCTGGGACGGGGTGGAAAATGCTGGCGGTGTTCGCCTGCGGGCTGGTCGGGCTCGCGGATCGCGCACCCGTGCCGGGGGCAGGGATGCGCGCCTGGGCGGCTGAGACGAAGGATGAGGCCGTGGACGCCGAGATGCTGAAGGATCTGGACCTCCTGAGCGAGGTCGAAGTGGCCAAGGACCGCGAGTTGCTCCAGCGCCTGCGATTCTGGGAGCGGTTCCGGCTGCTGGAGCGGCTCCGGTACCTGGAGGAGGAGGAAAAGAAATGACGCAAGCCCTCCGGCTGCTGCGGCTGCTCGCGCTCGCCGCCCTCCTGGCGGCCGGCGCGGCGGAGATCGCGTGGGGCCAGCAGCAACCTCCCGTCCAGGGACTGGAGAACCTCTCCCCGGAGGAGCGCGCGCTGGCCGAGCGGAACCTCGAGCGCTGGCGCTCGCTCACCCCCGAGCAGCGCGCCCGGGTGCTCGAGAATTACCGGCACTGGAAGCAACTGTCGCCCGAGGAACGGCAGGCCGCCCGGCAGAACTTCCAGCGCTTCCGCCAGCTCCCCCCCCAGGAGCGCGGGCGCATCCTCGAAGACTTCCGGCGCTGGAAGGACCTGCCGGAGTCCCGCCGCCAGGAGCTCCAGGGCGCCTACGAGCGGTTCCACCGGCTCCCGCCCGAGCGCCAGGAGCGCATCATGGAGCGCTTCCGCCAGTTCCAGGCCATGTCCCCCGAAGAACGGGGGCGCGTGATCCGGAACTGGGAGCGCTGGCAGCAGATGACGCCGGAGGAGCGCCAGGGCGCCCGCGAGCGGTTGAGGCAGCGCCGCGACGGTCCCCGGGACGACGGCGGGCCGCGCCCGGGCCCCGTCCCCCGCCCGCAAGCTCCGCCCCGACCGGGCCCCGGCCGCTAGCCCCCCTCATCCACCTGGGGTCAGGTCTTGCATTCCAACAGCACCCGCCCGAGGAATGTGTGATTGCAAGACCTGACCCCGCTCGTGTAGGATGCCGCCGATGAGCCTCATCGTCCAGAAATACGGCGGCTCGTCGGTGGCCGACCCCGACAAGGTCAAGGCGGTCGCCCGCCGCGTGGTGGAAACTGCCCGCCAGGGACACCGCGTCGTCGTGGTGGTGTCGGCCATGGGGAAGACCACCGACTCGCTCGTCGCCCTGGCCGCCCAGATCGCGCCGAATCCGGAGCCGCGGGAGATGGACATGCTCTTGGCCACGGGCGAGCAGGTGTCGATCGCGCTGCTGGCCATGGCGATCCAGAGCCTGGGCCATCCCGCCCGCTCCTTCACGGGCGCCCAGGTGGGCATCTTCACCGACACCGCCCACACCAAGGCGCGCATCCGGAAGATCGAGTCCGACCGCATCGCCCAGGCGCTCGACGGGGGCCACATCGCGGTCGTCGCCGGATTCCAGGGGATCACCGCCGATGAGGAGATCACCACCCTCGGCCGCGGCGGCTCGGACCTCACCGGCGTCGCGCTGGCGGCGGCGCTCAAGGCCGACGTCTGCGAGATCTACACCGACGTGGACGGGGTCTACACCGCCGATCCCAACATCGTCCCCGACGCGCGCAAGCTACCCCGCATTTCCTACGATGAGATGCTCGAGATGGCGAGCCTCGGAGCCAGGGTGCTTCAGTCGCGCTCGGTGGAGTTCGCGAAGAAGTACGGCGTCCCGCTCCACGTCCGCTCCACCTTCAAGCCGGATCCGGGGACCCTGGTGACCATGGAGGACAGAGGCATGGAAGAGGCGGTGGTGACCGGCATCACCCACGACCGGGGGCAGGCCAAGGTCTCGATCCTTCGAGTTCCCGACCGGCCCGGCATCGCGGCTCAGGTCTTCGGCGCGGTGGCGGAGCAGAACGTGGTGGTGGACATGATCGTCCAGAACATCAGCCGCGACGGCTACTCGGACATCTCCTTCACGCTCGCCCGAGGCGACCGGGCCAAGGCGGTCGCGGTCCTGGAAGAGGTCGCGCGGCGCATCGGCGCCCAGGGCGTCACCCATGATGACCGGGTCGCGAAGGTTTCTATCGTCGGCGTGGGCATGCGCAGCCACTCCGGCGTGGCGGCGCGGATGTTCTCGATCCTCGCCAAGGAGGGCGTCAACATCCAGATGATCTCGACCTCCGAGATCGCGGTGTCGTGCGTCATCGAGGACAAGTACACCGAGCTCGCCGTCCGCGCGCTCCACGAGACCTTCGAGCTCGCCAAGGACCGCCCCACCGCCTAGCACGCGGCTGTCTGAAATCGGATGCACGCTTGCGCCGGCTGAACGCCGCTTGTGAGGCTCGCGTCGGAGGTGCACGCATGAAACCGAGCTAAAGAAACTTCCCCTCGGCCGATACGCAATGCGCCGCCGTCCCCGCAACCAGTCGGATGTGGCGTTTCTGAAAGAAATTCGGGCTTGGCAGCCGTAGGCTTGGAACGTGATGGGGAAGTTTTCAGTCGAGGTCTACGTTCGCCCGGCCGGAGCTACTCCAACTGCAGGGCGATCTTGAGCGCTCGATCCACCATCAGGAGAAGATCCGGCGCCACAGCCCCACGACGCGTGATCAGGCGCCGTTTGGAAATGGCCCGGACCTCCTCTCCCAAGATGACCGAGCGCTTGGTCAGCCCGTTTCCCGGGGTCGGCGAAACTTCGACCTGGCTCGGGTAAATCCGGGAGAACTGTTCCCGATCGCTCACCGGGCAGACAATCACCACAGGGCTCGACCGGTTGATCGCGTTGCGGGAGACGATCAGGACCGGGCGCTCACCGCGCTGTTCCGAGCCGATGACTGGGCTGAGCGACGCCTGCCAGATTTCGCCGCGTTCCATGTCCCCTCCGCAACCTGTAATGCCTCCGAGGAGGCGTGGGCGAAGTCTCGGTCGAGGGACTCCGACAACGCGCGGTACCGCGTGTCCTCAGTCATGGCCTCGAAGGCCCGATCGACCTCTTCCGCCTCGCGGCGGCGTCGTTCGCGGTCGAGTGCCTCAGCGACAAGCCGGGATCGCTGCCCCGGAGAAATGCGGGTCAGCCAGGCGACAATCGATTCCGGCAATGTGAACGCCATTCGAATGGCCCCCATGATCTTACCTCCTATGCACATAAAGATACCTATTATTGCTCTGAGTGTCAATCAGATGGCGCGTCGAGTTTTCGGAAGTGTCGGATTTCGGAGACAGTCTTGCCCGCGTCGAACGGCGCGTGGTAGGCTGGCGGCACTTCGCCGATGGACCCTGAGATCAGAGCTGAATTCGAGGAAACCCACCGCCGCATCGACGCCGTTGCCGAGCGGATGGCCGCTCAGGTCCAGCTCGCGGCGGAGCAGACGCGCCGCCACTTCGATGTGGTCGCCGAGGGCATGCGTTCCGACGTCCGGCTGGTCGCTGAAGGCGTCACGGCGCTCGCCGACCGCGTGGATCGCGTCGAGCACAACCTCCGGCAGGAGATCCGTGAGACCCGCAGAGACGTGACGGCTCTTCTCACGGCGTCGTATACCGACCTTGACCGGCGGATGCGGCACCTCGAAGGCGACCGCTAGGAGGTCTGATCCATGGCTGCCACCGGCAAGGCCGCCGTCTTCCATGGTCCGGGCAAGCCGTTCGAGCTCACCCTACTCCCGCTCCCCGAGGTGGAGCCGAGGGGGGTCCTGATCCGCGTCAGCGTCGCCAACATCTGCGGCTCGGACCTCCACTTCTGGCGGGGCGACGCGCCGCTCAAGCTCCCCGACGACGGCTGGATCTACGGCCACGAGATGTGCGGCCGGGTGGCCCGGCTCGGCGCCGAGATCAAGACGGACTCGCTCGGCGAACCCCTCAAGGAAGGCGACCGCGTCGCCTACTGCTACTTCTACCCGTGCGGCCGCTGCTACGCCTGCCTGAACAAGGAGCCCGCGTCCTGCCCGAACAAAGTCGGCCGGCCGCTGGGCCCGCGGACCTTCCCCCACTTTCACGGCGCCTTCGCCGAATACTACTACCTCCGCCCCGGCGGCTTCCTCTTCAAGGTGCCGGACGAGCTTTCCGACGAGATCGTGGCGCCGGTGAACTGCGCGCTCTCCCAGGTGATCTACGGCCTCCACGTGGCCGGCCTCCGCTTCGGCGACAGCGTGGTGATCCAGGGCGCCGGCGGGCTCGGAGTCCAGGCGGCGGCGGTCGCCAAGGAGATGGGTGCCGCGTCGGTCATCGTCGTGGATCAGCTGGCGGGGCGGCTCGAGCTGGCCCGGGCGTTCGGGGCGGACCACACGCTCAACCTCAAGGAGGTGCCCGACCGGAAGGAGCGCGTGAACCTCGTCCGGAAGTGGACCGGCGGGCGCGGCGCCGACGTGGCCTGCGACTTCGTCGGCTTCCCCCAGGTGATCCCCGAGGGGCTCGACATGCTGCGCTTCGGCGGGACGTACCTCGAGGTCGGCACGATCAGCCGCGGCGTCACGGTGGAGATCGAGCCCTCGCTGCTGGTCTGGGGGTCCAAGAAGATCGTGGGGGTGATCCAGTACGACCCGTGGGTGATCCCGCGGGCGCTGGACTTCCTGATCCGGACGCGCGGCCGCTTTCCCTTCGACCGGCTCCTTTCCCACAAGTATCCGCTCGACCAGATCAACGAGGCCTTCGCCGCCTCCGAGTGGCACGGCCGCGATACCACCAACATCACCCGGGCGGCCCTGCTGCCCTAACACGAACTTCCCCCCTCACCTTTATCCTCTCCCCCGCAAGGGGGAGAGGGCAGGGAAAAATGAGCCCTCTCCCCGCTGGGGAGAGGGAAGGGTGAGGGCATCCGAGTAGGGCGGGGTGACGGAGCCTGATGGAGGTACGACAGTGACGACGCCCAGGGAGCAGTTCCCGAAAGTCGTCGAGAGCATCAAGGGATTCCGCGCGACCTACCTCATGGCGGCGGGCGTGAAGCTGGGGCTGTTCGAAAAGATCGCCGCGTCGCCCGGAATCACGGCCGACCAGCTGGCGGTCGCTCTCGGCCTCCACCCGCCCTACATCCTCACATGGTGCCGGACCGCCCACGCGCTGGGTTTCCTGGAGGCGGACGAGGCCGGGCGCCTCCGCGTTGCACCCGGCTTCGAACCGATCCTCGCCGAGCCGGCCTCGCCCTGGTACTACGGCGGGGCGCTCGGCCTGACCGTGGATTACGAAGCCGACGACCTGGCGCGGCTGCCCGAGATCTTCAGCTCGGGCCAAGCCGTGCCGTTCCAGGCGCGCGGCCGGGAGTTCTCGGAGCAGGTCGGGGCGGCGACGGCGGGGCTTCACACGCTGGTGGCGAAGAAAATCCTCCCCGAGGTGCCGGGGCTCGGCGAGCGGCTCCACCGGGGCCTCCGCGCGCTGGACGTGGGATGCGGATGCGCGGGGTTTCTCCTGGCTCTCACGCGGCAGTTTCCCGGCGGCCGGTACACCGGCGTGGACGTGGACCGCCGCGCGCTCACGAGCGCCCGCAAGGCCATCAAGGCCGCCGGCTTCGCCCGACGCGTCAAGGTCAAGGCGGCCGGGGCGACCGGCTTTCCCGTGAAGGGTCCCTTCGACCTGATCACGCTGGTCCAGGTCTTCCACGAGATCCGGCCCGACGCGCGCCCGATGGTCCTGGCGGAATGCCGCCGCCTCATCGCTGCCGACGGCTGGCTGGTGGTCCTCGACGAGACGTACCCGTCCACCTGGGCCGACCTGCGCCGCCCCGAGAACGCGCGCCCGATGCTGACCGCCTTCAGCGAGCTCGCGATGGGAAACGTGATCCCCACCCGCGAGGAGCAGGAATCGCTCCTCGCCGGAGCGGGCTTCGCCGTCCGGGGCCGCGCCACCGTCGGCGACGGCTTCACCCTCCTCACCGTCCAGCCGAAGTAGCCGCGCCGGCCGATGGTCTACCGGCGGCGGGAGCTCTGGCTCCTCTTGGCTCTCGCCGCGGGGCTGGGGATCGGCTTCGCGGTGAGCGAATTCAGGAACGGGTTCCCCGACCTGGCCGAGCGGCTGGAGAACCTGGACGCCGAGCCGGAGATCGCGGCGCCCGCCTCCCCGCCCATCCCCGCTCGACCGCCGAAGATCTCCGAGGCTCAGATCAAGCTGAACGGCCGCCTCGACCTCAACCGGGCCACCGCCGACGAGCTCCGACGTCTGCCGGGGGTCGGGCCCACGCTGGCCGACCAGATCGTGCAGGCCCGCGAGCGCCGGGGGCGCTTTGCCACCGCGGACGACCTCCGCTCGGTCCCCGGGATGGGGCCCAAGAAACTGGAGCGCATCCGGAACCTCGTGACCGTCGATGCCGCCTCACCTTAATCCTCTCCCCCTCACCCCACTCATAATCCCCTCACCTTCATCCTCTCCCCCCGAGGGGGAGAGGGCAGGGTGAGGGGGAGAGGAGAAGAGGAGAGGGGCAGTCAGTGGGGAAGGGTAAGGGGGGGATCGGCCCGGCGCTGGAGGCGGCGCCGCTGGTCCCCGTTGCGGCAGCCTTCACGCTGGGCCTGGTCCTCGCCGTCTCGTTCCATCCTCACCCGATCACGCTGTGGCTCGCGGGAGTTCTCTCGGCGCTTGCCGCCGTGGGGCTGCTGCTCCGGGGCCGGCACGCCGCCGCCGCGGCGGGACTGGTCCTGACCGTCGCGCTGGTCGGCCTTCTGCGGGCCGCCGCCCCGATCCTCCCCGCCGACCATATCTCGCGCCTGGCGCTCCCCTCTCCCCTCAGACTGGAGGGGCGGCTGGTGTCCGAGCCGATTCGCTGGGCGCCCGATCGGACCCGTCTGCTCGTCGAGGCCGAGGGGATGCGGGTCGGCGAGGATCGTCGCTCCATTCGTGGGCTCGTTCAGGTGACGCTCTACGGGGAGCCGCCGCCCCTCACCGAGGGGCAGCGCGTCGCCGGGGAGTTCCGCCTCCACCGTCCCTTCGGATTCAGAAACCCCGGCGGCTTCGACTATCCCGGTCACCTGGCCCGGGAAGGAATCTTCCTCGTCGGGAGCGGCCGCGCCGACCGGATGGAAGTGCTGACTCCCGAGGCGCCGCCCTGGCCCGTGAGGATCAAGCGGTGGGCGGTCGAAACCATCCAGCGCCATCTGCCGCCGGCTTCCGCCGCGCTCTTGGCGGGGCTTCTCCTAGGAGAGCGGACCGAATTCCCCCCCGCGGCCGACGAGGCCTTCCGGCGGGCCGGGGTCTACCACATCCTGGCGGTCTCGGGCTTCAACGTGGCGCTCCTCGCCTCGGCCGTCTTCCTGGGGCTGTCGCTCCTCCGGCTGCCGCGCCGGCTGGTGGCGGCCGCCGCGATCGGCCTTCTGCTCGGCTTTGCCCTCGTGGTCGGCGGCCAGCCGTCGGTCGTGCGGGCGACGGTGATGGGGGTCCTGCTCCTGCTGGGGCTCCTCCTGGAGCGCGAGACCAGCCTGTTCAATTCCGTGGCGCTGGCGGCGCTCGTGATCCTTCTCTGGCGGCCCGGGGATCTCTGGGAGCCCGGCTTCCAGCTCTCCTTCGCCGCCACACTCGGCATCCTGTACCTCGCCCGCCCGTGGACGGCGTTCCTCCGCGAGCGCGGCTGGCCGCCGTGGCTCGCGGCGTCGGTGGCGGTGAGCCTGGGGGCCCAGTTGGCCGTCCTGCCGATCATGCTGGTCCATTTCAACCAGCTCTCGCTCATCGGCATCTGCGCCAATCTCGTGGTGGTGCCGCTCGCCGCGGTGGCGACGACGCTCGGGCTGGCCGCCTTGCTGCTGACGCTCCTTCACGAAAGTCTGGGCCATCTGCTCTTCCAGAGCCTCTGGCTGGTGCTGCTGGCCTTGAGAGCCGCGGTCTGGATGTTCGCCGCGCTGCCCGCCGCCATGATCCACCTGCCGGCCCCCCACCCGGCTGCCACCATCTCCTTCTACGCGGCCCTGGCCCTGCTCCCGCTCTGGAGATCCCACCTCGCGCTCCGGTGCGGGGCTGCCGTCCTCTCCGCCCTGGTCCTGGCGGCCACGCTCTGGCCCTGGGTGCGCCCGGCGGACGGCCGCCTCCGCGTCACGTTCCTCGACGTGGGGCAGGGCGACGCGGCCTTCGTGGAGCTCCCCGACGGCCGCCGCCTGCTCGTGGACGGTGGTCCGGGGGGAGAGCGTCGCTTCGACGTGGGAGAGCGCGTGGTGGCCCCGTTTCTCTGGAACCGCGCGGTGGCCGGCCTCGACGCTGTCGTGATGACCCACGCCGACCCGGACCACGCCGGAGGACTCGCCGCCATCCTGCGCCGTTTCCGCGTGCGGGAGCTCTGGGACAGCGGGATCCTCGACGCGTCGGCGGCAGATGTGCTGCGCCTCGCCGGCAGGCAGGGAACGGTCCGCCGGAGGCTCGCGGCCGGAGACCGGATCTGGCTGGGAGCAGTCCCGATCACGGTGCTGCACCCGCCCGCCACGCCCCTGGCCGGATCCCTCCGCGGGCCCGCCGCCGACGAGAACAACAACTCGCTCGTGCTGCGCCTGGATTGGGGGCTGGCGTCGGTTCTCCTGACGGGCGACGTCGAGCAGGAAGGCGAAGCCGAGCTCCTGGCGGGACGGCGGGCCCTCGACCACCGCGTCCTCAAGGTGGCCCACCACGGCAGCCGCTATTCGACGACGGAGGACTTCCTGAAGGCGGGGCGGCCGGCGGTGGCCGTGATCTCAGCGGGAAGGCGCAACCCGTTCGGCCACCCGACCCCCGAGGTCCTGGCGCGCCTGGGCCAGGCCGGCGTGAGGATCTATCGGACCGACAGGGACGGCGCCGTCCTGCTGGACACCGACGGCGCGGAACTCCGCGTCACCCGCTGGGCTCCGCGTGCTACCGAGATCTGGCGATTAGACTGACTA
>JBBTEL010000043.1:0-2496 GCA_038042325.1 Candidatus Methylomirabilota bacterium
AAGGACCAGCTGAACCTCTACCGCCTGATCTGGGAGCGCTTTCTGGCGAGCCAGATGCTCCCGGCGATCTACGACACCGTGGCCGCGGACATCCAGGCCGGCGACTGCCTCTTCCGCGCTCAGGGATCCACGCTCCGCTTCCCGGGCTTCACCGCCGTGTACGTGGAGAGCCGGGAAGAATCGGAGGCGCCCACCGAGGAAGAGGCCGAAGCGGTGGTGCCGCCCCTCACTGTGGGGGAGGAGCTCGCGCTCCTCGCGCTGGACCCGAAGCAGCACTTCACCCAGCCGCCCCCGCGCTATACCGAGGCGTCGCTCATCAAGCTCCTCGAGGAGCGGGGCATCGGCCGGCCCTCCACCTACGCCCAGATCATGAGCACGATCCAGGACCGCGGCTACGTGCGACGGGACAAAGGCACGCTTTACCCCACGGAGCTCGGGGTTCACGTTACTGATTTCCTCGTTCCCCTCTTCCCGGGAATCATGGACGTCGAGTTCACCGCCCAGATGGAGGAAGACCTCGACAAGATCGAGGAAGGCAAGGCGCCCTGGAGCGAAGCCATCCAGCGCTTCTACAAGCGCTTCGAAAAAGAGCTCAAGCAAGCTGGGAAAAAGGAGCCGGCGGCCACGGGCCAGGCGTGTCCCGACTGCGGCAAGCCGCTTTTCGAGCGCTGGGGGAGGTACGGGAGATTCCTCGCCTGCTCGGGCTACCCCGATTGCAAGTTCACGCAGGACCTCAATGGGAACGGCCGCGGGCGCGCGGCAGAGGTCGTTCCCGGCGAGGTCTGCGACCAGTGCGGCAAGCCCATGGTCATCAAGGAGGGCCGCTACGGGAAGTTCATCGCGTGCCAGGGCTACCCGGAGTGCAAGAACACCAAGCCGCTGACGACCGGCATCGCCTGTCCCCAGGACGGGTGCGGGGGACAGCTCGTCGAGCGGCGCTCCCGC
Organism: Candidatus Methylomirabilota bacterium; assembly: GCA_038042325.1. GTDB lineage: Bacteria > Methylomirabilota > Methylomirabilia > Rokubacteriales > CSP1-6 > CSP1-6. The sequence goes on from JBBTEL010000043.1 coordinate 946, forward strand.
CGCGGCAAGGCCTACTACGCCTGCTCCAACTATCCTGCCTGCAAGTTCATCCTGTGGCAGCGGCCGGTCCCCGAGCCCTGCCCGAAGTGCGCAGCGCCGTTCCTCCTGGCGCGCTACGCCCGAGGGAAAAAGCTCCTGCGGTACTGCGCCAAGGACGGCTGCGGATATAAACAGGAGACCGAGGTCAGCGCGGAATGACCGAGGCGGTGGAGGCGTTTCTCCGGTACCAGGCCGTCGAGCGGGGCGCGTCGGCCCACACGCTTCGAAGCTACCGGACCGACCTCGGGCAGTTCCGGCGCTTCCTCGCGGCGCGGCACGTCGGCCAGCTGGCGCACGTGGACGCGCGGCTCCTGCGCCAGTACCTGGCGCGGCTGTACGAGGCCGGCCTCTCCCGCGCCTCCATCGCGCGCAAGCTGGCGGCCATCCGGAGCTGCCTGGCCTTCCTGACCCGACGCGGTGGGCTCCCGAGGAACCCGGCGCGGGAGGTCTCCGCGCCGCGGCTGCCGAAGCGGCTCGTCTCCTTCCTGCCGATCGACGAGGCCACGGTCCTGCTCGAGCGCCCGGCGTCGGCCGCCGCGCCGCCGGCGGAGGCGCGCGACCGGGCGATCCTCGAGATGCTCTACGCGACGGGGGCCCGGGTGGCCGAGCTCTGCGGTCTGGATCTGGCGGATGTCGATCGGGGCGGGGGCACGATCCGGGTGCGTGGCAAGGGGGCGAAGGAGCGGATGATCCCCGTGGGCGACGCCGCCCTCCAGGCGCTGGACGCCTACCTGGGCGCGCACGGGCAGGCCGACGGCCCGCTCTTCCGCAACCTCAGGGGCGGGCGCCTCACGGTGAGGAGCGTCCACCGGATCGTCAAGGCCAGGAGCCGGGCCGCCGGGCTCACGCGCCGCGTGACGCCCCACACGCTCCGCCACACCTTCGCCACCCACATGCTCGACGCCGGCGCCGACCTCCGGCTGATCCAGGACCTGCTCGGCCACAGCCGGCTGTCCACGACCCAGCGCTACACGCACGTCAGCGCCGACCACCTCATGCGGGTGTACGACTCGGCGCACCCGAGGGCCCATCCGGAGGGGGTCCCCACCCCCTCCGGTGCCTCCCCCGGCGGAACCAAGGCTACGAAGGCCGGGACATGATCGAACGTCCGATCCGGGGGACCACTGTGGTGTGCGTGCGCCACAAGGGGAAAGTGGCGCTGGCGGGCGACGGCCAGGTGTCCATCGGCCCCACCATCGTCAAGGCGGGAGCGCGCAAGGTGAGGAAGATCTACCACGACCGGGTGCTCGCGGGCTTCGCGGGCACCGCCGCCGATGCCTTCGCCCTCTTCGAGAAATTCGAGTCCCGCCTCGAGGAGTACCGCGGGAACATGTCGCGGGCCGCCGTAGAGCTGGCCAAGGACTGGCGCACCGATCGGGTGCTGCGGCGCCTGGAGGCGCTCCTCGCGGTGGCCGACCAGGAGCGCTCCTTCATCCTCTCGGGAACGGGCGAGGTGATCGAGCCCGACGACGGCGTGATCGGGATCGGCTCGGGCGGCCCCTTCGCTCTCGC
>JBBTEL010000043.1:2596-6046 GCA_038042325.1 Candidatus Methylomirabilota bacterium
CCGGGGGACCCGATGGCCCCGCTGACTCCCGCCCAGATCGTGATCGAGCTGGACCGGTACATCATCGGCCAGGAGCGGGGCAAGCGCGCCGTGGCCATCGCCCTCCGGAACCGCTGGCGCCGGCAGAAGCTCCCCCCCGAGCTGAGGGACGAGGTGGCCCCGAAGAACATCATCATGATCGGGCCCACCGGGGTGGGGAAGACCGAGATCGCGCGCCGCCTGGCGAAGCTGGCACAGGCCCCGTTTCTCAAGGTGGAGGCCTCCAAGTACACCGAAGTCGGGTACGTCGGGCGGGACGTCGAGTCCATGATCCGCGACCTCACGGAACTCGCCGTCAGCATGGTGAAGGGCGAGATGGCGGGAGCGGTGCGCGAGAAGGCCGAGACGCTGGCCGAGGACCGCCTGCTGGATCTCCTCCTCCCCCGCCGGAAGTCGGAGCCCTTTCAGAGCCAGACGCTGGAGGAGGTCTCGCCCGAGGCGTCCCGCCAGGCGACGAAGGACAAGCTGCGCGCCCAGCTCAGGGCGGGAAAGCTCGACGAGCGACTGATCGAGCTCGAGATCCAGTCCCAGGTCACCCCCATCGTCGAGATTTTTTCGGGGCAGGGGATGGAGGAGATGGGGATCAATCTCCGCGAGATGCTCTCCAACATGCTCCCCACCAAGACCAAGCGCCGGAAGGTCAAGGTGGCCGAGGCCAAGCGGCTCCTGGCCCAGGAGGAAGCCCAAAAGCTCGTCGACATGGAGGAGGTCGTCGCCCAGGCGATCCATCGGGTCGAGAACTCGGGCATCGTGTTTCTCGACGAGCTGGACAAGATCGCGGGGCGCGAGGCGGGCCACGGGCCGGACGTCTCGCGGGAGGGCGTGCAGCGAGACCTGCTCCCCATCGTCGAGGGCTCCACGGTGACGACGAAGTACGGGCCGGTCAAGACCGACCACATCCTCTTCATCGCGGCCGGGGCCTTCCACGTGGCCAAGCCGTCGGACCTGATTCCCGAGCTGCAGGGACGGTTTCCGATCCGGGTGGAGCTCGACGCGCTGACCCGGGAGGACTTCATCCGCATCCTGACCGAGCCCCAGAACGCGCTGATCCGGCAGTACATCGAGCTCCTGAACACCGAAGGCGTCACGCTGCACTTCACTCCCGATGCGGTCGACGCCGTGGCCGAGCTGGCGACGATCGTCAACCAGCGTGCCGAGAATATCGGCGCCCGGCGACTCTACACGATCATGGAAAAGCTCCTGGAAGAGATCTCGTTCACCGCGCCCGACATGCCCGGCAAGGAGCTGACCATCGACGCGGGCTACGTCCACACGCGCCTGGCCGACATCATCAAAGACGAAGACCTTTCGCGGTATATTCTTTAACCTGGGGGCCGGGCCCCCAGACCCCGGATATCGCTAACGACGGAGAACATGACCAGCCGGGACGTGAAGGCGATGATCGAGCGGGCCGAGATCCTGATGGAGGCCCTGCCGTACATCCGCGCCTTCCAGGGCAAGACCATCGTCATCAAGTACGGCGGCGCGGCCATGGAGCAGGCGGACCTGAAGGAATCCTTCGCCCTCGACGTCATCCTGCTCCGCTACGTGGGGATCAACCCCGTGATCGTGCACGGCGGCGGGCCGCAGATCGGGGCGCTGATGAAGCGCCTCGGCAAGGAGCCGCGCTTCGTCGGCGGGATGCGGGTCACCGACGCGGAGACCATGGACATCGTCGAGATGGTCCTCGTCGGCAAGATCAACACGGAGATCGTGGGCCTGATCAACCACCACGGTGGCCGCGCCGTGGGGCTCTCCGGCAAGGACGGCAACCTGCTCCGGGCGCGGCGCCTCGCCCATCGGACGCCCCAGGGCGAGACGGTGGACATCGGCCTCGTGGGCGAGGTGGAGCAGGTGAATCCCCAGGCCATCAGGCTCCTGGAGGAGAACGGGTTCATTCCGGTGATCGCCCCCGTGGGAGTCGGGGCGACCGGAGAGACCTACAACATCAACGCGGACCTGGTGGCCGGCGAGCTGGCCGCAGCCCTCGTCGCCGAAAAACTCATCCACCTGACCGACGTGGAGGGAATCCAGGGCGAGGACGGGACGCTGCTCTCGACGCTGACGCGGAAGGACGCCGAGCGCCTGATCCGGGCCGGCGTGATCGAGGGGGGGATGCTCCCCAAGGTCGAGTCGTCGCTCAAGGCGCTGGAGGGCGGAACCGCCAAGTGCCACATCATCGACGGCCGCATCCCCCACGTCATCCTGCTCGAGATCTTCACGAAGGAAGGGATCGGAACCGAAATCGTTCTCTGAGGGGGACACCGTGGACACCAAGACGCTCCTCGAGTGGTCCGAGCGGTACCACGTTCCGACGTATTCCCGGGCCCCCATCTGCCTGGTCCGTGGCGAGGGGGTCCGCGTCTGGGATTCCGATGGGCGCGAGTACCTGGATTTCACCGCGGGGATCGGCGTCGTGGCGCTCGGGCACTGCCATCCGCGGGTCACGGGTGCCATCCGGGAGGCGGCAGGGACGTTGATCCACGTGTCCAACCTCTTTCACACGGCCCCCCAGACCCATCTCGCCCGGTTCCTCTGCGAGAACTCGTTCGGCGACCGGGTCTTCTTCTGCAACTCGGGCGCCGAAGCCAACGAGGCGGCCTTCAAGCTGGCCCGGAGATACTGCCGCGAGCACTTCGCGAGCGATCGCTACGAGATCATCGCGATGCGGAATTCCTTCCACGGGCGCACCCTCGCCACGGTGACCGCCACCGGGCAGGAGAAGTACCGTCACGGCTTCGAGCCGCTCATGCCGGGGTTCAAGCACGTGCCCTACAACGACCTCCGGGCGGTGGAGCGAGCGCTGGACAACCGGACCGCCGCAGTCCTGCTGGAGCCGGTCCAGGGCGAGGGGGGCGTGAACGTCCCCGACGACGGGTATCTCCCCGGCCTGAGGAAGCTCTGCGACGAGGCCGGAGCGCTCCTGATCCTGGACGAGGTCCAGACAGGCTTGGGGCGGACCGGCACGCTCTGGGGGTACCAGCACTGGGGCGTGGAGCCTGATATCATGACGCTCGCCAAGGGGCTGGCGAACGGCGTCCCCATCGGCGCCATGGTCGCGCGCGACCCCGTCGCCCGGGGGCTCACGGCCGGCACCCACGCGTCCACGTTCGGGGGGACGCCGTTCGTCGCCTCGGTAGCGCTCGCCACGCTCACCACGCTCCTTGAGGAAAAGCTCCCGGAGCGCGCGGCGCGGATGGGCCGGCACCTGATGAACGGCCTCGCCGCCCTCAAAGCGACCCACTCCGTCATCCGCGAGGTGCGCGGCAAAGGTCTCCTGATCGGCATCGAGCTCTCCCGCCCGGCCGCGGCCCTCGTCACGGCGTGCCGGGAGGCGGGCCTCCTGGTCCTGACCGCGGGGGACATGGTCCTGAGACTCGAGCCGCCGCTCGTCGTGGACGAAGCGACGTG